>NZ_JBFUHB010000007.1:0-162796 GCF_056402595.1 Sphingomonas sp. P3_C6
CTTGCGCGACGAATGTCTCAACGAGACGCTGTTCGAATGTCTCAACGAGACGCTGTTCCGGTCACTGGCGCATGCGCGCCGGGTACTGGCGGCCTGGCGTGACGACTACAACAACGTCAGGCCACACTCGAAACTGGGCGGAAAAACACCCGCCGAGATCGCCGGCAAACGGGCATGGGGGCATGCCCCCATGCCCGTTGCCATATCAGCAACCAGCCAGCAAAATGGGCATGGACTCTATGTCTGAGTGGTAACACTCGGGGGAGCACGTCAGCTGGCACCGCGACCGGCCGGTGTTCGAGCATGTCATCGGCATCTCGCTGGAGGCCGAGGCGACGCTGAGGCTGCGGCGGCGCAGGGAAAAAGGGTTCGACCGGGCGGCGTTGCCGCTTGCGCCGCGATCCATCTATCATCTGAGCGGGGAGGCGCGGCATGGCTGGGAACACAGCATCACCGCCATGCAGGTGCGCCGCTGGTCGGTGACGTTCAGGAGCCTGTCGGAAAAGGGCCGCGCGGTCGCAGGCTAGAGGCGGAACACCAGACCGGGGCACTCGCCTAAAGTCCCGGCCTGGTTCCGCCGCCGTACAGCTACTCGAATAGCGGCTGGGCCGGCCAATTAGCCGCGTAGAGCATGTGTGAACCATTCCGTACTTCCCCCGTAGGTAGTTTTCCGAAGGGGCGCGGCGCAAATCTCACAATGCGCAAACAATGCCGTTGCAAGCTGTGGGCAGGGTCGTCTTAAGGGCTCAAATCCTTGCCAATCCATCGCGGCCGGTCATCGGCGGTTCAACTGAAATAGGCGAGGAGAGGGTCGTGGCGTTTGCGTATGGGAGCATCCGAATGAAGTATCTTGCTGGTCTGACGGTGATCGCAATGCTGGCCGGTTCTACCGCGGCCTATGCCGCGCCGCCCGCCGATGCGGCCGCCGGGGCGGTGGTGTTCAAGAAGTGCGCCTCCTGTCACAGCGTCGATGCGTCGGGCAAGAACGGCCTCGGCCCCAATCTGCGCGGCGTGGTCAATCGCAAGGCTGGCGCGGTCGCCGGCTTCAACTATTCGCCGGCGATGAAGGCATCGGGCCAGGTGTGGAACGACAAGAACCTTGCACGCTTCCTCGCGGCCCCGCGCCAGGCGCTGCCCGGCACCAGGATGATCTTCATTGGCCTGCCCAATGCGCAGGACCAGGCGGATGTGATCGCCTTCCTCAAGCAGAACGGCGCGGTGAAGAAATAAGCCGCGCCCGGGCGTTCATTCGTCCGCCTGATCCTTAAGCGCCTGTTTGTGCTGCTGAAGCAGCTTCTCGGCCTTGGCCGAAAGCTGCTTCGTCTCCTCGATGCTTTCGCGGAGCGCTTCCTGGGTCGCTTCGATCCGGGCTATTTCGTCTTCGAGTTTCTTGTCCATGTTTCCCCACTTTAGGGATTAATGCAGATCAAGGTTCGATCGTTCCGCCGGGTCGTCGCATTTGGCGCACAATGCGATGAAATGAGCTGCATCAATGGGTCTACAGCCTTGATATGGCGTGATTTAAATCCCGTATCGGTGCTATCTCTGCCAGTTTGCCCTGGCCTCAATCATGGTCGTGTTACCCGCACGAGATGCGTATCGGCACCATCACCAACTGGGCTTACGGCGTCACGCTGCTGCTCACCGGTGTGTCCGGTGCCTTCATCGTCCCGGCGCTGCTCGAGGCGAAGACGCGCGGCCGGAACCTGGTGATCGCCGTGTCGAACGTGGAGCCGATGAAGAGCGTGGCGGCTTAAAGAGAGCGCGTAGGGACTAGCCGTTCACCAAAGTCGCGACGAACGCCCGCGCTCTTTCGCCTACTTCGCTCGCCGCCATGCCGGGCTTGTACAGCGCCGAGCCCAACCCGAAACCCTGCGCGCCCGCATCCCGCCAGGACGCCATACCCTCGGGCGTGATCCCGCCGACCGCGAGCACCGCCAGTTCAGGCGGAAGAACGGCACGGTGCGCGCGAAGCACGCCGGGTGTCGCCGCCTCGGCCGGGAACAGCTTCAGCCCGCTCGCACCCGCGGCGATGGCGGCAAAGGCTTCGCTCGGGGTGAAATAGCCGGGCAGGGAAACCAGCCCGTCGCGCGCGGTCGCTGCGATGACGTCGACATTCACATTGGGCGAGACGATCAGCCGCCCGCCGACGGCGCGGACTTTCTCGACCTGGGCGACGGTCAGCACGGTGCCCGCGCCCACCAGCGCATCGTCGCCATAGCGTTTGACCAGCAGGTCGATGCTCGTCAGCGGATGCGGCGAGTTCAGCGGCACCTCGATCATCGCGAATCCGGCATCGACCAGCGCATCGCCAATCGCTTCGATCTCGTCGGGCTTCACACCGCGCAGGATCGCGACCAGCGGGCAGCGGGCCATGGCGGCGGCGAAATCAGCGTGCATTGATCATACTCCACAAGGCGGTGACGCCGGCAAGGAAACCGGCCTGGCTGTCGATCGCGACCGGGCATCCGCCATAAGCCTCGATCGCTGCCGCATAGAGCGCGCCGAGCGCGGGATCGGCGAGGAGATGGACCGTCTGGCCCGCCGCCAGCGCCTGTTCGCGCACGTCGCTGCCGATCAGCAGGCCGCTTACATAGGAAGCCGCATCCTCCCGCGCCCGCAGATCGAGCAGCACACTGGCGCGCACGCCGAACAGCGCGGTGAGCAGGGTCGCATCGGCCGAGGCGGCGACCCCGGCGCTAAAGGCGGCGCCTTCGCTGACATCGCCCGTCAGGAAGTCGGCGAGCAGGCTGTGGCGGCGGAGCAGCGCGAAGACCTCGCCGGTCATCGCCGTACGGAAACCGACCACGCTGCCCGCGGCCATCGTCGCCCATTTGCAATGCGTGCCGGGCTGGCAGAGCAGGGCGTCGGGCGGGGCAAGGCCGGCTGCGACGCTGCCGAGCAACTGCACCTCTTCCCCGCGCATCACGTCGCCCCGCGCGCCGTCGACGACGGACAGGCCTGGCACGATCGCCGTGCGCGGTTCGACCCAATGCACTGCCCCGGCCAGCGTCGCCAGATCCGCCGGGCAACGGAGATAGGGCACTTCGACCCATCCGCGTACCGATCCCGCCATGCCGGCGATGAGAACCGGCAGGTCGCCGAACCGCGTGCGGATCTGCGCCACCTCGGCGGCGAAGTCGCCCCGCGCGATCGAGGTGACACCCCGGTCGTCTCGTTCATTCGCAACGACTTCGCCGCTCGCATCAATCGCATAGACGCGGCGATTGGTGGTGCCCCAGTCGATGGCCAGGAAGGCTGCCTTAGTCATGGGCGCTAACCGTTCCCCGGCCTTCGCCGGGGAGCAGAAACGATGAATAGGGGAGGATGCCAAGTCATCCTCCCCCTCAAGCGCATCGCGTCACCGCTGTCGAGAACCCCGTGAGCCGGGGCCCTCATTATCAGCCCAGCGGCGGCCCCGGCGGCTGCGGGAAGCGCGAGCGCGGTCCCTTGCCCCAGCTCGGCGTCGCGGTCTTCGGGGCGTTCTTCTTCGGGTCCTCCAGATAGTGCGCGATGTCGCGCGCCGTCTGGCGGTAGAAGGCGGTGGTCAGCGCGTCGGCGCCGGGCTTCGTCTTCAGCGCGGTCGCCAGGGTCGAGAGCTTGTCGAGCACATAGGCGCGCGCCTCGGGCGCGGCATCGTCATTGCCGCCCAGGATCATCATCGATTCGAGCGCCACCTGTTGCGTCACCCGGCGCAGCGCGCGATCCGAGGCGGTGCCGTCGGTCGGCGCGCTCCAGCTATGGGCAAGGACGGTGTCGACCATCTCGGGGAAGGTCAGCGTGTCGGGCTGCCGGGCGGCAAGCGCGATCATGCGGGTCGATTTGGCCGCGTCGAACAGCGGTTCGAGCACCATGCCCGACAGGATGCGCGCGGCGCGAAGCTGGTCGAACACATCGTCGGTCGACAGATCCTCCAGGTTGTTGCCCGGATCCGGGGTGAGCTGCACCAGCAGCGATTCGGGCAGAGCCAGGTTCTTCGGCTCGATCGCCTCCATCAGCAGGCCGAGCGTGTCGCGCTGCAGCTTGGCCGGGATGAACTCGGTCGGCGGCAGGGTCTCGCCCTTCACCACGATATTCTCGAACAGGCCGCCGACATATTTCAGGCCGGATTCGATCGCGTAGCGATGGTGGAGATAGGCCATCCACAGTCGCGTGTTGCGCAGAGAGCCGACCGGCTCGTCGGCCTTGAGCATGCCTTGCCCGTAATTGGCGATCATGATCGCACGGGCGGCCATGTCCTCGCGCAGATTCTCGGTCGGGGTGGCGCGGTCGTCATACCAGGTCCAGCGCGGATCGGTGTCGGGCACATAGAGGATGCCCTTGGCGCGCATGTCGGCGATGATGGCGTCCAGGCCGGCCTTTTCCGACGCGGCGGGGAGGGGGGTGTAAGCGTAACGCACCATGTACGTGTCGTACGCACCGATCGCCTTCTGGAAGGACTCGCTCAGGTCGAGCTTGCCGTTGACGACCTTCACCCGCGGCGTCGGATATTCCATCACCGAAGCGCGGTTGTTGAGACTCGACGCGAAATTATGGCCGAAGCCCTGGGCATGGCCAAGCTCGTGTGCGGTGAGCAGTGCCTGGCGCAGCAGCACCATGTCGCGCTGGCCCTTCGGCATCGCCGCCATCTTGTCGTCGCTCAGCAGGTTCGGATCGGCCACCGTGATGCCGCTGCCGTCGGCGGGCAGGCCGGCGCTGTACACGTCCCAGTAATTGCCGACGGTGCGGATGCGGTGCGTGTCCATGCGCACCTTCGATCCGATCACCTCGCCGGTGCGCGGGTCGCGATAGGTGCCTCCACTGGAGAAGCCGCGCTCGTCGCGGTTGATCCACAGGACATAGGCATAGCGGATGTCCATCGGGTCCATGTCGGCCGGCGCGTCCAGCGCGACGATCGCGTTGCTGAACCCAGCCGCCTCATAGGCCTTGTTCCACCACAGCAGGCCTTCCTTCATCGCGTGACGGATCGGGGCGGGGATGGCGGGATCGAAATAGATGGTGATCGGCTTGATCGGGTCGCTGATCGGGGCCGACGGGTCTTTCTTTTCCAGCCGCCAGCGCGTGATCCAGCTTTCCTCCGGGCTCTCGCTGAACGGCTTGGAATAATCCTGGAAGCGCACCGCGCTCACGCCGATCCGCGGGTCTGCCTCGCGCGGGGTGTAGCCGGTCGGCGCGCGCAGGAAGCTGTGGTGGATGCGCATCGTCATCATGCGCGGATCGGGCGTCACGCCGGTCACCAGCGCGCCGGGATTGTCGGCGACGAAGGTCGCGCTGGTCTCGATCTCGGTATTGTCGGGAAAGGCCTTCATGCGCTTCGGGTAGAAGCTGCTCTTGCCCGCATCGAACTTGAAACTACCCTGGTTCGCCCGGCGAAGCTGCGCTTCCACATTGGCGGCGTCGCGCATGAAGAAGGATGTGGCATCGACCACCACCTTGCCGCCGGCCTCGGATTCGATCGGCAGCGCGGCGAGGGTCGAGGTGGGGAAGCTGTCCGCCACGCCCTCGGCATGCGCCTTGTCGCCGGTGAGCGAGCGGAAGCGCATGTTCTGCTCGTTGACTAGCACCTTGCCGCCGACCCGGGTGAAGCGGATCACGGCGCTGTCCATCACGCCGCGATCGAACGGGAGTTCCACCGATCCGCCGCCGGTCGCCGCCGAGACGTAATAGAGCACGTCCTCGTCGAACACGGGCACTTCGAGCAGCACCCGGCCCTTCGTCGCGTCGAAGTAGAAGGGGATGAAGCCATCGACGCGCGCGGGCAGCGATGCGCTCTTCGCCGGCGGATCGGCCGGGCGCGCCATGGCGGGGGCGGAAAGCGCGACGAGACAGATCGCGCCGAGCGAGGAGGTGAGCAGCTTCGCCTTGTTCATGGACCTGTCCCGGAGATTGGTTGGTAGGCTGGAGGTTTCCCCTCACCGTCACCCCGGACTGGTTCCGGGGCCCATGGTTCCGCACACGCAACGGCTGCAGCGTCTGCGGGACGATGGATGCCGGAACGGGTCCGGCATGACGGGGAAGGGTGGGGGGTCTTACTTGGTCGCAGGCGGGGGCGGCGATGCGGGCGCCGGATAGGCCACGCCCATCTGCTCCAGATAGCTGCTGTACTTGGCCGGATCGTAGTAGAATTTCTCCATCTGCGGGCGCATCTGCGCCATCAGCTGGGTGTTGAGGTCGATCGCCGGCTTGTCGGCCGCGGTCAGCACCGGATCATATTTCTGGTCCTTCTTCTGGACGTTGTTGAAATAGTCCTTGGCGCTGGCGATCAGCTTGGGCGTGGTCATCAGGTCGAGCACGGTCATCGCCACCGCCTTGGCGCCTGCTACCGCGCCCTTGTGCGCGATCGGGGTCGCCATCGCGATCGCGGCCGTCACGTTGTGCCCGATCGTGCTGGGCACGTTGGAAGGGAAGCCGATGGTGATCGTCGGCACCGTCCACATGATGTCCCCGATATCGTCCGAACCGCCGCCATTGGAGGGGCCGCGCGATTCCGGCGTGGAGAGCGGTGCGATCGTGTCGAACAGCGGCTGGATCTTAAGGCCGTTGCTCTCCTGTACCGCCTTGGCGAACGCCTGGTCGTCGGGCGACCATTTCGGCATGCCGACCGCCTTG
Organism: Sphingomonas sp. P3_C6; assembly: GCF_056402595.1. Lineage (NCBI taxonomy): Bacteria > Pseudomonadati > Pseudomonadota > Alphaproteobacteria > Sphingomonadales > Sphingomonadaceae > Sphingomonas > Sphingomonas sp. P3_C6. Next base: position 6,610 of record NZ_JBFUHB010000007.1, read on the forward strand.
ATATTGGCATAGGCGGCCTCGGCCATCGGCTTGTTGCCGAAATTGGGCGCTGCATAGCCCAGCACGCGCCGCGTCACCGTCGTGCCCGTCGCCATCGCCGCTGCTTCGGAGATGGTGTTGCCGGTTTCGTAGAGCTTGCGGATCGAATCGAAGGTCTGCTCGCGGAAATAATACCATACCGCTGCCTCGCCCGGCACGACGTTGGGCTGGCCGCCGCCATTGGTGATGACATAATGCGAGCGCTGGGTGAGCGGCAGGTGCTCGCGGCGCATGTTCCACGCCATGTCCATCACCTCGACGGCGTCGAGCGCGCTACGGCCAGCCCAGGGCGCGCCCGCGGCGTGCGAGGTCTTGCCGTGGAAGCTGTATTCCACCGAGACCATGCCGTTATTGCCCATCTCGCCATACCCGGTGCCGAAACGGTTGCCGACATGGGTGAAGATCGATGCGTCGACGTCCTTGAACAGGCCTTCGCGCACATAATAGGCCTTGGTCGCGAGCAGTTCCTCGGCGACGCCGGGCCAGATCATCAGCCGGCCCTTGATGTTGTTCTTGATCATCACGTCCTTGGCGGCGATCGCCGCCGCGACGATCAGCGGCATGCCGCTGTTATGGCCTTCGCCATGCCCCGGTGCGCCCGGCACCATCGGCGTGATCTTCGGCGTGCCCGGCATCTGCGACAGGCCGAGCAGCCCGTCGATGTCGCTGCCCAGCGCGATCATCGGTCCGCCCTCGCCCCAGGTCGCGGTGAAGGCGGTCGGGATGCCCGCCACGCCGCGCGTCACCTTGAAGCCCTCCTTCTCCAGGATGCCGGTGATGTATTCCGATGTCTTGAACTCCTGGAAACCCGGCTCGGCGAAGCTGTAGATCGAATCCACCATCTGCTGGACCAGCTTGGCATGGGCATCGACATTGGCGATCGCCTCGGCCTTCAGCGCCGGCTTGGCCTGGGCATTGGCGGCGGCGGGAACGTAAAGCGCGGTGGACAGCAAGGCGACCGTCAATCCAACCATCTTCTTCATGTGGAATTCTCCTGATCTTTTCTGGTCTCGGGGATTAGAAATCGAAGCGGATACCAACGCGGAACACACGACCGAGCACGTCGTAGAGATTGCGGTTCGTCTGCGGATAGGCCGGGGTATTGTTGCCGGTCGGGCCGTTGCCCACCAGCACCGGATCGGTATCGAGCAGGTTCTTGATCGACAGGAAGGCGGTGGTCTTGGCGCCGGCGACCTCGAAGCTGTGATTCACCTGCAGGTCGAGATAGATCGCGCCGGCAATGTCGTTGCGATTCACCGTGCGGTTGGCGACGGTCGAGACCGGGCAATCGGTGCTGCAGACGATATAGCTGTTGTCGTACACGCCGCCGCTCACGCCGCGGCCGACGAGCTGGAAGCCCCAGGGCCCGACATCATATCCGGCCGTCAGGCGATAGTTCCAATCGGGCAGGCTGCCCGAATTCTGGCCCGCCGCCTCGGTCGGCACGTCGATGCCGTTGTCGGTATAGAGGCTGATATTCTTGGTCGCCAGCGCGCGCAGCGTCAGCGTGCCCGGGCCGACCGGCTTGCGATAGCTTGCCTCGAAATCGATGCCCTTGGCCTTGATTCCGACGAAGTTGGTCGGCTTCAGCTCGATGCTCGTGATCGCCAGGCCAGGGGTGACGACGCCGCGTCCGCCGGTGGTCGAGATGGCCGAGCAGGCGGCGCTGTTGCTCTGCTCATAGCATTGCGTGACCAGCGTCTGGGCGGTGAGGTTGTTGATGGCACCACTCAGGTTGATCTGGAAATAATCGACCGAGAAGGCGAGGCCGGGAACGAAGCTCGGTGTGAAGACCGCGCCGGCGCCATAGGTCCTTGCGACTTCCGGCTTCAGGCCGGGATTGCCCACGGTGGATTCGTTGAACTGGTCGACGCGCTGGCCCGCGCCGACGGGAACGTTGACGGTATTGGTGCGGCCGGTGCCCGGCGCGAACAACTCGCCCAGGTTCGGGGCGCGGATGTCGCGGGAGATGGTGCCGCGGAATTTGACGTCCCGGATCGGCTGCCAGGTCAGGCCGGCCTTCCAGGTCGTGACGGTGCCTGAGGTGGAATAGTCGGTGACGCGGAACGCGCCGTTGAAATCGGCGCCCTTGAACAGCGGCACGATGGTCTCGAGATAGGCCTCCTTCACATTATATTTGCCGAAGGTGGGCAGGTAGTTGCCATAGATCCAGGTACCGCTGGTCACGCCATTGGCGACGCGCGGCTGGAACAGCGGGTCGACCGAACCGCTCACCGATTCCTGGCGCCATTCGCCGCCGAACGCGAGCGAGATCGGCCCGGCCCAGATGTCGAACAGATTGTTGGTGAACAGGTTGAAGGCGGCGACATCCTGCTTCAGCGTCTGCTTCCTGAGCGGCTGAAGCCCGTCATACAGGACATAGGCAAGCGCCTCGGGCGTGACGCCGCCGATGCCGATGCGGTTGATCGGCACGCAGCCATTGTTGACGTTGGCGGCGGTCAGGCGCGACCGGCAGACGATGGTGCCGGCGGCGATGCCCGATGCGTTGCCGGCCGGTGCCACGACAGCGTCGGTGGCCAGCGCCATGCGATCCAGGTTCCACGCATTGGTCAGCAGCTCGTTGGTCTTGGTGATGCCCTTCTGGTAATAGGCGTCCCATTTCCACTGGCGGTCGAACAGGCCGAAATCACCACCGGCGCCGACGACATAGCGGAACACCTCGCGGGTATTGTCGCTGCCCTGGGGCGGGATGCCGATATTGCTGCTGCCGATCGCGACCGTGCTCACCTTGGTCGTGTTGGCCGGGTTGGCGTTGTAAGCATTGACCTGGTTGACGAAGCTGGTCGGCAGGAAGGCGTTGATCAGCCCGCCATTGGCGGCGGTCGGCGCGACCTGGATGGTCGTGCCGGTGGTCGGGGTCTGCTGATAATAGCTCTGGCCCTGATAGCGGCTGTACGCGAACTGGCCGTAGACCTCGATCGCGGGCGAGAATTCGTAGCTGAGCCGGCCGAACGCGCTCTTGCGGTCTTCCGACGGCAACAGGGTGGCGCTGCTGACATGGCCCTCGCGGCCGATCCGATAGTCGCCGCCGACCATCCACTGGCCGTTGGACGGGCCGAACACGAAATTGTTGACGCTTGCCTTGCCGGTCGTGGGGTCTACCTGCCCGAAATAGACGCCCCTGAACGGGCCGGTGCTGATCAGGCCGCCCTCGGTGAACTGGCCGGTGCCGATGCCGCCCTGGATCAGGCGCGCCGGATAGCAGATCGTCGCGGAACTGGAGTCCCTGCAGGCGGCTTCGCTATAGGCCGGATTGTCGATCTGGAAGAAACCCGCGTCGTTCCAGTCGCGGTCGATCGTGTGGATGCCCTTCTGGGTGAAATATTCGCCGCTGACCAGGATATGGCCCTTGCCGCCGGCAAAGGGGGTGCCCGCCGTCAGCGTGAACTTGTGGTTCGGGCCGTCGCTATAGGTGGTGACGCCATATTCGTAGCTGCCCTTGATCCCCGTATATTTCTTGTCGAGGATGAAGTTGATGACGCCGGAGACCGCGTCCGATCCATAGGCCGAGGAAGCGCCGCCGGTCACCACTTCGACGCGCTCGATCAGCGCCTGGGGGAACGTGTTGACGTCCACCACGCCGCTGGTCGCCGCCGCGACCGAGCGCTGGCCGTCGAACAGCACCAGGGTGCGCTGCGACCCGAGGTTGCGCAGATTGACCGAGGCGACGCCGGCCAGGCCGTTGCTGAGCGAGCCGTTCGAGTTGGCCGCGGTCGAGCTGCCCTTCACCGAAGGCAGGGTGTTGACGAAATCGGCGACATTGGCGGGCGCTTCGGCCTGCAATTCCTTGCTGCTGATCACACTGACCGGCGTCGGGGCGTCGTAACCGTCACGCACGATGCGCGATCCGGTGACGGTGATCTCCTCCTGCGGTGCCGATCCTTCGGCCGATTGATCCTGGACGATGGCGTCGACGGTCTGCGTCTCGCCGGCGGCCGGGGCCTTCTCCTCGACGCTGGCCATCATCGCCGGCGCCGTCTGCGCGGCGGCGATGCCGGGCATCGCTGCGATGGCGAGCGCCAGGATCCCGGCGGAAGAAAGGCTGTGCCGCCTGAACAGATGGCGGTCGGAAGTCGTGTTCGCGCTGAATAGAAATGCCATGGTCGCCCCCGATTATTGTTACTCCCTGGGCAACCTCTCCCTTCGTCCTGTTCATTGAGAACATTGTTTATTGTTGGTCGGTGTTGAGTGCGCAGTGTTCCTGCGACGCCGACAAATTGTCGGCGCCGGGATTATTGCTCGCGTGATATATTCTCCCTGGCGGGCCACTCTCTGCGGAATTGCCCTGACGCAAGATTAGCAGAGTTTAGTTGGGGGATGTCGCTATTTTCACGCGCAGATTCACCTCGTTTGCGTGGATTCGTTCAAGGATTGCGGGTTGGGCGCAGATTATGGGCGCCGTCTAAGGCCAGCTAGCCCGATTTCTGCATCAATGCGGATTCGATCCGAATCGGTGATAGCTGGGGTGCCTATGGATCGTGGCGTTTCGGCTTTGAGTGAGGCTCACTGGGTTCACGAGACGGCGCAAAGATGGTCGCGTCGAGAGGAGGCGAGACGATCAGCAGCTCGTTCTCCGCGCCTTTCAGCCTTCGTGGAAACGAATGGGTAGCCGGCGGACCGCCGGCTATCGCCCTGCAGTCTGGATGATCCGAATTGGATATTCACCCGCACTTGTTCGGGGGAGCGTGCCGCACGCCAACAGATTTGTGCTCCTCCGCCCGGCGGATGCCGACATGCCCGGCATGACGGACCTGTGGGCTTGCGTGCGGGCGGGAGTGAACTTCAGGCCGGCCCGCTTAGCAGCACTGGCGGAACCGAGCGCTGCGCGACTTCGCGCATCACGAAGCTGCTGCGGATCTTGGCGACATGCGGCAGCATGGACAGTTCGCTGCGATAGACCCGGTCATAATCCTCGAACGACTTCACATGGATGATCATCAGGAAGTCGACATTGCCCGACACGAAGCTGCAATAGGACATGGACGGGCATTTCACGACCGCCGTCTCGAACTCCATCAACACATTCTCCGCCTGCGACCTGAGCTCGATCATCACGATCACGACGATGCCGAAGCCGAGCCGCGCCATGTCGAGGTCGGCCGAATAGCCGCGCACCGCGCCGCGTTCCTCCAGGATCTTGCGGCGGCGGGCAACGGCGGTGCTCGACAGGTGCACCCGTTCGCTCAGCGCCACGTCGGAAGCGCGGCCGTCGCTCGCGAGCTCGCGCAGGATGCGATAGTCGATCGCATCGATGTCGGTGATACCCGAATCGTTCACGCACTGTCCCCTTTGCGCATCAATTGATCGATGGTGCGTTGCAACATGAATAGAAGCAACGCCGATGGCAATGCGCTTGGGGGATTCCTGCTAGAGAAAATGATCGCCCGGTCAGGGCGTGGGGGCAGCCCAGGCGATCGCGGATGCTGCGGCGCGGCGCGCCACGTCGAGCGGTACCATGCCGAACGGCATGCCCTGGGGCGGCCCGACCGACGGGGCGTCGTCGAGCGGCACGGCGTAGAGCGGGTCGGTGGGATCGTCGGTCACCACCACCTGCGCGCCGAGTCCGACGATGCCATAGAGTTTCCTGGCAAAGGCCATCGGCACCCGCACGCAGCCATGGGAAGCGGGATAGCCGGGGTTCATGCCGGCATGGATCGCGATGCCGCCCCAGGTCAGCCGCAGCATGAACGGCATGGGCGCGTTGGAATAGATGTTGGAACGGTGGTCCGCATCCTTCTCCAGCACGGTGAACGCGCCGACCGGCGTGTCATAGCCGGACGCGCCGGTCGAGATGGGGGAAAGCGCGATCAGCGTCTCGCCGCGATAGACATAGGCGCGTTGCAGCGGGATGTTGACGAGGATGCGGATATTGCCCGTGCCGCCGGTGTCACGCCAGAGATACTGGCCGGGCTCGAGCGTCGCGGCGGTGTCGGGCGTGAAGGCGGCGCCTTCACCCGCAAGCGCCGGCGTCGCGGTCCCGGCGAAGAGGAGAGCGGCGGCAAGGGACCAGATCGGGTTCCGGGACAGGACCATGCGCACCCTCGTTTCGTCCATCGCCAGCGTCCGGGCGTGGTAACTTCTTGGTTAATAGTGCCGCAACTTTCTTCCGGAATCGAGTACCCAAAATTTGCCGCGATGGGACAGCCCACTCCCGGCGGATTTTTGCTCCAGTGCCGCGACGGCACCGGTGCCGATACCGCCGCACCCTGCGCGGCGGTATCGGCCCCCACGCCGACCGGGATCAGCAGATCGTCGGGAAGCTTGCCGGCTTCGACGCGCTCAGGGTCGCGCAGACGCGGTTGTCGTTGAAGTGGAAGGCGGCGCCCCAATTGTCGTTGTTGAAAAGGGCACGCAGGGCCGCATTGTTGATCGCGCCGTCGCCGTACATCATTTCCCACTGGACCAGCGTCGGGCTCCACCAGACGCCCTTGTGGTTCTCGATCGCATCGTCGCCGCTGTTCGCGAAGCGGAGGACGTGCGTGCTGCCACCGTCCTTGTGATAGACGATCTTCACGTTGCGCCGCGTGGAATCCATATAGCGGACGGCGGTGTTGTTGCCGGCGAGCAGCTGATAGCCATGATGCTGGCTCACCGCGACGTCGGTGATCACCTTGTTGTCGATGTCCCAGTTGTTGTCGTTCTGGCTGATCGTCCAGACGACGACATTCTCGACGTCATGGCGATGCCCGGCGGCGTCGCACCCGTCACAGGCGCTCAGCGGCAGGACCTGATCCTTCTGGAAATAGAGCGAATAGACGGTGCCGCAATAAACGCGGTTGCCCCAGGATCCGCCGCCGAGCTTGCACACGGTCCGGGCATAGGTGTTGGAATTGTCCAGATCCGATTCATCGCGGCAGCGGCCCTGCGGCGTTCCGTTGCGATCTTCCCCCGGGTTCAGGGCGCCGTTGCGGCCGATTGCAACGGAAGGATAGCATCCGTCTGTGTCGAAATCGAAATAGGGAACGAAGCGCGACGACATCGCGTCCGCAGCCCCGGCGAGCTTGGGCGGGGGATCGCCGGCCCAGGCCGGGCCCGACGCCATGAGCATGATGCCAATCGCAAGTGTCATGAATGAACGCAGAAATTGTATCATGGTGATAGCTCCCGTGGTTGCGGAAGGCGTTGTCCGTGCGATCCGGATGTTCCATCCGGACTGACGGATGCCTCCGGAATGAAAGACGGAAGAAGGATCGCCTTTCGGACAAAAGAATTTTGTTGCAATACAGGGTCATAGGCGTGGCGATTATGTTTCGCTGGCGGCACGGCCGGATCGTTGCCGGGGTGAACGCCATGTGCCTCGACGCAGATTCCTATAGACTTCCGGCTGCGCGCCGGGCGATCTAGTCACGATGAACACGGACATAGCGTCCAAAGGACCTGGTTTTCCGGTGAAGGCAGCGAACCAGTCTCGGATCCCGGCTCAATGGGGTGAAGAAGCGCCGTCGCGGCGCACGATGCTGGGAATGGGCGCAGCTGCCGCCGGCGCCCTGGCCGCGTCGCTCTTCTTGCCCGACCTGTTTGGTAGCCAGGCCGTGGCGGCCGACGAATTTCCCCCGATCGCCGCGCCGCGCCGTGTGCCGCCGGCGCTATATGGCCAGGCGCTGGTCGCGCTCGACCGGCATCGCGACCGGATCGAGTTCGCCGACCGCATCGCCATCGCCGATTTCGGCGCGCCATCGTCGCAACCGCGCTTCTATCTGGTGGACACGCGCAACGGCGCCACGACGAGTTTCCTGGTGGCACATGGCAAAGGCTCCGACCCGGACCATAGCGGTTGGGTGCAGCGCTTCTCGAATGAGGAAGGATCGCTTTGCTCGTCGGAGGGGGCGTTCCTCACCTCCGACTATTATGTCGGCGATCACGGCGCGTCGCAGCGGCTGATCGGGCTCGATCCGACCAACAGCAATGCGGAAGGGCGCGCGATCGTCATCCACAGCGCCTGGTATGCCAGCCCCGAAATGCTCCTGGCCCAGCCGGTGCTCGGCCGGAGCGACGGGTGTTTCGTGTTTGGCGCGGAGCAGATCGATTATGTGTTCGACCGGCTCGGCCCGGGCCGAATGCTCTTTGCGGCCAGGATCTGAGGCACAAGACCAGCGCTGCAAACGCAGCTGCGGCAAAACCGGGAATGTACCTCTCCCCGTTCGGACTGACCTCAATCGTCATCCCCGCGCAGGCGGGGATCCATAGCCCATTGCGTTTCAGTGCGATACCAGAGCGCCAAGCTTATGGATTCCCGCCTGCGCGGGAATGACGAAGGTTTTCTCAACAGCCTGATAAAGCTTCGACGGCTGCGTCAGGCGGCGGCGCCGTGCCGCCGGGGGCGGACGACGCGGAAGCTGTCGCCGATGCCGCGCTGTTCGGCGCGCAGGCGCATCTTCTCTGCCAGGACTCTGCCGACCAGCTCGTGATCGGCTCTGAAATAGATCGTGCCGTTCATTGTCAGTCTCCGTTATCCAACCAGTCGGACATCGTAGAGATGTGCATTTCGTCGTGATTTCTGCACATCTCGACTGACAACGTCGTCGATTCGCGATTGTTCCGCGATTCGTCGCAAACCCATCGCACTGCCTTATCGGCCCGCGCTGGCCGCACGATCCATCTCACTTCGCCTCGGCGACCGTCTGGCCGCTGGCCGTTGCCTCGGGCAGGACCTCGGCTTTCCAGGCAGCCTCGGGCCGCAGATATTTCCGTGCCAGCGCCTGAATGTCGGCGGGTGTGAGCGCCTCGATCTGCGGGATGAACGTGAGCGTCTGCGGGATGTAATAGGGCCGGTCGACGATATAGGTGAGCTGGTTCAGCCACCAGCCGTTCGTGTTCGGGCCGCGCCTGGCGGATTCGACCAGCGGCTCGCGGGCGCGCTTAAGCTCGTCCTCGCTGATCTGCGTGTCGCGCAGGCTTCTGATGATGGCATCCATCGCGGTGAAGAAGGCGGGCAGCTTTTCCGGCGCGGTCTGGGCCTGGACCGAGATGGCGCCATAATCCTTGTAGGTGTCCGAATAATTGGATGAGGTGACGGGCGAATAGGCCAGCGCCTGCTTCTCGCGGATCTCGTCGAGCACGCGCAGCCTGAGCACCGCGGTGAGCATCGCCACCCGGCGCGCCTCGCCCCGGTCGCTCACCGCGTCCGGCCCCGGCCAGACGATGACGCCGAGCCCCTGTTCCGCCAGGCCCTTGTGCATGAAGCGCAGCGGCGCCGGCGTCGGCGCCGGGAAACGCCTTTGGTCGGCGCCGGGCACGGGCGCCGGAGCGGCAGGGCGTGGCGGCATCGCGCCGAAGGTGCTGGCGGTGACGGTGATCGCCTCGTCCACCGTCGTGTCGCCGACCATGGTGATGTGGATCGGACCGACCGACAGCAGCGCCCTGAGGCCCGGCCGCGTCGCGTCCATCGACCAGGACGCCATCGTCTCGGGCGGCACCATCGCGGTGCGCTTGTCGCCGCCGGCGAGCAGGTCCCTGGCCTGCACGGCGAAGGCGCCGCCCGGCATCGCGAGCATCGCCTTGTAGGCGGCCGGATAGTTCGCCTTGGCCTGCTCGAACGGCTGGCTGCGATAGGCCGGGTCGGTCAGGAAAGCGGCCATCAGCTGCATCTGCAATTGCAGGTCCTCGCGCCGGGTGCCGCCGCTGAGCAGGAACCGGTCGCCGAGCGTGTCGAGCGAGGTCCCGACCATATGGCCGTTGAGCGACCGGCTTATCTGGTCAAGCGTCATCTTGCCCAGGCCGCCCGATTGCAGGTCGCCGATCATGCTGGCGCGGGGATCGAGTGTGTCGGGCGAGAAATTCTGCTCGCCGGTGCCGGTCAGCAGGTTGATCGACACCGCATTCTTGCTGAAGCTGGTCGGCTTCACCGTCAGCACCACGCCGTTGTCGAAGGTGACGACCGTGGCGCCCAGTTCGGCGATTTCATGGCGTTCCCTGACCGTGCCGGGCTTGCCGAAGTCGGTATAGGGCCAGGGCATCCTGGCCGATGCCGCGGGCGGGGCGACGGCCACGGCGCGCGAAAGGTGCATGGCGGTGGCGACCGCCTTTTCTCCACCCTCTATCTCGACTGGCGAAACGACCTCGGTCAGCGGGCCGCCGCCGGCAAAGAGCGGCTTGATCGCCGCATTGACCTGCGCTGCGGTCAGCCTTTTGACGACCGCCTCGAAACCGGCGAGGTCGGTCCGGGGCGTGGTGAACACCTGACGCTCGTTGACCGCGCTCACCAGGCTGGCCGCCAGGCCGCGGGTCTGGCGCGTCGCGGCGCCCTTGACCGCATTCTCCAGGGCGGTGCGGAAACCGTTCACTTCGCGCTGAAGCTCGGCGTCGGATATGCCATATTGGACGATGCGGCGCTGCTCCTGGTCGATCGCCTCGAGCGCCGGCTTCCACTTGCCCTGGACGAAGCGCGCCGAGACGGAGGTGACGTTGACGCTGCGCAGCATGGTCGTGTCGGAGGCGTTGCCGGACAGAAGCGGCGCGTTCTCCGTGCGCGACAGCTCGGACAGGCGTCGATTGAGCACCGCCAGGCCGAGATAGTCGATCAGGTCCTGGCGGCGCTTCGCGACGGTGTCGGGCCGACGATCCGGCTTCCGGATCCAGGTCACCGAAACGGTCGAAGGCACGCCGGCCTCGACGATGATATGGGTTTCCTGCCCATGGGCGGCGACGGTGCCGAGATCGGGATCGGGGCCGTCGGCAGCCCTGGGCTGCCAGTCGGCGAAGGTCTTCCTGATCTTCGTTTCGATCAGATCGACATCGAAATCGCCGACCGCGATCATCGTCGCGCGGCTGGGGCGATAATAGCTGTCGTAGAAATCGACGAAGCGCTCGCGCGGGGCGGTATCGATGATCTTCAGGTCGCCGATCGGGAAGCGGGTGGCGAGCTTCTGTCCCTTGGCGAGGATGGCCATCTGCTTTTGCGCCACGCGCAGCCCCGGCGCGTTGCGCAGCCGCTCCTCGCCCGCGATCACGCCGCGCTCGTCGTCGATAGCCTTGGGGTCCATCGTCGCTTCGGACACCTGCTCGCGCATCACGTGCAGCGCGGTGTCGACCGTCTCGTCATTGGTGCGGGGCAACTCGAGCTGGTAGAAGGTCTGGTCGAAGCCGGTCGCCGCGTTGAGATCGGCGCCGAACGCCAGGCCGAGCCGCTCGAGGATGCTGATCAGGTCGTTCTTCGGGATGTTGGTGGTGCCGTTGAACGCCATATGCTCCGTGAAATGGGCGAGGCCGCGCTGGTCGTCCTTCTCCATCAGCGATCCGGCGTCGATGCGCAGGCGCAGCGACGCCTGGCCCGGCGGCGTGGCGTTCTTCATGATCGCGTAGCGCATGCCGTTGGGCAGGGTGCCGGTGCGGACATCGGGATCGGCCGGCAGGTCGCTGGCCGCCTGCGGCCAGGGCTGGGAAGGCTGGACGGTAGCCGCCGGACTGGTCCTGGCGGCGATCTGGCCCGGCACCGGCGCGGAAAGCAGTGCCGCGGAAGAGGCCGCTATCAGGAGAAACAGGCGGCGCGACCTCGACATCACATCAATCCTCACCAGGGCGCGATGCCCTGTTCACGCGGCACTCTGCGCAATGGAGCATAGTGACGATCGACGCTCCCCCAGGTGAGGGGCCGCTGATACCGGATTTCGCCATCCGCCCGGTGCAATTTTTTTGTAACGGAGTTAGGGGGGCATGCCGGCTCGCCGCCGCTGGCGGCACTTCGCGGATCCCTGCCTCGGTCCGTCGCCTGATTCCACCGTTTCACCGCTCGCGTTCGATCATGACAAAAATGTTATGATGTATCATTGCATTTCGGTTCTATCGGGCTCCCCGCCGGCCCAGGCTGGCCCCATGACGGTGGAAGGGATCACGATGAGACGTTCGGTATTACTCGCTGGCTGCAGCTTCGGACTCTTGATGGCGAGCCCGGCTCTGGCGACCGACGATGCTGGCCCCGTATCCGAGTCCACCCCCAAGGACATCGTCGTCACCGCGCAGAAACTCGACGCCGCGCGCGACGCCATCCTGCCCGCGCTCGGCGCGAGCGACTACAGCCTCGACCGCGAGCTGCTCCAGAAGCAGCCGGGCGGCGTCGACCGCAGTCTCGTCCAGGTCTTGGTCCATGCTCCGGGCGTCACCCTCGACAGTTACGGCGCGATCCATGTCCGCAATGAGCACGCCAATCTTCAATACAGGCTGAACGGCGTGATCGTGCCGGAAAGCATTTCGGGCTTCGGATCGACCTTCGACCCGCGCATCGCCGACTCGATCGACCTCATCACCGGCACCTTGCCCGCGCAATATGGCTATCGCACCTCGGGCGTGGTCAGCCTGAAGACTCAGTCGGGCGCGTTCGACAATGGCGGCGATGTCGGCTTCTACGGCGGCAGCCGTGGCACTTTGCTGCCCAGCGCCTCGCTCCATGGGGCGAGCGGCAATCTGAACTATTTCGTCTCGGGCAGCTATCAGGAGAACGACCTGGGCGTCGAGAACCCGATCAACACGCGCGACGCGATCCACGACCATACCCGCCAATATCGCCTCTTCGGCTATGTGTCCGACATCCTGTCCGACACGAGCCGCATCACCGCGTTCGGCGGCACCTCGATCGGTCATTTCCAGATCCCGAACAATCCGGGGCAGGGCGGGCAGGGCCCCGGCGGCCTGAATTGGAATCTCAACGGCAAGTCGGATTTCGATTCGGCGACGCTTGATCAGAACCAGCGCGAGATCACCCATTACGGCGTGCTGGCCTATCAATATGCCGGCGGCGCCTTCAATCTCCAGGTCGCGCCCTTCATCCGCTATTCGCAGACCCGCTTCACGCCCGATCCGCAGGGCGGCGATCTCATCCTGGCCGGTGCCGCCGACAATTCCCGGCTCTCCAGCCTGACCGCGGGCGTTCAGGCCGATGGCAGCTACAAGCTGTCCGACAGCCATATGCTGCGCTTCGGCCTGTTCTTCCAGAACGAGCGCACCCGTTCCTCGGTGATCTCGCGGGTATTCTCGGTCGATGACGACGGCAACCAGACCTCGCAGGCCCCGCTCACCATCGCCGATAGCGGCGGTCGCAACGGCCAGCTCTACGGCGTGTATCTGCAGGACGAATGGTCGCTGACCCCGACCCTGACCCTCAACTACGGCGCCCGCTTCGACGCGGTGCGCGCCTATACCAACGAGCAGCAGGTCAGCCCGCGGGTCAACATGGTGTGGAAGCCGGCCGAGGGCACGACCTTCCATATCGGCTATGCGCGCAACTTCACCCCGCCGCCGCAGGAGCTGATCGCATCGCCGACGCTTGCGCTGTTCGCGGGCACGACCAAGGCGACCGAGATCACCACCGCCGATCCGGTGCGGGCCGAGCGCGAGCATTATTTCGACGGCGGCGTACAGCAGGTGGTCCTGCCCGGGTTCAAGGTCGGGCTCGACGCCTATTACAAGATCAAGCGCAACCTGCTCGACGAGGGGCAGTTCGGTCCGTCGCTCGTGTTGTCGCCGTTCAACTATGCCAAGGGCTATGCCTGGGGCGTCGAGCTGAGCGCCAACTACACGCACCGCGCGGTCGATCTCTACGCCAATGTCGCGCGCGGCGAGGAGAAGGGCAGGGACATCGTCTCCAGCCAGTATTTCTTTGCGCCCGACGAACTCGCGTACATCGCAACCCACAGCATCTTCACCGACCATTCGCAGCGCTGGACCGCGTCGGGCGGCGGCAGCGTCACCATCCATGACGGGATAGGCACGCTCGTCCCCACGGTCGATTTCCTCTATGGCGACGGCCTGCGCGCCGACGATCCTGCGGGCATCGTGCCCAATGGCGGCAAGCTGCCTTCCTATGTCACCGCGAATTTCGGCATCGCGCAGAATCTGGACGGGCCGGGCGTGCTCAAGGGGCTCTCGGTCAGGCTGGATGTCACCAACATTTTCGACAAGAGCTATCTGATCCGCGACGGCTCCGGCGTCGGGGTCGGGGCGCCGCAATATGGCGCCCGGCGTGGTGTGTTCGCCGGGATACGGAAGAGCTTCTGATGCAGCATGATCGTCCCGTCGCGCCGTCCCGGCTCGATCAGGTCGGCATTGTCCTTTCCGGCATCTGCCTGGTCCATTGTATCGGCCTGCCGATCCTCATCCTGCTGCTGCCGGCGATCGCCTTCGCCTTGCCCCCCAACGGCATTGTTCATGCCGTGCTGATCGCCCTGGTGCTGCCGGTCAGCGGTTTTGCGCTGTGGCGCGGCATGGCGCAGAGCGGGAGTCGATGGGCTCTGTCATCGGGCGTGGCAGGGATGTCCTTCCTCGCCTTGGGACTGGTCTTTCTCGATTCAGAGACGGTCGCCACGATGCTGACCGTGACCGGCAGCCTGATGATCGGGCTTGCCCATATCCTTAACTGGCGCGGTCATCATGACGGCGCGGGCGATAGGGCCGGTTAGGGTCTGTATCCTCATCGGGCCGCAATTTGGCCATGGCGGAGGGTGATGGCGATGGTCATGATCGACGTTCGCGAGATTGACAGTCCCGAGGCGGCTGACACGACCATCGTCTATGCCGTGGGCGACATCCATGGCCGGCTCGACCTGCTGACGGATATGGAGCGGCTGATCGCGGCCGATATTGCCGACGTCCGGCCGGTGGGGCCGGCGATCTGCTATCTCGGCGACTATATCGATCGCGGCCCTTCCTCGGCGCAGGTCATTGATCATCTGGCCCGGCCGGGGATGGAGGGTGTCCACCGCATCTTCCTCAAGGGCAATCATGAGGATCGCATGATCGACTTCCTTGTCGATCCGGTCCGGCATGGGCCCGGCTGGGCAAAGTTCGGGGGCCGGGAAGCGCTGGAAAGCTATGGCATCGCAGTGCCGGCCGAGCCCGACGAGGCCGGCTGGTGGTCGCTCCGCGATGCGCTCGACCGGGCCTTGCCGGAACGTCACCGGACCTTCCTCGACCGGTTGCGCCTGGCGTTCGTGTGGCGCGACTATTTCTTCGTCCATGCCGGCCTCGACCCCAACATGCCGGTTCACAGCCAGTCGACGCACGATCTGATGTGGATCCGCGAGCCTTTCCTGAGCGCCGATACCGCCTGGCCGTTCCGGGTCGTCCATGGCCATGTTATCGTGGCCGAGCCCGAGTTCAGGCCCAATCGCATCGGTATCGATACGGGGGCCTATCAGTCGGGCCGGCTGACCTGCCTCGTTGCTGACGCCGCCGGAACCCGGCTGATCCACACCTGACCCCAATGCCCCTCCGTGGAGACATGGCCTTGACCGATTTCGCAGCGACCCGCGCCCTGTTCCACTTGCCCACGGGGGTGATCTATCTGGACGGCAATTCGCTTGGCCCCCTGCCGCGCGCGGTCGAGCCCCGGCTGTCCGCGGCGGTCAACGCCGAATGGGGCGACCAACTGATCCGCGCCTGGAACGAGTCGGGCTGGATGACCATGCCGCGCCGCGTGGGCGATCGGGTCGGTCGGCTGATCGGTGCCGAGCCGGGCAGCGTGGTCATGGGGGATACGCTGTCGCTGAAGGTCTATCAGGCGCTCGCCTCGGCGCTCGATCTCAACCCGGAACGGCAAATCGTCCTGTCGGACAGCGGCAACTTCCCCACCGATCTCTACATGGCGGAGGGGCTGCTCGCGTCGCTCGGGCGCGATCATATGCTCAAGGTCGTGGCGCCTGAGGAAGTCGAGGGAGCGATCGACGAGACCGTCGCCGTGTTGATGCTGACCGAAGTGGATTATCGCACCGGGCGCCGCCACGACATGCCAGCCCTGATCCGCAAGGCGCACGCAGCCGGCACGATCGTCATCTGGGACCTCGCGCATTCGGCAGGCGCGCTGCCGGTCGATCTGGCGGCGGCCGATGCCGACTTCGCCGTTGGGTGCACCTATAAATATCTGAACGGCGGGCCAGGGGCACCCGCCTTCATCTATGTCGCGCCGCGCCTGGCCGACCGCGTCCGGCCGGCGCTGTCGGGCTGGATGGGCCATGAGGCGCCGTTCGCGTTCGACCTGTCCTATCGCCCGGGCACCGGGATCGAACGGATGCGGGTCGGCACGCCGCCGATCCTCGCGCTCGCCGCGCTCGATGCCGCGCTGGATGTCTGGGACGGTGTCGACCTGGCCGATGTGCGCCGCGCCTCGCTCGCCCTGGCCGACCGGTTCATCGCCGAGGTCGAGCGCCGCTGCCCCGATCTGTCGCTTGCCTCGCCGCGCGACGGCGCGGTGCGCGGCAGCCAGGTGTCGTTCAGCCATCCCGAGGGGTATGCGATCATGCAGGCGCTGATCGCGCATGGCGTGATCGGCGATTTCCGCGCGCCCGACATCCTGCGCTTCGGCCTGACCCCGCTATATATCGGCGAAGACGACATCGTCGCTGCGGTCGACATCATGCAGGAGGTGATGGATGCCAGGCTGTGGGACACGCCCGCCTATCGTACCAGAGGACTCGTGACATGAGTGACTGCCCCTATGATCCGTCGGTCGAAGGCGCGCAGATGTCGTTCGACGGGCGGATGTCCTATGGCGACTATCTTCGGCTCGGCGATATTCTCAAGGCGCAATCGCCACTGTCCGATGCCCATGACGAGATGCTGTTCATCATCCAGCATCAGACGTCCGAATTGTGGCTGAAGCTTGCGATTCACGAACTGAGTTCTGCCATCGCCGCGATCCGTGGCGACCGGCTGCAGCCGGCGTTCAAGATGCTCGCCCGCGTGTCGCGCATCTTCGAGCAGCTCAACGGCGCCTGGGACGTACTGCGCACGATGACGCCGAGCGAATATACCAGCTTCCGCGATTCACTCGGCCAGTCCTCCGGTTTCCAGTCGCACCAGTATCGGGCGATCGAATTCCTGCTCGGCAACCGCAACCTGGCGATGCTCAAGCCGCATGCGCACCGGGAAGACACGACAGCCCTGCTCGAAACCATTCTTGCCGCGCCGGGCCTGTATGACGAGACGCTGCAGCTGCTCGCCCGGAACGGCTTCGACATCGGGGCCGATGCGGAGCGCGCCGACTGGCGCACCTCGCGGGCCGAGAATGACGAAGTGCTGGCGAGCTGGGCCGCCATCTACCGCGCGCCGGAGAAGCATTGGGCGCTGTACGAGCTGGCCGAGAAACTGGTCGATCTGGAAGATTATTTCCGCCGCTGGCGCTTCAACCACGTCACGACGGTGGAACGCATCATCGGCCTGAAGCCGGGCACCGGGGGTACCGGCGGGGTATCCTATCTCAGGCGTATGCTGGACACGGTGTTGTTCCCGGAATTGTGGAAGGTCAGGACGGTTCTCTGACGGCGTCGGTGTCCGGACCGGACGTCCGGCTCACGGCGGCCGTCTGAAGACTTCGACGTCAAAATAATGACCCACTTTTTGTCCGGCTGTCTCATCCGGCGGGTAACGTCATATTCCCGAGATTTACGGGACAACCCGAGCAGACCGTGAAAATCGGACGGCCAAATCATGCGCGTTCTCAGTATATGAGTATCACGTTGTTTTGGTGCGGTTGACCGGCTCCCCGCGCCCTTGCACCAACTGTCAGGACGCCCCGCCGATACGAGCGGGATCAGTTGGCGGAGAAGAATGTGGCACGCTCAGGGGGCATCGTCGCGCATGGGCGGACTTCTGCACGCGTCCTCGCCGCTCCTCCACCGTCTTTACCACTTCGATCATTCTCCGCGACACCGCCGGGCCTAGCAATCTGATGTGTTGCCGGGCCCCTGCGCGCGCGATCCGGCCGTAGCGGCAAGGCGCTCGCATGGATGATGTGACTCCCCCCCTGAAAATCGGCCGTACATCGTGTCGGCGGCCTCGCGTTTCGCGGGATGCAGAGAATTTCAACAATGCCATTGCGTCGATAAAGCTTCGATGATCCTCAGTACCTTGTGAAGGCTTGCAGTCGTTGAAGTAAGAAAAAGGGGCTCTGATGACCTGGTCGCAAAACTACGATCCTTTCGGTTCTCCAATGCTCTCGGCACTGGTATCGGCGCTGCCGGTACTGGTCTTGCTCAGCGGAATCGGCATCTTCAAGATGCGGGCGCATATCGCCGCGCTCGCGGGGCTGGGAACGGCGCTGGTGATCGCGATTTTCGGGTTCCACATGCCGGTGGACCTTGCCGGATGGGCGGCGTTGTACGGCGCGGCTTATGGGTTGTTGCCGATCGGCTGGATCATCCTGAACATCATCTTCCTGTACAAGCTCACCAATGAGCGCGGCCAGTTCGACATCTTGCGCGATTCCATCGCGCGGGTGACCGACGACAGCCGCCTCCAGCTCTTGCTGATCGCCTTCTGCTTCGGCGCCTTTTTCGAAGGCGCGGCGGGCTTCGGGTCGCCGGTCGCGGTGACCGGAGCGATGCTGATCGGCCTCGGCTTTACGCGCCTTCAGGCATCCGGCCTCTCGCTGATCGCGAACACCGCGCCGGTGGCGTTCGGGGCGCTCGGCACGCCGATCGTCGTGCTCGGCGTATCGACCGGCCTGCCGCTCGACCAGCTGTCGGCGATGGTCGGCCGCCAGATGTTCCCCTTCGCCATCCTTGTCCCGTTCTGGTTGCTCTGGGCCTATTGCGGCTGGCGGCGCACGCTCGAAGTCGCGCCGGCCGTGCTGGTGGCGGGGCTGAGCTTCGCGATCACGCAGCTTCTGGTGTCGAACCTCCATGGTCCGTGGCTGACCGCCGTCGTGTCAGGCATCGTCTCGATCATCTCGCTGGTCACCTTCCTCCGTTTCTGGCGGCCCAAGCGCATCATGCACGTCAATGAGGCGCGTCTGACGCGCGGCGACGAACGCGCGCCGGAGGTCGTCCATACGGCGCCGGGCGGGAGTGCTATCGCGATGGAGGGCGTCAATCCCGGTACGGGCACCGCTGCGCCGGTGCATGCCACCGGCGCCCAGTTGCGCAAGGCGTGGACACCCTGGCTGATCCTCACCGTGCTCGTGTTCCTCTGGGGGCTTCCTGCGACCAAGGCCTTTCTCGACGGCATCTTCCGCCCGGCGATCGTGTTCGGCGGGCTGGACGGTGTCGTCCAGCGCGTCCCGCCGGTGGTGGCGAAGGCAGTGGTCGAGCCGGCGGTCTATAATCTCAATCTGCTCTCCGCCTCGGGCACGGCGATCCTGCTTGCCGGCCTGATCTCGGGGCTGGTGCTCGGGGCGAAGCCGCTGGAGATCGCTGCCACCTATGGGCGGGCCTTCCGGTCGGTCGTACCGTCGCTCCTGACGATCGCGGCGATGTTCGCGCTCGGCTACCTGACCCGTTTCTCCGGCGTGGATGCGACCATGGGCCTCGCCTTCGCCGCGACGGGCATGCTCTATCCCTTCTTCGGTTCGATGCTCGGCTGGCTCGGGGTGGCGGTGACCGGATCCGACACGGCGGCGAACGTCCTGTTCGGCGGCCTCCAGAAGATCACGGCCGAGCAGTTGGGCCTTTCGCCCGTGCTGATGGCGGCCGCCAACAGTACCGGCGGCGTGATGGGCAAGATGATCGATGCGCAGAGCATCGTCGTCGCCTCCACCGCAACCCAGTGGTTCGGACAGGAAGGCCGTATTCTGCGCTATGTGTTCCTGCACAGCATCGTGCTGGGCATGCTGGTGGGCGTTGTCGTGATGCTCATGGCCTATGTCTGGCCGTTCACCTTGCTGGTGCCATGAACGATCCGGCACCTGATCCGGCCCTGACCGCACGCGCTTCCCCGCCGGGTAGCGCTGCGACGGGCGAGTCCGACTGGCCGGCGCTCGACGCGGTGGAGCGCGCCGTCCTTGCGCGCATACTCTTGACCACGCGCCGGCCTTTTGTCCTTGGCCTGTGCGGCGCGCAGGGCAGCGGTAAAACGACTCTATCGGAGGCGCTCGAAACGCGTCTGAACACCGCCGGGGTGAAGACCGTCACGCTGTCGATCGACGACCTTTATCTGACAAAGGCCGAACGCGAGGCACTGGCGATAGAGGTCCACCCCCTGCTCCGCGTGCGCGGGGTACCAGGCACGCACGACCTGGGGCTCGGCTTTGCCGCCCTTGCCGCGTTGGAACTCGGCGGATCCGCAACGCTGCCCCGTTTCGACAAATCGCGTGACGACCGGGCGGAGCCGGCGCGCTGGGACATCGCCGATATCGGTACCCAGGTGCTGATCCTGGAAGGCTGGTGCGTCGGCGCGCTGCCGGAGGCGCCGGGGGCGCTCGAAAATCCGGTCAATGAACTCGAGCGGGACGAGGATTCGCAGGGGGTTTGGCGTCGCTATGTCAACGCCGCCCTGGCCGGCGACTATCAGCGGCTCTTTTCTCGCATCGATTTCCTCACCCTGCTGGCGGCCCCCGGCTTCGAGATCGTCCGGAACTGGCGCTTGCAGCAGGAGCACGCGCTGCGAGATCGTGTGGGCGCACGCGCACCGGGGGTGATGGACGACGCCCAGGTCGCGCGCTTCGTCCAGCATTATGAGCGGCTGACGCGCCATATCCTGAAGGAGATGCCTGGGCGGGCCGATCTGGTGATCGCCCTGAACGAGGACCGGTCGGCGCGGTCGATCAGCTTTCGCGAAACCGCGCGACCGGCGCACGACGCCGGGCCGGGGTATCACGATTAACGCAGGAAACAGGTCCGTTCATGATCAAGCTTGCCGCCAATCTTTCGATGATGTTCCCGGAGCTGCCTTTTCTCGAGCGGTTCGGCGCCGCCGCCGCGGCCGGCTTCAAGGGGGTCGAATATCTCTTCCCCTATGACGAGCCGGCAGCGCGTATCCGCGCCGAGCTCGATGAGCATGGCCTGGAACAGATCCTGTTCAATACGCCCGCCGGGGACTGGACCGCCGGAGATCGCGGCACGGGCGTCGATCCCGATCGGGTCGCCGAGTGCCGCGAAGGCATTGACCGGGCGATCGACTACGCCGTGGCGCTCGGTTGCCGGCAGATCCATCTGATGGCCGGGATCAAGCCGGCCGCACGCGATCTGGACGCGTGCGTCGAGACGTTCATCGGCAACCTGCAATATGCCGCCGATGCCGCTGCACCCCATGAGGTGACCATCCTGGTCGAGGCGATCAACAGCAGGGTCGACATGCCCGGTTATGTCGTCGACCGCAGTGCGAAGGCGCTGGACATCATCGGACGGGCAGGGCGCCCGAACATCCGCTTCCAGTACGACATCTACCACATGCAGATCATGGAGGGCGATCTCATCCGCAGCATCGAGCGGCTGCTAGGGCAGATCGCCCACATCCAGCTCGCCGACAATCCGGGCCGGCACGAACCCGGCACCGGCGAGATCAACTATGCCTGGCTCCTGCCGATGATCGATGCGCTTGGCTATTCGGGCTGGATCGGATGCGAATATCGCCCGGCCGGCGAGACCGTCGCGGGGCTTGGCTGGGCGAGCGCCTGGCTCGATGCGCCCAAACGTGTTTTCGTGGAGATTTGAAGAGATGCGGATCGGTTTTGTCGGGACTGGAATCGGACCAGCCCATGGTGAGCCATCTGCAGGCCACCGGGATCATTCCACCATGGTGACCGCGCTCGAGTGCCTCGCCGACCGCCAGGCCGCAATGGTGGAGAAGGCGTGATGGCGGACAAGCAGCCTGTGCTCATGCTCGTGCGCAACCCCGAGAAATGGGGACTCGAACAGCTTGGCGAGCATTTCGATCTGCGCACCGTCCCGGGCCCCGGTATCCGGGCGGCGGTGACCGGCAGTACCGAGGGGATGGACGCGGCGACGATGGACGCGTTGCCGGATCTGGAGATCGTCGCCGTCTGCGCGGTCGGATATGACCTGACCGATGTTGCGCATGCCCGCTCGCTTGGCGTCGCGGTGACCAACACGCCCGATGTGCTGACGGACGATGTGGCGGATTTGGCCATCGCGCTGATCTTCGCGACGTCGCGGCGCGTGGCGGCCCATGACCGCTATGTGCGGGACGGGAACTGGGTCAGCAGCGGAACCCCGCCGCTGACGCGCAAGGTCACGGGGCGGCGGATCGGCATTTTCGGGCTCGGCCGGATCGGCCTCGCGATCGCCCGGCGGACCGAGGCCTTTGCAGGCGAGATCGCTTATTTCAGCCGGAATCCGCGGTCCAACGTGCCCTATCGTTACGCACCGGACCTGCTCAGCCTCGCCGCATCGGTCGACATCCTGGTGGTGGCGACGTCGGGCGGCAAGGAAACCGCGAAGCTGGTCGACAAGGCGGTGATCGACGCGCTCGGGCCCGACGGCATGCTCGTCAATATCGCGCGCGGATCGGTCATCGACGAGGAGGCGCTGGCCGCGGCGCTGGTCGAGGGGCGGCTCGGCAGTGCCGGCCTCGATGTGTTCGTCGATGAGCCGAATGTGCCCGAGGCGCTGCTCGCTCTGGAGAATGTCGTGCTGCTGCCGCACCAGGGCAGCGCCACGGTCGAGACGCGCGCGGCGATGGGGCGACTGACGATCGACAATCTGGACGCCCATTTCGCCGGGCGCCCGCTGATCACGCCATTGTGGTGAGAGACCGCGAAGACCGGCCCCGCCACGCCCAGAAATCGGCAGGTGCGCGATGGTCCGCGCGCCCGCCGGGCTCCAATCATAACCAGGGGATGCTTGAATGAAACGATTGATCATGGTCGCGGCAATGTTCTTTGCGGCGTCGGCGGGCATGGCCCAGCAGGCCAGTCGTCCGGTGACGGCGGATCCCTATGCCAACAATGCCGATCCCGGGCAGTTGAAATTCCCGCTGGCCGCTGCGGCCGGGCAGGACAGCGGTGCCGCGAAAAAAGCGCCGCCGAACGCCGTGAACACCGGCCCGTTCGACGACAAGACGTGGAAATATGGTCCTAACTACAAGGCGCCGGCAGATGCCAAGTTATGGAATCCGGTGATGCAGAAGCTGGTGCAGGGGGGCAAGGTCGTCGGTGGCACCGTGTTCAGCGCGACCGATCCCGAAACCTACTGCGCTATGGCGAATGCGGGATACGACTTCATCTGGACGGAGATGCAGCACAATACGCGTGACTGGAACGAGGTCGCCCGGATGTGGGCCGCCTGCCCCCGCGCCAAGGCGGTGCCCGGCGTCCGTGTCTCGGGCACCGACGAACGCGAGATCCAGCATGCGCTCGATGCCGGCGCGCTGGTGCTGGTCGTGCCGACGATCGATAGCGTGGAAGAAGCCATCGCGGCGCGTGACTGGGCTTTCTGGCCACCGCTCGGCAAGCGCAGCGCCGGCGGCGGACAGGCGTTCGGGCCAGACATGTGGGGCAAAGTGCCCGGCGGCTACCGCGCGACCGCCAATGACAATATCGTCCTGATCCTGATGATCGAAACGCTGCAGGGCCTGAAGAACGCGGCGGCGATCGCGAAGGTGCCGGGCGTCACCGCGGTGTTCGCCGCCAGCGGTGATCTGGGCAACTTCACCGGCTATGCGCAGGGCTCGCCCGATTATGAGCGCGCGATCAATATCGTGCACGACGCGGCCCTCGCCGCGGGCAAGCGCCTGTGCGGCCCGTTGTCGTGGCGCGAGCGCCCCGACTTCACCTGCTTCCAGGGTGGCAGCGAGACGGCGGCGATCGCCCGGGGCGCCGCGGCCGAACTGGGCCCGCTCGCCAATACCCAGGCGAAAGTGGAGGTGGGGCCACTCGCCACCGGCAAGTAATCCGGCAAGTCGTGCCCTGTGGCAAGTTCGTTATCCCGATGGATAGCGAACTTGCCACTATCCTCTGCTCATGCAATCCTCCCGGCCGATCGGCGCAAAGGCCGACGACTGGAGGAGGATTGTCATGAAAAAGGCGATAGCGGTCGCGGCGGCCATCTGTGCCGCATGGTGGATTGCGCCGGCATCGGCTGGGCCGAATCTGCCGACCAAGCCGATCGAACAGAAATATTATGCCGATGGCGCCTGGACCGTCGCGCAGAGCTTCACGCCCGCAGGCTGCGATTCCAAGGGCAATGCCTGCGACATCTTCTACCCGGCCAATCTCGGCGCCAACGGGTTCCATCACCCGATCATCGTCTGGGCGAACGGATCGGGCACGACGCCGGTCCCGGCGACCACCTATGCCTATCTGCTGCGCCACCTGGCATCATGGGGCTTCGTCGTCATCGCGACGCGAGACGGGACTACCGGGACGGGCCAGACGATCATCGACAGCGCCAATTACATCAAGGCGCGCAACACTGACACCGGCAGCATCTTCTACGGCAAGCTCGACACGACGAAGATCGGTGCGATGGGGCATTCGCAGGGTGCGTCGGGCGCGATCAACGCGATGCTGAAATCGAGCGGGGCGATCCGCACCGCCGTGACCTTCCATCTGCCGCGCCAGTCCTGGTGCAACCCGGCATCCAATTGCCTGCTGACGAGCGATCTCGCCGCGGCGACGGGCGGATCGATCCTCTACGTCAGCGGATCGACCGACGTGCTGATCTCGCCCGACACGCAGATCGTTCCGCCCGGGCAGCTCAACTCGCTGACGGCCTATTACAACGCGACCCCGGCGCCGCTGCTCAAGGCGAAGGGGCTGATCAAGGGCACCGCGCACAATGACTCGCAGGGCAACCCGACCTGCGCCGGCGCTGCCTTTCCGTGCAGCAACGGCGTGCACGGCTATCTCGGCTATCCCACCGCCTGGATGATGTGGCAGCTGATGGGCGCTGTTGACGGTCGCCAGGCATTCCTTGCGTCGGGCGGCGAGATCTTCACCGAGACAACCAACTGGCAGGGCGTGGCGAGCAACATTCCCTGACCTGAGTATGACGATCGGGGTCGGGCATCGCCCGGCCCCGATCCGGCGCTTCCGCTTGGCCGGGCTTGCCGATACGGTGGCGGCGACCCGGAGGGAAAGGCGTGACGGCACCAGCATCGAGCCCAATATCGGACCCGGTTTCGGACGGGGCACCGGAATCACCTTCGATCCGCCAGCAGCGGCTGCAGAATACCGGCAAGGCGATCCTGGCGAGTGCGCTCGACCATTTTTCCCGCCGCGGCTTCGAAGGGGCGTCGCTGCGCGAGATCGCGGCCGACGCCGGTGTCCAGCACGGCATGATCCGCCATATCTACCAGACCAAGGAAGAGCTCTGGCGCCGGACGATCGCGTTCCTGTTCGATCGGATGGAGCGCGAGATGCCCGCCGGACTGACCGATGGCGAGCCGCGCGGCCTCGATGGCTTCAAGGCGTTCGTGCGCTGGTATGTCGGTTATTGCGCGCGGCATCCCGAACATGCGCGGCTGATGGTCCAGCAATCGATCCTCGAAGGACCTGGCCTCGCCTGGACCGCCGAACATTATATCGGCGCGGGCTATCGCTGGTACCGGCCGATCATCGAGCGGCTGCAGCGGCAGGGCAGCCTTCCCGACGTCGATCCGCTGACCTTCTCGCTGATGCTGACGGCCGCCTGCCAGATGCCCTATCTCCTCGCGCCCGAGATCAAGGCAGTCGCCAGGCGTGACGTTCACGCCGACGCCGAGATCGAGGCGCATGCTGAGGCCGTGATCCGGGTGTTCCTCCGGGCCGGATGAAGTCCTGAACCCGGGGAATGGCGGCTGGAGCACTGCGAAGTCGGCGCGCCCGCAAGCTGTCGGCGTCGATCGAACTATAACGGGACAGGCCGTTTATTACTGGGTCCGAAGGTAAGCCTTTGGTAATCTAAACCATCGACGGTCCGACGCCTGTTCTGGCGTTGGAGTGACGATGGCCCAGATTGCGCGCGTGTACCGTTCCGATCCGGACGAACGGCGCGGGGCGACCCGGCATACCGTGCTGGTCGATGCGACGTTGCGTGCGGCGCACGATGGCCAGCCGCTCGACGTGTTGATCTACGATCTGTCGATGACCGGCTTCAGGATGGAGACGTCCGAGGCGCTGGATCCGGAAGCGACAATCTGGATCGGCATCGCCGGCACGCGGGTCAACGCGGCGGTCGTGTCGCGGCGCGGACCCAATGGTTACGGCTGCGAATTCGTGACGCCGATCACCTTCTATCAGCTCACTGAAGCGCTGAACCCGGGGACGACCGTAGTGCCGCTCGACCAACCTGGCCGAGCCAGCCGGCTCGAAAAGGCGCCCGCGCGTATGCCTTGGAAGCGCGTGGCCCTGGTGGTGGTCGCCATCGGCGCTTTTGTCCTGGCCGTCATCTCGCTCTGGCGCGGCTGAGTGCGCTTACCGACCCGCTTCGAGCTGTTTCGTCAGCCACTCGTTGGTGACGCAGTCTACCACCAGATGGACCCGGTCGGTCGTGCCGCGATTGGCGACGCTGTGCGGATCTGACAGCCGCAGATACCAAGCGCTGCCCGCCTCCAGCGCGACGGGCACCCGGTTGACCATGAACTCGACCTGCGGGTTGGTCGTGATCGGGATATGAATCCGCGCCGTGCCCCATTCGGCGGCGAGGTCGTAATCGAAATGTTCCTTGATGATCGATCCGGGCGTCAGGCGCATCAGCCGCACCGTCTGGAGGTCGCACTGGAACCAGTCGATCGCCGCGCGGATCGTGGGCGCCATGTCGAGCAGCGGGCTACAGGCATATTCGGTGACAGAGGGGTCCGAATAAGCCTGCAGGATCGGATGGGTCGCGCCGGCGGCATAGCGAAGCGGCAGCACGCTCCAGTCGCCGTCGTAATTCTGCTTCACGAAATGATCGACCCAGGTGGCACCGCCGATCCGCGCCAAATCCTCGGCCAGCCGGTCGCCGTCGAAGGTGACGGGCAGGCGTACCCGGTCAGCGAAGATCAAGGGTGATTGGCTCTGCATTATTAGCATGATAGGCAAACCATTCAGTGCGGGCGCGATGCCCGTTTCCGGATCAGCCTATCGGCCGCGGGGGCGGTTGGAAAGAAGTCGTTCGCGGTCCTTCATGACAGACACCAGCGCTCTTGACGCGGCCGCACCGATCGACCGCTTTCGTGCCCTTTTGATGGCCGATCCCGCCTTGCAACAGCGGCTGAGCGGGATCGTGGAGCAGGAATCATTCATCGACGCGCTCATCGCCGCGGCGGCCGGGTTGGGTATCGTCGTCACGGTGGACGAAGCGCGTGCCAGCTTAAAGCCCGATCCTATCGGCGCCTGGCGTTTCAGCGGCGCACCGATCAACAGCCACATGACGCCGGAAGGCGACTGGCTGCCGGTCGCGATCGTGCCGAGCATGGGCACACTCGCGGTGGACTGGCTTCACTTCGCCGGTCACCCGCTGTCGGATTCCTTCTTCGAGGATTCGCTTCGCCGTGCGCGTAGCCTTCCGTTCAACCGGCTCGTCCGGCCCCGCACGCCGCTCCAGTCGCTCGCTGCGCCGGAGGGGGAAGCGTTACGCGTTCCAACGGGCTTCGTCTTTCACCAGTCGCGTTGCGGCTCGACTCTGGTGTCGCAGATGTTTGCGGCCGATGCGCGCAATGTCGTGGTGTCGGAAGCGCCGCCGATCGATTCGATCGTTCAGCTTGCGGCGGCGCGGACCGATGTGCCGATCGAGCAACGGGTTGACCTGCTGCGCCTGATCGTCGGCGCGCTCGGCCGCGACCGGTTGAACGGGGCGGGGCATTATGTCGTCAAGCTCGACAGCTGGCACACGCTGGCGCTGCCGCTGTTCCGGATGGCCTTCCCCGATACTCCCTGGATTTTCCTTTATCGCGATCCGGTCGAGATCCTCGTGTCCCACGCACGCATGGCCGGGGCGCAAACTGTCCCCGGCGCGCTGCCGTTCGAACCCTATGGCATCGAGAAAACGGCCGAGATGCATCCTGACGATTATGCCGCCCGCGCTCTTGGGCGTACCGCGGAGGCGGTGATCGAGAATTTCGGCTTGGGCGGCGGCATGTTGGTCAATTATGCCGAGCTGCCGGATGCGGTCGAGGCGCGCATCCTCCCGCATTTCGGCATCCTCCCCGACGAGCAGGCCAGGACAGCGCTGGCGGCCGCAGCCTGCCGCGACGCCAAGGCGCCGCTCGAACGGTTCGCCCCCGACAGCGACGCGAAACAGAAGGCCGCGAACGAAAAGCTCCGCGCCAATGCGGCACTCCATATGGACGGGCCCTATCGCCGGCTCGAAGAGCTTCGCTGCGCCGGCGAAAAATGAGCGCGATCTTCGGCATCGTCCGGTTCGACGGGCAGCCATTATCGTCCCGCGAACTCGATCGAATGGGCGCCATTCTGGCCCATCGTGGCCCCGACGGCCGGCGCACGACCATCGACGGCGCGGCAGGACTGGGGCACTGCCTGTTGCGCGTCAATCGCGAGGACTGGTCGGAGGCGCAACCCATTCAGGATGGGGAACTGACTCTCGTCGCCGACCTGCGCCTCGATAATCGAGAGGCGTTGGCGGAGCGCGTCGGCATAAAGGCGGATGCGCTCCGCGACATGTCCGACAGCGAGGTGTTGCTGGCCGCGTATCGCCACTGGGGCGAGGACTGCGTCGATCACCTGCTCGGCGATTTCGTCTTCGCCATATGGGACGCGCGATCGCGCGCGTTGCTGATGGCGCGCGACCCGATGGGTCAGCGCGGCGTCTATTTTCATCATGGCGATGGTTTCTTCGCCTTTGCCAGTGAGGTGAAGGCGCTCTGGGCGGTCGAGGGCGTACCCCGCCGCCTCTCCGACCTGGGCATTGCCCAACGGGTACTCGTGCCGCTCGATCCCAATCCGGGCGGCACGATCTATGAGGCGATCAGCACGCTCGGCGGGGGTATGGTGCTGGACCTGAACGCAAGTGGAGTGGTGTCGAAACGCACCTATTGGGAACCCCATGCCGCGCAGGAACATATCGGCCGCGACGAGCGCTATTATATCGAGGCCTATCGCGCCGTGGTGACTGAGGCGATTGCATGCCGGGTACGCCGATTGGCGGGGTCGCCCGCCCTGTGCTTCAGCGGCGGTGTCGATAGCGGTACGATCGCCGCGGTCGCCGGTCCCATCGTCGCCGCACACGGCCGTCGCATCGCCGCCATTGCCTCGGTCCTGGACGAAGGCGAGCGCCGGCTGGTTGGCAATGCTCGCGAGGCGGTGGAGGCTTTCCGTTCCTATCCGTTTCTCGATATCCATTATTATATCAGGGGCGAGGAGGGGATCTTCACCGATCTCGAGACAAGCTTCGCAATGACAGACGAGAATGCCGGAACGCCCTATGTTCGGCGCGGCATGCTCCGGATTGCGGCCTCGACCGGCGCCCGGCTCGTGCTGGACGGCCATGGTGGTGACTATACCGTCAACGTGAACGGCAAGGCGCTGCTCGGGCGGATCCTTCGCCGCGGCAGGCTTCGCGAGTTCGCCCGGGAGTTTCGCCTCCGTGTCCGGCGCACAGGCCGCACCTGGCAGCAGGTCTTGCGCCACGATGTCCTGCCAGCCCTGCTGCCCCTGCGAGCGACGTTGCTGGGGCATCTCCTGCGGCACCGGATGCCGGTATGGCGTAACCGCCCGGTCAATCCGGCATTCGCGGAGGCGATGTTCGCGGACGGCTCCATCGACCCCCGCCGGTTGCGCGATGGCCGCGTGATTCATTATCGGTGGGGTGCCTTCAGCTTGCATCATCTGCGCAAGGTGGCCGCGATGCAGCCGACCCACCCTACCCTGGCAGCAGCGCACGGCCTCGATTTCTCGCGACCCTTTCACGACAAGCGCGTGGTGGAACTTGGGCTGGCGATCCCCGAATCGCTCGAATTCCGGGACGGCTTGGAACGGCATCTGGCGCGCCATGTCTTTGCTGACATCCTGCCGGCCCGATTGTTGGCGCGTGGTCCCGGCAACGACGCCGAGGAGCCGGACATGTTCCGAATGGCAAAGGAGAGTGTCCCCGGCGCGCTCGCCGAGGCGCGGCGGCTGGATCATGACGGGCGGCTATCCCGCTATGTCGACCTGGACCGGATCGAGAAGATGGTGACAGAAGCAGATGGGACACGAAAGTCCGGACACGCGGCCATTTATACCGCAGCCCGGACGCTTGCGCTTGCGCGCTTCATCGCATGGTTCGACGCCAGCAATCGATGATCGGCAGAGGGGGCCGGGCCAGGCCCGGTTGTCAGCTAGAGGCTGTTTGGAAATTCGCGGCTGAACGATTTCAGCACCGTTAGCAACCCGCTCCCCTCCCGGCGACCCATAGGATAGCCTGGCTGGGTGGCCGGGGGCGGGCTGGTGCAGCGAAATGCGCCGTGGCGCATTTCGACAAAATCTCTATGGCCTGAAAATCAGGATCCGTATGGGCCAAAGAACGTCGTGCTGCCATCTGGCGGATTGTCGGCGACATGCGCCTCCGCGCTCTGCGCGACCGAAACGATGACGCGCGGAGTCGACCAGGGTTTGCGCGGCTCCGAAGCCGTGGCGGCGTCTGAAAGGTTGATGGCAGGCGTGATTGACGTCATGACGAACGATACCCCCATGGCGCTTTTGCACCGAAACATTTTCCTCCTGCCTTATGGCAGAACGCCAAATGCTGCGCAACAGCGTGGATCATATCCGGGTGGCGCATTTGTCCGATACGGTGCCATATAGACGCCCGCTATTTTCTCGATGAATAAATAGCACTTATTCTTCATAGAGTTGGTAACCGTGTCTCGCACTTAAGGAGACTGAGCCGACTTTGGCTGCTGTTTGCTATTGAGTCTTTGAAGCGCGCGGTTACAACCATCGCCGTCAACACTTGGGGGGCTTGGTGTTGCTGATGCTGCGCCTCCCGAACGAACGCGTGAGGGGCTGCCATGACGCAACCATATATCGGCGAAATCAGGTTCTTTGGATTCGACTTCCCCCCGCGAGGCTGGGCGACCTGTAGCGGCCAGATTCTGTCTATCGCGCAGAACCAGGCGCTTTTCTCGCTCCTCGGCACCACTTATGGCGGGAACGGCGTGCAGACCTTCTCGCTGCCCAATCTGCGATCAAGGACGCCGCTCGGTGTCGGCAGCAATGGCGGGGTCGGAACCTATGTGCTGGGCGAGATAAGCGGTCAGGAGAACGTCACGCTTCTTTCTACCCAGATTCCGCTACACAACCATAATCTGGTCGGCACGACGATGACGGCGACGCATCGCCCCCCGATCGGGCGTACTTTCGGCGCAGACACTTCCGATACTAAAGATTTCTATGCGCCGGATGGGACGCCAGTGATTCTCGATCCCGCATCGGTTCAGCCCGCCGGAAATACTCAGGCGCATCCGAATTTACAGCCATATCTGGCGCTGAATGCCTCCATCGCGCTTCAGGGACGCTTCCCGTCGCGAAATTGAGGTTTTGAGAAGCGCCGAACGGCACGGAGGATAGAATGAGCAATCCCTTTCTTGGCGAAATCAGAATGTTTGCGGGTAATTTCAACCCGCGGGGCTGGGCTTTCTGCAAAGGCCAGTTGCTGCCCATTTCGCAGAATGATGCCCTATATGCCTTGATCGGCACCACCTATGGCGGCGACGGCCAGGAAACTTTTGGCCTTCCGGACCTCCAGGGTCGGTTGCCGATCAACCAGGGCCAGGGACCGGGCCTGTCCAACTATATCATCGGTCAGAAGGGCGGGACGGAGTCGGTGACGCTGACGATCCAGCAGATGCCGGCGCATAGCCATACGCTTTCCGCGACCACGACGGTCGGAAACCAGCCGGCGCCTACCAACACGTCCTTTCCGGCGACGCTGCTCGGCACGGCCGAACTCTATGCCGTCCCTGGCGCAAACCCGCTCAAGCAGGGCGCCATGAACAACAATAGCATCAGCGCGGTGGGTGGCAATCAGCCGCACGAAAACCGGATGCCGGCACTGGTGATCAACTTCATCATCGCGCTGGAAGGCGTCTTCCCCAGCCGTAACTAATTCGGAGAGCGACCGTGACAGCACCATTCATTGGCGAGATCAGGATCTTTGGGTTCAGCTTTGCACCGCGCAACTATGCCGTGGCGCAGGGTCAGCTCCTGCCGATCTCTCAGAACACCGCGTTGTTCTCAATCCTGGGCACGACCTACGGCGGCAACGGTACGAGCAATTTTGGGCTGCCGAATTTCAGCGGCTACGCACCGATGGGTGCGGGCGACGGGGCGGGTCTTTCACCCTATGTCCTCGGCGAGATCAGTGGCACGACGACCGTCACGATAACCAGCGACGAAATGCCGACGCATAATCACACCCTTAATGCCGCCGCGCCGAATCCGTCGAATCAGGCGCAGATCGTGGGTACGCCGGCGAACAATGCCTTCCTGTCGGCTTCCGGCCCTGCGTTTGCCTATACGGCTCCACCGATAACGCCCGGAACACTCGTCAACATGGCGCCGACCGCGATCGGCCTCACCGGTGGCGGCCAGGCGCATAACAACCAGCAGCCCTATCTCGCGATGACTTTCTGCATCGCGCTGCAGGGTGTTTTCCCGCCGCGCAACTGATCAGGACTCTTCTTGGTGACATCTGACAAAGCGCCGCCGGTCTTTACGTTGCCGGCGGCGTTGCTTTCGCAGGGGTACAGCCTGCGTCCGGAGGCGGAGGACGATACCGTCTTCCTGATACAGCTCTTCGCCACGACCCGCGTAGAGGAGTTGGCGCGCATCCCTTGGAGCGACGACCAGAAATGGACGTTCATCACGCAGCAATTCGAGCTGCAGCGCCTCCACTACCGAACCTATTATGCCGATACGTCCTTCGACGTGATCGAGCATAATGGCCTGCCTGCGGGGCGCTTCTACCTCCAGGAAGTCGGCCAGTTCCGCATCATCGATATCGTGCTGATGCCTGAATGGCGCGGCAAGGGTGTCGGGACGGCGATTGTCGAGGCACTGATCGAAACCGCCCGCGCACGCGGCAAGGACATCGACATCTTTGTCGAGAAGTTCAATCCGGCGCTCGACTGGTATCGCCGCCTGGGGTTCAGGGAGTTCGACGATACGGACGTCTATCTCGAAATGCGGTGGGTCGTGGACGAAGCTGCCGCGCAAACCCCGCCCGGCACTGCCGACAGCTGAGAAAATCCCTCTTCCTGCCCATTTGCGATGGGGAGGAAGAGGAAGACTATATCATCGCAGCCATTGGCGGCGTGTGGCGTCGATCAGCTGAAGGTAGCGCAATATTGCACACCGTCGGCATCCCTGGCGGTGGGCACGATGAAGATGGCCATATCGCCCGTCACCTCATGGCGGAACTGATACATGCCCTGCGGCAGGACTTCTCCACTGCCACGAAAGATCAGGTCGAATGGAGCACGCAAATCCTGCGCGTGGCGTTTCAGCGCCTTCGCTTCCTCAAGCAGCATCGGCAGTGGCGGCAGATCCTCGGCGACGATAGCGAACATGGTTCCGACCAGCGGTTCGAAGTCGCTCAATTCCTTCTTGTCGGTGGTAACAATCGTCATTGCCTGCTCCGCTCGATCCGGCGTCCCCCGCCGCGTGACGTTGATTGAGTGCCCCAAGCGCCCGGCACAATCAAGCACGGTAGCGCTCGTAACCATGGCGTAAAACAACCGTTCCGGTGGGGCAGGGCAACCTTAGACGAAGCAGCCCAATTCGGCCATATGCGGGGCGACCGGATAGCCGGTGACCTTCACGCCCGCCGCGTCGAGCCAGGCATGCGCGTCGATCGGCTTCGCGTCGCTTTTGCCGGCGCCGAAATGCATGACGCTGGCAATGCCACGCCGCCGCAGCATGGCGTGCGCGGCCATCGCCTGTTGCAGGCAGACCGATCTGAACGGCATCCACGGCGCACTGGTCCGCACTGCCCAGCCAACCTCCTTCGCCATCTGGGCCTGTTCCGCACTGCTGCCTATAGCCTGTGCTGCGACACGCGGATCGCTTGGTGGCACAAAGGCGCCGAAGCCCCTGGCCACGCGACGGAACGGGAAGATCGCCAGCGACAGGCGCGCTGCAAGCATGCTCGCCGACGCCTCGGCGACGAGCAACTGGCGCCGCGGCCCGAGCGTAAGCGCGGTGCGGAGCTTATGCGCTACCGAGCGAGACTGCGCCATGCTTCTCCATTTCCGCCAGGAAGCTGCCGACTTCCGCTTCACAATCCTCGGATGATACCTCGAACTCGCGCACCAGCGCAGCACAAAGGGTTGCGATGTCGGCCGGTGTCTCGATCAGTTCCCAGATACGCGCGCCGACTTCGTTCATGCCGATATATTTGCCGTGCTCGGGGCTCATCATCATGATCTCGTCGCCCACTCGGGCGCTGAGCCAGTCTCCCTTCCGCTCGATCAACTTGCGATCCTTTCTTCACCGGCGTTGGACAGCTCATAGCCCAACCGTATCATCATTGCCGCATGATCCGCCTCGATCCGGGCGACCTGTTCGGGGCTGAGTTCGTCGTGCCATGCTCCCGATACGCCGCGCCGAAAAAAACCGCCACCCGGCCGTACACGCGGCGCCTCGCGGAACCCATGTTCGGTTTCCTGCTTTTTGAGCTCTCCGAAATCGGCAAAGCATGCGGCTTTTGCGGCCTCTTCCACCGTGACGTCGACGTGCGCAAAGGCTAGCGCGCGGCGGAAGACGCCGCCTGCATCGTCCTGCAGATCCTCGTACCGGACCAGATGAACCGGCAGATCGGTCTGGTCGAGCCAGCTTCGATTATAGCCGCTCCAGCCTGGCAGTTGCTGGCGGAGCTGGTTGGGCTGCCGGTCGCGTTCGCCGCAAAAGGCCGCATCCGCACTGGCCATGAACGCGATCGATTCGTCGATCGGCCTCGTGCCGTGATTGGCCAGGCTGGGAGCGACATCGCGCGGGTCTCGGACGATCAGGATTGCRCCGTCAGCCCCTTTGGGTCCGCCTAGCAGGGGCGCGCCCTCGCTGGTGTAGGTCCAGGCATCGTGAGTCTTCACGAAACGGACGTCGCCGATCTTGGTCTCGCGTTCCCCGATTTCCTGCTCCTCGCCCTGCGCAATGGCCGCGTAGACGCGCGGGCGTAGCCGGTCGCATTCCTCATGAGTGAGCAGGCCGGAGGGGAACAGCATCGCGTTGTCGAACCAGGCCCTCGCGCTGGCGATACCGCCCTGACGTGGCAGGTCGTTGATGTCGACCGGCGCGTCCTCCCGCAGGTTCGCGACCAGCAACCGAAACCAGGTGTTGCCTGATTTTGGATAGGAAGAGAGCCAGAAGGTCCTCAAGCGGCCCGCTCCAACAGGCCCAACTTGCGCCAGTGCGCCTCGAGCCAGCCCATCACCACAGGCATCTCGGTGAAGGTCATTTCGCGCGTCAGGGTGAAGACGCCGGCGCGCTGAGAGATGGTCGCCGCCGCCTGGAAATAGAGATCCGCCTGTGCCATGCGCCGCACCATTGCCGGGCGATAGGCGTTGTTGCGCACCATCAGCCCGCCATCGACGATATTGGGCCGCTGGATTCCAGCAATATGCGGCGGTCGCGCCTCGCGCAGCACATAGATGGCGGACAGCGGCAGCGCGGCGGCGGTCGCGGCGCGCGGTTCCACATAATATTTCTGGATCGCCGGCCGCACCGGCGCCGCGCGGCGTTCGGTCAGCGCGAGCTTGTCGATCGAATTCTGCCACAGCTTCAACTGCCGCCCGTCGGGCTCGACCCATGGCGTACCGTCGGCATGAGTCGAGATGCCGCAGAAATCGTCGGTGACCAGGTCATGACCAGCATCCACCAGCGCTGCCGCCAGGGTCGATTTGCCCGCGCCGGAAGGGCCACAGAACAGCACCGCGCTGTCGTGCACGCGTACTGCGCTCGCATGCAACACGATGCGGCCGCGCTGGTGCAGCAGGATGCCGAAACCGGTGCTGCTGATGAAGATCGCCGCTTCCTCGATCGAGCTGCCGTCGGCGAGAGAAAACAGGATTTCGCGTCCGCCGGTCAGCAGGATGCTTACCACGCCGGGGACTTCGAACAGGAACCGATCCGGTGCGATCTGCCAGTTCACGCCGCTCATTACGGCGTCGTGCAGCTCAGTCGGTACGTCGCCGGCGCGGATCGTGACATCGGCGTTGTGGGGGGCACCTCCCTCCAGCGCGATGAGGCCCGGCAGGGCAAGCTCGCTGGCGACGCTAAGTCCCGAAACCAGATAGGAAAACAAATGTGCACCCCCGACATGTCGGGCGGCCGGACGACGGCCGCGGCGACGCTGCACGCGTTCTGATCGATACGAGGTCGCGTCGCAACCATTCGACCGTGATTTCGCCGCGCGATCAAGTTTCTTGCGTCCGGAATGCTTTTCCTGCGCGGGGCAAATACTGGCGCGGCGGCGCGCCCTGCGGCATGGAGGCGCCATGAACCCGATCTATGCCTCGCTCGGCACCACCATCTTCGAAGCCATGTCGGCCCGTGCGCGTGAGACTGGCGCCATCAACCTGGGCCAGGGTTTCCCCGACGGTCGTGGGCCAGAGGATGTTCTTGTGGAGGCGGCGCGCGCCTTGCTCGAGGACTCGAACCAGTATCCGCCGATGCCCGGCACCGCTGCGCTGCGCCAGGCAGTCGCGGATCATTATGCCGTGCACCAGGGGCTCGATCTTGCGCCACAGGAGGTCATCGTCACCTCGGGCGCGACCGAGGCGCTGGCGGCGGCGATCTTCGCGCTGGTCGCGCCGGGCGACGAGGTGGTGATGTTCCAGCCACTCTATGACGCCTATCTTCCGCTGGTCGAGCGCGCCGGGGGCGTGGCGAAGCTGGTCCGGCTGGAGCCGCCCGAATGGCGCATCACCGCTGAAGCGCTGGCGGCGGTGGCAGGGCCGCGGACAAAGCTGCTGATCCTCAACAATCCCCTCAACCCCACGGGAACGATGATATCGGAGGGCGAGCTGTCGCTGCTTGCCGATTTCTGCGTCAGCCATGATGCGATCGCGATCTGCGACGAGGTGTGGGAGCATGTCGTGTTCGACGGCGCCGTTCACCGCCCGCTGATCGCCATGCCCGGCATGCGCGAGCGCACGGTCAAGATCGGATCGGCCGGCAAGATCTTCTCGCTGACCGGCTGGAAGGTCGGCTGGATGTGCGCCGCCCCGCCGATCGCGCAGGTGCTGGCCAAGGCGCACCAGTTCCTGACCTTCACCACCCCGCCCAACCTCCAGGCGGGCGCTGCCCTCGGGCTGGGCAAGAATCCGGCTTATTTCGCGGAGATGCGCGCAGGCTATCAGCGATCGCGCGACCGGCTGGCTTCCGGTCTGGAGAAACTGGGCTATGTCGTGCTGCCCAGTGCCGCGACCTATTTCCTCGCGATCGACCTGCCGCGGTCGGGCGTGAACATGGATGACGTCCAGTTCTGCAACTGGCTGATCGAGGAGGCAGGCGTTGTGTCGGTGCCCTTCTCGGCCTTCTACGCGAAGGATGCGGTGACCAGCGTGGTGCGGTTGTGCTTCGCCAAGCAGGACTCGACCCTGGATGCTGCACTGGAGCGAATGATCAGGCGCCCCTGACGGGTTTGCGTGGAGGGACTTTTGTCATGCCCCTAGGCCATTTTGGGCCGTGACGTGTTCATATAAATTCGATATTATTGTTTAACATCAGTATTTTACATCGGCATGCAAAACGGCGATTCTGTTGGAGCGTGTGACATTAATCGTCGACCCGATCCAACAACCCGCGCTCCGTAAGGTAGCCGCTGACCAGCCGCGCCGGGGTCACATCGAACGCCGGATTGGCAGCACCCGACGCCGTCACGCGAATGCTCCCGCCTTCGCCGCTGACGTGAGTGACTTCATCCGCACTCCGCTCCTCGATCGGAATGTCGGCGCCGGTCGCCGTTGTGGCGTCGAACGTCGTGTAGGGCAGCGCGACATAGAAGGGCACGTCATTGTCCTTCGCGGCCAGCGCCTTCAGATACGTCCCGATCTTGTTGCAGACATCGCCATTGGCGGTGACCCGGTCGGTGCCGACGATCACCGCGTCGACCTGGCCCCGCATCATCAGATGCCCGCCGGCATTGTCGGCGATCACGGTGTGCGGCACGCCGTGCCCGGCAAGTTCGAACGCCGTGAGCAGCGCGCCCTGGTTGCGCGGCCGGGTCTCGTCGACCCAGACATGCACCGGGATGCCGGCGTCATACGCGAGGTAGATCGGTGCGGTCGCGGTGCCGTAATCGACCGTCGCCAGCCAGCCGGCGTTGCAATGAGTCAGGATATTGAGCGGCCGGTCCGGATTCTTCGCGTGCAGTGTGCGGAACAATTCCAGCCCATGTTCGCCGATCGCGCGGTTGAGTTCGACATCCTCGTCGCAGATCGCATCGGCGCGCGCGAAGGCGGCGGCGGCGCGCTCGGCTGGGGGCAGGGGGCGCACCGCCTCCATTACCTTGTCGAGCGCCCATCGCAGATTGACCGCTGTCGGCCGCGCGGCGAGCAGGGTCGCATAGGCGGCATCGAGCGCCTCGTCCGATCCATCCTCGGCCAGCGCCATCGCCAGGCCATAGGCGGCGGTCGCGCCGATCAGCGGCGCGCCACGCGTCCACATCTCGCGGATCGCGCGCTCCGCCTCGGCGGCGCTGCGCAGCTCGACCCACACGATTTTCCACGGCAGTTCGCGCTGGTCCATGATGCAGGCGCCGCGCCCGTCGGCGGTGCGTCTGATCGATCGCTGATGCGATCCTTCGAGCTTCATGCCGCGATATCCCCGAACGATGCGATGTCACCCGCGCCACCGGCGCGGTCGATCAGCAATGCCAGCATGCCGGCCGCGCGCGCGGCAGCGATTTCCTGCGGCGTATCCGACAGGAACAATATGTCGGCCGGATCGAGCCCGATGGCCCCGGCGATCGCCGTATAGGATGCTGCCTCACGCTTCGGCCCGGTGACCGTATCGAAATAGCCCGAGAAGAGCGGCCCCAGGTCGCCCGCATCGCTGTGGCCAAACAGCAGCTTCTGCGCGGCGATCGATCCCGAGGAAAAGACGTAGAGCGCGATTCCCGCCTCATGCCAGCGCCGTAGCGCCAGCGCCGCGTCGTCATAGATATGCCCGGTGAACGCGCCCTCGCGATACCCGTCCTCCCAGATCATCCCTTGCAGCGTCTTGAGCGGGGTCGCCTTGCGATCCTCGTCGATCCAGCGGGTCAGGGTCGCGACCGGATCGCCCGGTTCGGTAGCCGCCACCTCGGCCAGGATCGGCCCGGTCGCTTCCGGATGCGCCGCGACGAACGCCGGCAAGCGCTCCCGCGCATAAGGGAACAGCGTCTCCGCCACAAAGGCGATGCTCGAGGTCGTGCCCTCGATATCGGTTAGGATCGCGCCGGGCATTCAGGCGAGAGCTGGATCGTGGCGCGGGAAACGGTCGGCGATGCTGTCACCGGTGAAGCTGGCGACCCAGCCGTCCGGGTTCACGAACAGCCGTATCGCGGTAAAGCGGGGTGCCGGACCCATGTCGAACCAGTGTTTCATGCCGGCGGGCACGGAGATCAGGTCGCCCTTGGTGCAGAGCATGTTGAACACGCGCCCGCCCTCATGGAGCGTGAACAGCCCTTCGCCATCGACGAAGAACCGCACCTCGTCCTCGCCATGCGTATGTTCGGACAGGAATTTCCCGCGCAGCGTCGCGCGGTCGGGATGGTCGGGCGCTAGCGCGACGACATCGACCGACTGATATCCTGCCTCGGCCTTCAGCCTCTCGATCTCGGGCGCGTAGACGTCGAGGATCGCGGCGGCATCGGCAAGCGGCCGGGTCGGCCAGCGCTCGAACCGCACGCCGATCGTGGCAAGCTCGGCGGCGATCGCGTCGCCGTCACCAGTGTCGAGCAGCGGGGCCGCGCCATCCTGCTCGTCGAATATCTGCAAATGGCTCATGCTTTGCTCCCGTGCCGGAACTGCGCCTCGGCCAGTTCGGCGGCGATCATCCACTCGACCGCCTCGATCACCCGCTCCGCCTCGGCCATGTCGCGGCCCCAGCCGTACAGGCCGTGGCTGCGGATAAGATAAGCCGGTACCGCGTCCGGCGCCAGCAAGCGCGGCGCCATCGCGGTATCGATCACCGCCATGTCCTGGCTGTTGTCGACGATCGGCAGGCCGATGCTGGTCTCATGCGTGGCGATGCCGGGCAGCGCCTTCAGCATCTCATGCCCGGCGAGCGTATAGCCCAGGAGATCGGGGAACGCCCGGCTAAGCCCCACGGCTGCGGGGGAATGGCTGTGCAGCACCGCACCCGCATCGGGAAAATCGCGGTAGATGGCCAGATGCAGCGAGGTCTCGGCCGAGGGCTTCTTGCCGTCGAGCGACGCACCGGCCGCATCGACCCGCATCACATCGTCCTCGGTCAGGCGCCCCTTGTGCCGGCCCGATACGGTCACTGCGAACGTGCCGTCGTCGAGCCGCATCGAATAATTGCCGGCGGTGGCCGGTGCCCAGCCCTTGCCGTCGAGCCAGCGCCCGACAGCGACGATCGCGGCCCTCGCCTCGGCAAGCGTGGTGGCGGCCATGGACGCGCGTCCCTCAAGGAAAAGTGGAGCGGGTAGCGGGAATCGAACCCGCGTATTCAGCTTGGAAGGCTGCTGCACTACCATTGTGCTATACCCGCGCTGAGGGCGAATTACCGGCAAGGGGCGGCCGGCGCAAGTCGCGCTGTTCGCAGGCCCGGCGCTTTTGGGATCGGGCACGCACATCCGCGCTATCCTTCACGGCTTGCTTACCATTTCCGCGCTATTCCCGCGCGATGTTCCACGACACATCCCTGGCGAATGTCGCCAAGAGCGATCCGCGACCGAAATCCGCGGTCAGCGCCGGCGTCGGGCTGGCGGGTCTCGTCGGCCTGCTTGCCTGGGTCGGTATCGCGCGCTGGTACGGCATGGATGGGCCCTATGCGGCGCTGGTCAATGTCGTCGCCTGCGCGGTGCCGATGATCCTGTGGTCGGTGTTCGTCGACAAGGTCCACCGTAACCCGACCACCGGACTCGACTGGTCGAACGCCAAGCCGTGGCGCGAGACGATCGACATCAGCGTCACCAAGCTCGCCGGGCTGTGGCTCACCTGGGCCGGCATCGCGCTGATCTACGGCACCGGGCGCTTTTACTGGGAGGGCAATTTCTCTTTCGCCATGTGGTGCTTCGGGCTTGCCGCGCCGGTGCTGTTCGTCGTGTCGATCCCCTATATCATCATCCTGGATCGTTATGCGGTGGACCCGAAGGACGGCTGCTGGTCGCTCGGCGCCTGGCTGATGGGCCTGAAGGAGCCGGTCGATCAGGAAGCGATTTACAATCACCTGCGCAGCTGGGGCGTGAAGGCCTTTTTCACCGCCTTCATGGTCGCGATCGTCCCGCCGGGCTTCGGCGATTTCATCCGGGGCGACACCAGCCAGGTACTGCACGATCCGGTCGCGCTGGCGAACTGGCTGATAACCTTCATGTTCACGCTCGACGTCGCCTTCGCGACTGCCGGTTATATCGTGGCGCTCCGCCCGCTCGATTCGCATATCCGCACCGCCAACCCCTATGCCGCGGGCTGGATGGCGGCCTTGATCTGTTATCCGCCCTTCATCCTGATGAGCGATGGCGGGCCGCTCGATTATCATATCGGCACGGCTGAATGGACCTACTGGTTCCAGGGGCATCCGGTCGTGCTCGCGCTGGTCGGCGCGGTGCTGGTCGCGCTCACCGCCATCTATGCCTGGGCGACGATCGCGTTCGGTTTCCGTTTCTCGAACCTGACGAACCGCGGCATCCTGACGCACGGGCCCTATGCCTTTTCGCGTCACCCGGCCTATCTGTCGAAGAACCTGTTCTGGTGGGTCTCGACCATTCCCTTCCTGACCACCGGCAGCGTGGTCGATGCTTGCCGCGCGGTGCTCCTGATGTGTGCGGTCAGCGGGGTCTATTATTGGCGGGCAAAGACCGAGGAACGGCATCTCTGCCTCGATCCGGCCTATCGCGACTATTCGACCTGGATGGAGCGCAACGGCATGGTGCCGCGGTTCATCGGACGGATGCTGGGGAGGAAGGCCTCTTAATTCCCCTCCCGCTCGCGGGAGGGGCTAGGGGAGGGACTGTCCTCCTCCACGCGTTATAGTTTCCGGGGACAGGCCTTCCCCCGACCCAGTTTGGGGTGAATGACGCCCCGCGTCATTCAGGTCACGCCGGGGGCATGACCGACCCCAAACTCGCGAGCGGGAGGGGAGGTTCTAGAACCGCATCTCGTCATAGACCTTCGACACGTCACCGCCCCAGGCGCCGTGATATTTGTCGAGCAGCACCTGTGCCGGCACCTTGCCCGACCGGACGATCTCGCGCAGCGGATCGAGGAACCCGGTCTCGTTGCTGCCCGACGCATCGAAGCGCGCCCGTGCGGCGAGGCCGGCATTGGCGATGTCGAGCACTTCGCCGGCGATGTCGCGCAGCTTGCCGCCGCCCGGGATCGGGGCATCCAGCGCCAGCTTCGGCACCGCATCGCGCAGCGCCTGGCGCTCCTCGATCGTCCAGTGCTTGACCACGTCCCATGCCGCATCGAGCGCGGTGCCATCATAGAGCAGGCCGACCCAGAGAGCGGGCAGGGCGCAGATCCGCCCCCAGGGGCCGCCATCGGCGCCGCGCATTTCGAGAAAGGTCTTCAGTCGCACTTCCGGAAAGGCGGTCGAGAGATGATCGTTCCAGTCGTCGAGCGTCGGCAGCTCGCCCGGCAGCACCGACAATTCGCCCTTCAGGAAGTCGCGGAAGCTGAGGCCGGCCGCGTCGATATAGCGGCCGTCGCGATAGACGAAGTACATCGGCACATCGAGCGCATATTCGGTGTAGCGGTCGTAACCGAA
The DNA here is from genome assembly GCF_056402595.1 of Sphingomonas sp. P3_C6. NCBI lineage: Bacteria > Pseudomonadati > Pseudomonadota > Alphaproteobacteria > Sphingomonadales > Sphingomonadaceae > Sphingomonas > Sphingomonas sp. P3_C6. Next base: position 49,169 of record NZ_JBFUHB010000007.1, read on the forward strand.
GCCGTCCTCGAACACGAAGGGCAGCATGCCGGTGCGCGCCGGATCGGTGTCCGACCAGATATGGCTGCGGTAGGACAGCATGCCGTTGGGCCTGCCCTCGGTGAAGGGCGAGTTCGCGAAGAGCGCGGTCGCCAGCGGTTGAAGCGCGAGGCCGACACGGAACTTCTTCGCCATGTCGGCTTCGGTTTCATAGTCGAGATTGACCTGGATCGTGCAGGTCCGCAGCATCATGTCGAGGCCCATCGTGCCGACGCGCGGCATGTGGCGCAGCATGATGGCATAGCGGCCCTTGGGCATGATCGGCAGCTCGGCGCGGGTCTTGTCGGGCCACATGCCGAGGCCGAGAAAGCCGATGCCGAACTTGTCGCCGATCGCCTTGACCTGTTCCAGGTGGCGACCGGTTTCGGCACAGGTCTCGTGCAGATTGTCGAGCGGGGCGCCGGACAGCTCGAACTGGCCGGCCGGCTCGAGGCTGATATTGCCGTCCGGGCCGGCGAGCGCGATCACCTTGCCGCCCTCCTCGACCGGGCGCCAGCCGAACTCGGTCAGCCCGTCGAGCAGGTCGCGGATGCCGCCGACCTCGTCATAGCTCGGCGCATGATGGTCGGAGAGGGAATAGACGAACTTCTCGTGCTCGGTGCCGATCCGCCAGCGCTCGACCGGCTTCTCGCCCTTGGCGAAACTCTGGACGAGCTGGTCGCGGTGCTCGATGACCGCTGCGTTGCTCTTTGAAACGGTCTTCGTGCTCATGGCGCGCATGTAGCGAGCGGAAAGGGGTGACGCTAGAGGGACCAATCCCCGGCCGCTGCCATCCACAGGCTCACCGCCGCTGCCGCTGCGGTATCCGCGCGCAGGATCCGCGGCCCGAGCCCGATTCCCACCGCGTCCGGCAGGGCCCGGATCGCCTCGCGCTCTTCCGCATCGAAGCCGCCCTCGGGCCCGATCAGGATCGCCGCCGGCCCTTTGGCCGAACGCATCGCCTCCAGGGCTGGCAGGCCACCTGTCTCGTCGGCGAAGAACAGCGTCMGCCCCGCCGGCCAGTCGCGTAGCAGGGCCGGCAGTTTCACCGGCTCGACCAGTTCGGGCACCGCGGTCCGCCCGCATTGTTCCGCTGCCTCGATCATGTGCGCGCGCAGCCGGTCGAGATTGAGCCGGTCGACCACCGTCCGCCGGGTCAGCACCGGTAGCAGCCGCGCCGTGCCAAGCTCACAGGCCTTTTCCGCCATCCAGTCGATCCGCCCCTTTTTCAGCGGTGCGACGCACAGCCACAGGTCGGGCACCGCTTCGCGCTCGCGAAGATGCGCGGTCACGTCGAGCAGCAGGTCGCGCTTGCCGACCGTCGCGGCCATGCCAAGCCATTCGCCGCTCTCGCCATCGAACAGCTTCACCGGGTCGCCCGGCTTGGTCCGCATCACGGAGATCAGGTAATGCGCCTGCGCGCCCTCGACGCGAAGCTGTGCCCCTTCTCGAAGAGGCGTCTCGACGAAAAGCCGGGGGGTCGATTGCGGCGGCCAGGCGGGGGTAGCGGGCATGGGGCTTTCCTAGACCCGAAATGGGGCGGATCGCCACTTTCTTCTCCCCTCCCGCTTGCAGGATGGGACGGGAGGGACTGCCATCGTCGCGAAGCATCGCTTGCGGACAAGCCCTCCCCTAACCCCTCCCGCAAGCGGGAGGGGGATAAGAACAGCAAACCCGCTGACAGACATTGCCGCCGTCGCCGGTCAGGCTACAGACGACGCCATGACCACCGTGCCAGAGATCGTCCCCGACACCGAGCATCGCGGCCTTGTCGGACTGTTGCCCCGTTCGGCCCGGCCGTTTGCGCTGCTTGCCCGGTTCGATCGGCCGATCGGCTGGTGGCTGCTCTACTGGCCCTGCGCCTGGGGCGTCGCGCTGTCGGGCAATGCCGGGGGCGACTGGTGGCTGCTGCTCTGGCTGCTGGTCGGCGCGATCGCGATGCGCGGCGCCGGCTGCGTCTATAACGACATCACCGACCGCGAGCTGGATGCGAGCGTCGAGCGCACCCGCAACCGTCCGCTGCCAAGTGGCCGTGTCTCGGTGCGTGCCGCCTGGTTCTGGCTGCTCCTGCTGGTGGCGATCGGCTTTGCCGTGTGGTGGCACATCAACATCTACGCCAAGGGGCTGGCACTGCTCACCCTGCCGCTAGTCGCCATCTACCCCTTCATGAAGCGGATCACCTGGTGGCCGCAGCTCTGGCTCGGGCTCGTCTTCGGCTCGGGCGCGGTGATCGGGTTCGCCGCGGCCGAGCCGACCATGTTCGAGATGCGATGGTGGAATCTCGTCGCGGCGATGGTGCTGCTCTATGCCGGCGCCATCGCCTGGGTGGTCGGGTACGACACCATCTATGCGATCCAGGACAAGGAAGACGACGCGCTGGTCGGTATCCGTTCTTCCGCGCGCCGCATGGGCAGCCGGGTGCGGGAGGGAGTCGGGATCCTCTATGTGATCGCGCTCGGTTTCTGGGCCGCCGCTTTCTGGCAGGTCAGACCCGAACCGCTTGCGCTGCTCGCGCTGCTGCCGGTCGCGCTTCATTTCGTCTGGCAGGTTGCGCGGCTCGACCCGAACGATGGCGATGCTGCGCTGGCCCGCTTTCGTTCGAACCGCCTGGCCGGCTTTTTGATGTTTGCCGCATGTTTTGTCGTAGGCGTGTCCTCGGCGCTTTGAGTCTGTTTGAAAATTCGCGGAAGAGCGAATTTCCAGGCGGCACCGGCCCGCTCCCCCTCCCGGCCACCCAGCCAGGCTATCCTATGGGTGGCCGGGAGGGGGAGCGGGCCGGTGCTGCGAAATGCGCCACGGCGCATTTCCAAACAGCCTCTTTGACCTTCGTGCCTGTCCTCCCTAAGTCCGCTCGATGCTTACCGTAGATCAGGCGCGAGACCGCGCTCAGGACATAGTCGCCCGCGCCAAGGCAGCCGGGGCCGACGCGGCCGATGCCGTCTTCGCCGACGATACGTCGCTCGACGTGTCGATCCGCCTCGGCGCGCTCGAGGATGTCGGCCGTTCGGAAAATGCCGAACTCGGCCTGCGCGTGTTCGTCGGCCGCCGCTCGGCAAGTGTCTCCACCTCGGACCTGTCGTCCGCCGCGATCACCACGCTTGCCGAGCGCGCCGTCGCCATGGCGCGCGAGGCGCCCGAGGACGCCTGGGCCGGCCTCGCCCCGGAAGACCGCCTGCTCCAGGGCGCGATCCCGCAGCTCGATCTCGACGATGGCGGTATGGTCTCGCCCGAGGCGCTGAAGGACGCGGCGCTCGCCGCGGAGGATGCGGCGCGTGCGGTCGAGGGCGTTTCCAACAGCGAAGGCGGCGGGGCGAGCGCGTCGCGCTCGGTGTGGGCGCTCGCCACCAGCCATGGCTTTGCGGGCGCCTATGCCGCGACCGGCTATGGCCTGTCGGCCAGCGTGCTCGCCGGATCGGGCGGCGAGATGGTCCGCGACTATGCGCATCATTCGGCGCGTCATCGCAGCAGGCTCGAAGACGCCGTGTCGATCGGCACCCGCGCCGGCGAGCGCGCGGTCGCCCGGCTCAATCCGGGCCGCGTCGCCAGTGGGGCGATGCCGGTGGTGCTCGATCCGCGCGTCGGGTCGAGCATGCTCGGCCATCTCGTCGGCGCCATCTCCGGCCAGGCGATCTCGCGCAAGACCAGCTTCCTGCTCGATGCGCTCGGCACGAAGATCTTCGCCAGCGGCGTCACCATCTGCGACGATCCGCACCGGCCGCAGGGCCTGCGCTCGCGCCCGTTCGACGGCGAGGGGCTGCCCGTGTCGCCCGTCGAGTTGGTTTCGCACGGCATGCTCGAAACCTGGCTGCTCGACAGCGCTTCGGCCCGGCAGCTCGGGCTCGAGCCGACCGGCCATGCCACGCGCGGCGGCGGGGGCAGCCCGGGCGTTTCGACCAGCAACATGCACATGTGCGCCGGCGTCACCCCGCCCGAGACGCTGATCGCCGATATCAAGCGCGGCGTGTTCATCACCGAGCTGATCGGCATGGGCGTCAACGGCGTGACCGGCGATTACAGCCGCGGCGCGGCGGGGTTCCTGATCGAGGACGGCGTGCTCACCACGCCGGTCGCCGAATTCACCATCGCCGGCAATCTGAAGGACATGTTCCTCAACCTGACGCCCGCCAACGACCTCGAATTTCGCTATGGCACCAATGTGCCGACCCTCCGCATCGACGGCATGACGGTGGCGAGTGGCTGATCTCCCCGGCACCACCGCTGCGCTGCCCGACACCGCGATCCTGGCCGATGCCATCGCGGCGATCGCGGCCGAGGCGAGTGCGGTGGCGCTGGCCAAATGGCGCACCGATTTCCGCCAATGGGAAAAGAGCCCCGGCAATCCGGTGTGCGAGGTCGATCTCGAGGTCGACGAACTGCTCCACCGGCGGCTCGCCGCGCTCGTGCCCGATGCCGGCTGGCTGTCCGAGGAGACGGTCGACAATGAAGACCGCCTGTCCCACTCGCGGCTGTGGGTGGTCGATCCGATCGACGGCACGCGCGATTATGTGCGCGGGCGCGAAGGCTGGGCCGTCTCGATCGCGCTGGTCGAAAACGGCCAGCCGCTGATCGGCGTGCTCGACGCGCCGGCGCGGGGCGAAATCTGGCGTGCCGAGGCGGGCAGGGGTGCGACGCTCAACGGCGTGCCGATCCACACCGGCGACCGCAGCGTCTTCGCCGGTGCGCGCGTGCCGACCGACAGCCTGCCCCGGATCGACAGCGATCTGGTCGCGGTGGCCAAGCCCAATTCGATCGCGCTGCGCATCGCGATGGTCGCCGCCGGCCAGGCCGATCTCGTCGCGACGCTGCGCTGGGGCTATGAATGGGACATCGCCGCCGCCGTGCTGATCGCGGCGGAAGCCGGCGCGGCTGTCAGCGATGCGTTCGGCAAGCCGCTGTTCTTCAACACGCCTAGCGCCCAGGCATTCGGCGTGCTGGCGACCACGCCCGGTATCCATGCAGCCGCAGTCGACCGCCTCGCGGAACGCGCGAAGACACTCGCGGTGAAATAACCCGCTATCCGTGCTGATAGCCGAGCGCGTCGAAACTGCTTTTCAGCCAGTAGAAGGAGATCGCGCTGCCGATGGCGATCGCCGCGATCAGTACCCAGCCGACTGGCGTCAGCCTCTGCCGCTCGACGTCGCGATAGGGCCACCGCGCGCCGCACAGGATGAAATACAGGCCGCCGATGATCGCGACCGGCACCGCCACGAAGATCGAGATCTGGTAACTGACCACCGGCGCATGGGCCTGCGCTGCCCGGAGCGGCAGCCAGATGCCCAACCAGCCGAGCGCGATGCCGGCGGCGAGCATGACCACGCCGCCAAGACGATTGCGAAGATCCTCGCCCATTCTTCCTCCCGCTTCCGCCGTGGCGTCTATCCCAACGTCTTTACCAGCTCGACGATATCGAAATCATAGCCTTGCCAGCCGCGATTGGCACCAGCCCCGGCAGCCGCAGTCCGCTTCTTCTTCGCCTCGGCCAGCGATTTGGTATGGCCCCAGAACACCTCGGTTTTCCCGCCGCCGAGATGGGCGACGAGCCGCCAATAATGGGTGAACTCGGTCGTGGTCGGCCCGATCGTCTTGACGTATCCGTCGGGCAGGGTGGCGGTCAGCAGATATTTCTTCTTCGCCATGACGCGCCTTAGCCGGCCAGCAATTCGAACGCAGCGCGGGCCATGGTCTGTCCGTTGACGATCAACTCGATCTCATGCGTGCCCGGATGATGCCGGCGCGTGCTGAAATCCCTGATCGTCTGGCGGATGGAAAGCGAGACGGTCTCGCCTGCGGCCAGGTCGAAGGTGCGCAGCTTGAACACCTTGGCCGCGCTCTTTCCGCCGGCCCGCGCATAGTGAATGCGGTAATCGACCACCAGTCGCTGGGCATCGGTCGCCGTCGAAGCGACATCGGCGGCGATGGTGATTCCCTCCCCGAGTCGGACGGTCTGCGGCGCCACCGAAAAGTCCCGTACCTCAACCGCCGCGCCGTGCCCTACACCAATCAGCGCCAGCGCCCTCGGGTCGCCCTGCTTGATCAGCGTGCGCAATGCATGGCGGATGATCCACCCCGTCCGGCTGTCGTCCTGCGGCCATGTCGCGAGCCGCTCGACCAGCCAGTCGGGCCGGTCCTTGGCGATGTCGTTCAGATGATTGGCGACCGATTTGCGCACATAGGTACTCGGGTCGCTCTTCAGCGCCTCCAGGATCGGCGCCGCCAGTGTCGGATCGGCCTTCAGCGCCGGCACGCGCCCGGCCCAGGGCAGGCGGGGCCGGCTGCCCTCGCTGGCGAGCCGGCGGACATGCTCGTTCTCATGGCCGCTCCATGCGGTCATCACCGCAAGAGTCCGTGCGCTGTCCTGCGCGAGAAAGGGCCGGATCGCGAATTCCGCGGTGCCGTAGCGGGTCAGCTCGGCCAAAGCCGCCATCGACCGGTCGACATCGCCGAGCCCGTGCCGCGCGACGAATTCGGTGATCGCGACCGCCTGGAAACCATGGGTCAGCCCGGGCGCCATCGCGCCGACGATCCCGACCGCCTCGGCATAATCGTCGGGCAGGGCGATCTTCAGGGCATCGGCGATATGGCGCACCCGCTCCATGATCGACAGCGCCTCCAGCCCTTCCGATCCGGCGGCGAGAAAGGCGGCGCGGTCGAAGCGCGGGGAGGCTGCCTTGCCGACATCAGCGATGGTGGCCAGCGCCCGAGGCCCCAATATATCCTTGAGCAGGGCGGGTGTCTCGGTCATCGCAATCGGGCTTCCGGTGGTTCGCTGGCACATCCCGAATGCCGCCTCCTTTCCAACAAGGCCAGCCCGATCGCGTCAGCCGCGGCCCGCCGTCGATGTTCCGACGCCGTCACGTCGCCATCCCGACTTAGTTCCGTAACGGCCATGTCATGACGAGCGCCTAGCTGCGCAGCCACCGGCACAATCGGGTCGCTGAAAGAAACCAAAGGGATATTGATGAAGCTTCTGCTCGGCAGCGCGGTGATCGCGTTGCACGTCGCCTGCGCGCCTGTCGCCTGGGCCCAGTCCGCCGATGCCGCCGCACCCGCGGCCGACTCCGCGGGCGATACCGACCAGATCGTCGTCACCGGCACGCGTGACCGTGCACGCAGCCAGTTCGCGACGCTCGCGCCGGTCGACGTGCTGTCCAAGGCKGCGGTCGAATCGAGCGTGTCGGGCGACCTGAACGATACGCTCGCCCAGCTGCTTCCGTCCTTCAACGTCCAGCGCCTTCCCGCCGCCGACGGCCAGGCCTTTGTCCGCCCGGCGACGCTGCGCGGCCTTTCCGCCGACCAGACGCTCGTGCTGGTCAACGGCAAGCGGTATCACCGTTCGGCGCTGCTCGGCACGCGCGGCGCCCAGGCGCCCGACCTCGCCAGCATCCCGAGCGCCGGCATCGGCCGGATCGAGGTGCTGCGCGACGGCGCCTCGGCGCAATATGGATCGGACGCCATTGCGGGCGTGATCAACATCATCCTCGACGATGCACCGGGCATGGACGCTTACGGCCAGGTTTCGCGCTATTATGCCGGGGACGGAGAAGAATATCAGTGGGGCATGCATGCCGGGGTCAAGCTCGGCGATCGCGGCGCCATCGCCTTTACCGGCCAGTTCGATCGCCAGGAGCCGACCTCCCGCACGCGCCAGCGCCCCGATGCCATCACCTTCCAGGCAGCCAATCCGCAGCTCGCCGTGCCCAACCCGGTGCAGCGCTGGGGCCAGGCGCAGCAGGAGCGGATCAGCGGCGCGGTCAACGGCCATTACGACCTTGCCGATGCGGCGACCTTCTATGTCTTCGGCACCGTCCAGCAGGGCGAGGGGCTGACCGATTTCAACTGGCGCAACCCGGCCGGTACGGCCAGCGTCTATGGCGCGAGCTCGGCCTTTCCGGGTTTCTCGTTCAGCAAGCTCTATCCGACCGGCTTCACCCCGCGTCTCGGCACCGATTATAGCGATTACCAGTCGGTCGCCGGCCTGCGCGGCGACGTGAGCGACCGTTTCCACTACGATCTCAGCACCTCGCTCGGCCGCAGCCGTATCGAATACACGCTCAACGAGACGCTGAACGCCTCGCTCGGACCGAACAGCCCGACCGGCTTCTATCTCGGGCGCCTCCAGCAGCGCGAATTCAACGTCAACGCCGATTTCGTCTACCGCCTGCCGGTCGGGACCGAAGATCCGGTGAACATCGCCTTTGGCGGCGAGCGTCGGGTGGAAACCTATCAGGTCTCGCCGGGCGACCCCGCATCCTATGCCGTGGGTCCCGGCGCCGCGACCGGCCTTGCCCCCAATTCCAACGGCTTTCCCGGCTTCAGCCCGACCCAGTCGGGCAAGTGGAGCCAGCGCAGCTATGCCAGCTATCTCGATCTGGAATGGAAGCCGGTCGAGATGGTCACGCTGGGCGCCGCCGGCCGCTACGAGGATTTCTCGGAGTTCGGCGACACCTTCACCTACAAGCTCGCCGGCCGGATCGAGCCGGTGCACGGCATTGCCGCGCGACTCACCTATTCGACCGGCTTCCGCGCGCCGACCCCGGCACAGCTCAACACGCGCCAGGTGACGCAGGGCCTCGACACCAGGACGCTGCAGGTCTTCAACCAGGGTCGCCTTTCGCCTAATGATCCGATCGCCGTCGCGCTCGGGGCAAAGCCGCTGACGCCCGAAAAGTCGCGCACGGTCACCGCTGGCCTGACCGCGCAGACCGGCGGCCTCAGCGCCAGTGTCGATCTCTACCAGATCGACCTGGACGATCGGTTCGGCCAGTCGGCGACCTTCGCCGTGCCGGTCGCCTTTCCGAACCCGGACCGCTTCACTTCGGTCAGCTATTTCACCAATGATTTCGACACGCGCACCCGCGGCGTCGACGTCGTGCTCGGTTATGCGCGCCAGGTCGGGCCCGGCCGGGCGAACCTGACGCTCGCCTATAACTACAACCAGACCCGCGTACGCGGCGGCACCAGCGCGTCGATCTCCAACGAGACGCAGCGTCGCATCTTCCAGGAACGGCTGCCGCAGCACAATGCCACCGGTACGGCCAACTACACCATCGGTCCGGTCGGCCTGATGGTGCGCGGCCGCTATTATGGCGCCTGGACCGATGTGACGGGCAATGCGACGGGCGAGTTGTTCCAGCGTTTCGGTTCGATCGCGTTGTTCGACGCGGCGATCTCGTTCAAGATGACCTCCAACGTGTCGCTGCGCGTAGGGGCCGAGAACATCTTCAACACCTATCCCGACGAAGCCACCAACCAGGCCGTTCGCGGCCTGATCTATTCGCGCAACGCCCCGTATGACACCGACGGAGGGCAATATTATGCGCGGATCGGATTGCGTTTCTGATGCGGGGGATCGATCGCCGTTCCCTGCTCGCTGGCGGCCTTGCGCTGCCAGCGATCGTCGCCGCTGCCGCCGGCCACGCCACCATGGCTGACGGCAGCGACGACGCGGCATTCTGGCGATCGGTCGCCGCCGACTATGATCCGCCCAGGGACGTGATCCAGCTCGAGAACGGCAATTGGGGCATGATGGCCCGGCCGGTGCTCCAGGCCTATCAGGAGACGGTCGCGCGGGTGAACCGCGACACGAGCTATTATGCCCGTCGCGGCATGACGCGCGACCTGATGGCCGCACGGGATCAGGCCGCCGCCGCGATGGGGGTGAAGCCGCAGGAGCTGGTCTTCACCCGCAACGCGACCGAGGCGCTGGAGACGCTGATCCTCGGCTACAACCGGATCGAGCCGGGCGACGCGGTGCTGTATGCCGATCTCGACTATGACAGCATGCAGAATTGCATGGAGAGCCTCCGTGCCCGGCGGGGCGCCGAGGTGGTGCGCATCGCTCTGCCGGAACCGGCGACCCGCGAGGCGCTGATCCAGGCCTATGTGCAGGCAATGGAAGCGCATCCGCGGCTCAGGCTGATCCTGCTGACGCATCTGAGCCACCGGACCGGCCTCGTCCTGCCCGTCAGGGAGATTGCGGCGCTCGCCAAGGCCCGAGGCGTGGATGTGATCGTCGATGCGGCGCATAGCTGGGGTCAGCTCGATTTCCGGCTGGCCGATCTCGATTGCGATTTTGTCGGCATCAACGGTCATAAATGGCTCGGCGCGCCGCTCGGCGTCGCTTTCCTCCATGTCCGCGAGGCCGGGCTGGGCCGGATCGACCGCCATCCGGCGAACCCGGCGGAGGGGCGCGACGATCTGTTCAGTCGCATCCATCTCGGCACTTATGATTTCGCGGCGAGCCTTACCGTCCCGGCGGCGCTCGCCTTTCAGGAGAGGATCGGCACGAAGCGTCGCGCCGATCGCCTGCGCGCCCTGCGGGATCGCTGGGTCGCGCGTGCCCGCACCATTGCGGGCATCGAGATACTCACCCCGGACGATGCGACGCTGCACGGCGCGATCACCTCCTTCCGCGTGACGGGCGTGACCGATGTGGCAGGCAACGCCCGAATCGCGCAACGGCTGCTCGAACGGCATCGCATCTTCACCGTCCATCGCGACGGCGTTGCGAGCGGCGCCTGCGTGCGGGTCACGCCGGCGCTGTTCACCAGCATGGAGGATGTCGACCGCTTCGCGGCGGCGCTCCCCGATGTGATTGCGGGCACCAGGGGCGGCTGACCGATCGGATAGCCGGCCGCCCCCTGGCGGTTCACGACAGGAAGTCGCCGATTGCCGCCGCGATCTCGTCCGCATGGGTTTCCAGCGCGAAATGGCCCGTGTCGAAGAAGATCACCTTCGCTTCCGGAATATCGCGGCGATAGGCTTCCGCCCCCGGCGGCAGGAAGAAGGGATCGTGCCGGCCCCAGACCGCGAGCAGGGGCGGCTGATGGGTGCGGAAATAGTCCTGGAAGGCCGGGTAGAGCGCGACATTGCTCTTATAGTCGCCGAACAGGTCGAGTTGCACGTCGGCGCCGCCGGGCCGGCCGAGATAATGATCGTCGAGCGTATAACCGTCGGGCGAGACCGAGGACGCGTCGCGCACGCCGTGCGTATATTGCCAGTAAGTGGTCTCGGGCGTCAGCATCATGCGCAGCGCGTCCCGATTCTTGGCGGAGGCATCTTCCCAATAGGCGCGGATCGGGTTCCAGCCGTCGCTCAGTCCCTCGACATAGGCATTGCCGTTCTGGGAGATGATCCCGGTAATCCGCTCCGGATGGCGGATCGCCAGACGGAAACCGGTCGGGGCGCCATAATCGAAGACATAGACGGCGAACCGGTCGAACCCGACGATCTCGGTGAAGCGCTCGACCGTGTCGGCAATCGAATCGAAGCTGTTGGCCTTGGGATCGTCCGAGCGGCCGAAGCCGGGCAGATCGGGCGCGATGATGTGGAAGCGACCGGCGAGCAGCGGGATGAGATCGCGGAACATGTGGCTCGAGGTCGGGAAGCCGTGGAGCAGCAGGAGCTTGGGGGCGCCCGGCGTTCCGGCCTCGCGGTAGAAGACGCTGATCCCGTCGGTGTCGACGCTTTTATAGGCAATGCTGTTCATCGGGTTTCTCCGTTGGTCGTGTAACCATTCAAGCTGGACTGAGCAGGTTAGGTGTCACGTATTCCCGTTTAATGTAACCTGTCAATAGCGATTTAAACGGTTATGATTGACTACGTGACCGGGCTGGCCGAGGGCGCCTCGGGTAGACATAGGCCATCGCGGCGCAGATCAGCACGGACGCGCACCAGGGCAGGGCGATCGCGACGGCGAACATCAAGACGGTGACGAACGTCGGCCTGCCGCCTGCGCAACAGATCCTTCAAATGGAGTTGAAACCTCTCAGGTTGTTAATGGGGGGTTACATTTCACAAATGTAACTTGTCAACGCGGCGCTGTACGGTTACGCGCCACGTAGCGGATCATTAACGGACACCAGGCCATGCCCTCGAACAGCAACGCCATCTTCATCGCCGATGCGGCGGGGATCGATTTCCTCAACTCGGTGGCCACGCCCGCCGGTGAACCGGTCGACTGGATCGGCGATGGCGCGGGGCTGGTCGATTGGCTGCGAAAGGCGGGGCTTGTGCCGGGGGACCGGCTCGACAGCATCGCCGGCCGGGCGATGCCGGGCGAGCTCGACCGGGTCGCCGATCAGGCACGCGATCTGCGGGAATGGTTCAGGCATTTCGTGAAGATCCGCATGGGCCGCCCGCTGGATGCCGGCACGCTCGACGATCTCGCGCCCCTCAACCGGCTATTGGAGCGCGACGAAGCCTATGGCCGGATCGTGTCGAATGGAGATGGCGGTCTCAGCCTCGAAACCGACCGGCGCTGGCGCTCGCCCGAATCGCTGCTGATCCCTATCGGCAAGGCGCTGGCACGCGTCGTCGTCGGGGAGGATTTCGCCCAGGTAAAGGCGTGCGAGGGGCATGGCTGCACCCTGATGTTCGCCGATCATACGCGGCGGCACAGCCGGCGGTGGTGCAGCATGAGCGTGTGCGGCAACCGCGCCAAGGTCTCGGCTCATCGCAGCCGGCGCAAGGAAGCGGTTTCCTAGTGGTGAAAATCACATGCTCAGGACCCGCTCGGGTATGGCATGAATCGACCAACGCGGGCCATCTCTAGGTTGTGGCACGAACGTCTGCTTCTGACGAATCCGGCCGTTTGCGGGTCAAGAAGCGGAAGATTGCCGACGCGCATAATCTTGGTCATCTCTCTCGCGCGGCTAGTTTCCTGAAGCTACCGATGGACCGGTGATCAGCGCGAACTTACTTCCGGTTGATTGCGAACTTAGCAACTGCGCGATCGCGCTGTTGTCGGGTCGCGTCGATCGTGTCCCGCGTGCACTGGATCGCGGCGTTCACGCTCTGCAGATCGAGCGTCGACTCCGGGCGACACACCGTCGCCGCGGCTCTCGCAATCCTGTGATCGAGCCGCAGAATATCGCGTGTGCGGCCGAGATCAAGACCGTCGAGCTTGAGCGCGAGGCTGACGGGCTGCACCTGCGCGGCCAATGGTACGACGAGGCAATTCGCGGCGAGCGCCGCGATCATGAGGTTCCGTAACATGGCGATCTTCCGGTTATAGCGTGGCGCTGTCGTGGCGACGCGGCGGGTGATGACGCTTCTCAATATGTAGACGGATGATGCCCCTGCATCAGGTCTGCGCGGCCCAGTCGGCAAGGCCAGCGCGGGTCAGCAGGGCCTCCCTGAAAGCCTCGAACTCCATGCTCTTGTAGGCGGGGATAAAGGCGCGAGCATCCGCGCCGGCCGCATAACGGAACTTGGGCGCGACCGTTGTCGCAGCCTCGAACACGAGGTCGGCGACCTCCTGGGGGTCGGATTTGCTCCCGTCCATCGATGGCCGCATCGCGCCGCGATAGCGTTCAGCGTTAGCCCAATGCGGCGAGCCCTCGTTGAAGTCGGGCGCCGTCACGACATTGCTGTGAAAGCTCGTCGGGAAAACGCCTGGCTCCACCACCACTACGCGGATGCCGAACGGCGCCAACTCGAACCACAGCCCTTCGGACAGCGCCTCCACCGCGTGCTTGGTGGCGGCATAGGCGGCGCCATAGGGCACCGTCAGCCAGCCCACGATAGAAGAGAGGTTCACGATCGTGCCCTGCTTTCGCTCACGCATCTCTGGCGCGACAGCACGGATCATCCGGACAACCCCGAAGACGTTGGTGTCGAACTGCCGCTGCAGCACATCGTCCGAGAGAGAGTCGACCGGACACGAGACTTCGAAACCAGCGTTATTGACAAGAACATCGATAGGGCCGGCCTTTCGGGCCTCCGCAATCGCGCCGTTGATCAGGCTCTGGTCGGTGACGTCAAGCCGGACGGGGTGAACCGAAGGCAGTTCGAGCGCCAGGGCGTGGAGATCGCCGGCACGGCTTTCAGAACGGAAGCCCGCATGAACCGTGTGACCGGCCTCAGCAAACTTGCGGGCGGCGAGAAGGCCAAAGCCGCTATTGGCGCCGGTGATGAGAACGTTCGACATATCTTGACCCTCGTCATTAGGACAAGGTCTTTTTGACACTTTGTACTGTATGTGTCAAATTGTCATTTACACGTCCAGGTGACTAGCCGATGAACCCGCGCGTCGAACCTTGCCTTTGGGACGTAGGTATCGTCCGCTCGCATCAGGCCTTTGGCCGCGGCGATCAGGGTATCCGCAACGGCGTTCGCTTCTTCTGCTCGTCCATGGCGTTCAAAAGCCTTCACGACGAGGTCGTGAAAAGACTCATCGGCGGCGCGGATCGCTGGCCCGGTGAGACGGTGGCCTGCATCGACGAGTTCGACGCCGTGCGGGCTTCCGGCCATCAGATCGAGGGTGCGTCCGAACTTCACGTCGATGAGGCCGGTCAACGCCGAATCCAGCGCCTCGCTGTTTTCCAATACTTCGGCCGCTGCGTTCAAGTTGCGCGCGTGAAGCTCATCGACGACAGCCTGGAGGACGTCCTCCTTGCCCGGAAAATAGTGGTAGAGCGCAGTTCGCGAGACGCCCGCTCCAGCGGCGATGTCCGCCATGCTCGAACGCTCGTACCCATAGCGTAGAAAGGCCGCGCGCGCACCGTCCAGGATGCGGCTTCGGCGATCGACAATATCATCGCTGTCGTTGCGTGCTATCTTGCTCATACTGTTTCTATAATCCGAAACTCTGAAGTGCGCGACGTAAACGACAGAGCACAAGCGCGGATCGACAGTGGCCAGGAATGGTTGGGCTTTGGTCGATCAAAGGGCGTTTACAGCGTTACGCTGCCCTAGTCGGGAGGCGCTCTCTGTCTGCTCCTGAGGGAAGTGGTCGTTCGCCGAGATCGCTGTGAACGGCAGGAAAGTCCCCACCTTTGGTTATTTGGCGCAGCACGTAATCGGGTGCCAAGCGTCAGGCGAGAACCACTAGCCCTCGGCCAGCCCGTCATCCTTGTACTTGATCTCCAGGAACCGCCCGCGCGTCGCCAGCAGATTCAGGTCGCCCTCGGCGAGTTGCGCCGACATCTGGCCGATCTCCTGCTCGATCACCTTCAGCCCCTCGGCAAGCTGCGCATCGGGCGTCTTGCCGTTGCGCTCGACGCCGCGCAGTGGCTGCGGCACCTTGGCGTAATCGCGGATCAGCTCGGGCAGCTGCTCGCCGACCAGCTTGCGGATCTCGGCCGCAGCCGGTTCGCGCTCGTCAAGCGTGGCGAGCTGCGGTGCGAGCGTATCGAGCCGGACGCCGATGCCGTCGACCAGGGTCTGCGCTGGCGCGGGCAGGGCGGGGCGCTGGGTCTCCAGCCATTGCTCGGTCTTCTGCGGCAGCGCCTTCAGCGGCACCTCCGCCAGCTTTTCGGCCGCCACCGGCGCCTCCAGCGACACGAAGGCGATCAGCAGGGTCACCAGCACCAGGGCGGCAAAGACCAGCAGCGCCCCGCCCATGCCGATCGGCGTGAACCAGCCGAAAATGATCGTCGCGATGATGATCGCGAGATCGGCCGTCACGATCAGTCCGGCGCGCTTGGCCAGGCCAGTGCCGCGCCGCCGGCGCTTGCGCTGCAACAGCGCCTGTTCCCGCCGGGCGTCGAGGAACTGGGTGCTTCTCGCGATCTGGCGATCGACATCGGTCATTTACACGGATTCCAGCTTGAAGGTTTCGCCCCCGCTACCCGAATTCTGCGCAGCGCCTTCGGCCCGGGAGATATAGCCCTTCGATTTCTCGACCTCATTACCCAGCACGGTGACGGTGGTCTTCATCGAATCGAGCGCCTTCAGCTTGAAGGTGTCGATCGCGTCCATCGTGTCATAGATGTTCTGGAAGGCGCGCTGCAGCGTCTCGATCGGGATGGTCGAGCTTGCCGCCTGCTCATGAATCGTCGCGGTCTGGCTCTTCAGCAGCTTGCCGGTCGAATCGATGATATTGGCGGTGGTGGTGTTCAGCGCGGTGATCTGTTCGAGCACCAGCTTCTGGTTGGTCAGCGCCTGGGCCACCGTCACCGCAGTGCGCAGCGCGGAAACCGTCGTGGTGGAGGCGCGGTCGACGCCCTTCACCAGTTCGACATTGTTCTTCTTGACCAGGTCGAGCGCCAGATAGCCCTGCACCGTCACCGCCATCTGGGTCAGCAGGTCCTGGGTGCGCTGGCGGACATAGAAGAGCGCGGTCTCGCGGATCGCCTTCGCCTTGGCCGGATCGGTGTGATCCAGCTCGTTGGCCTTTTCCTCGAGCCGCGTGTCCATCGTCTGCGACAGGATGATCATCTGCTCCAGCCGGCCCATCGCGGTCCACAAATTGGAGCGTTCGACGTCGATCGCCGCATTGTCCATCAGCAGCTCGTCCTTGCCGCTGCCCAGGCTCTTCAGGATCGACGCGATATGGGTCTGCGAGCTTTTATAGCCGTCGAAATAATTGCGCATCGAATTGCCGAAAGGGATGATCCCGAACAGCTTCTTCGGCGCGAAGCCGCCCTGCCGGCCCGGATCGAGATCCTCGATCGTGCGGCGCAGCTCGGCCAGGTCGGCGCCGACGCCCGATTCCTGGTTCATCGCTTTCACTGGCCGGTCGAGGAATCGGTTCGACTGCCCGGCGGCGTCGCGGATCTCCTTCTGGCCCATCGCGCTGATCGCATCGACGCGCTTGCCGAATTCGGGGGAATTCACATCCTGCGCGACCAGGTCGTCGATGAACGTCTCGACCCGCTCCTGCAGCTGGGTGCGCTTCGCCTCGTCGACCGGCACCAGGCCGACGGCCTTTTCCGGTGCCACCGCGGGCACGGGGTCGGGCGGGGTCAGCACCAGATCGGTCGTCGCGGTTTCAGTCTGGGTCGCCATCACTCTCTCCACGCAATCTCCGCCCTAGATGACGGCGATTCGAACGCGCTTCAAGTGTATCACTCAACTATAACACTTGTCACGCATCGGCAGGATAGCGGAAAAATGTTGCACCGGCGATGGCGTGCCGGACATCAGGGGCAGGCGCGCCACCGGCGCAGTCCCCACGTCACGCGGTTTTCCGATGCCGAATTGGCCCCCGCCGGAGTCAGTAAGGCGGCGGAACCTTGTAGACCATCGTCACGCGTTCAAGCTGGCCGCCAGCGCCAAGCACGACCTCCACGTCCCAATAGGACTTGCCGGGGCCGTTTGGCGCGTAGGTGAGCCTGAACGGCCGCCATAGGGGATTATTGCTATCAACTCGCTCGATTCTCCAGACCTGGTTCAAGGGAAGTCCCAGAAATGCCTCCCGGGGAGAGATCTCTGTTTCCTTGAATGAGGCATATGATCCAGCGAGAAGCTCGAATGTCTGGAACTTCCCGGCTTTCAAGGCGCGTTGCGCTTCCTCTAGCTTGGCAAGGACAGCTGTCCCTTCTTCGCGGCTGAGCCCAATAAGGTGTCGCTCGCTTGGGGCGGGTAGGCTCTTCGTGGTTTGGGCGAATGCCGCAGTGCATTGCACGGCCAGCATGAAGGGGACGACCATCTGTCTTGCGCGCATGGTCACGCTATCGCCGACCCGTTTGACACCCGCAACTGGACTCATATCCAAAAGGGAGGCTTCAGGAGCGCGCTAACTCGCCTGGCTGTTGTCGGCAATGCGGTCGCGCTGCCAGACGGTGAAGCGTGCATTGCGCTTCGATCGCATCGCCCGCTTTATCGCCGCCCGGTCGAAGCCGCGCGTATCGCCGATCCGGCTGAGCAACTCGTCGCCGCGCGCCGCGCCGATCGGGAGGACGAACAGGATGCGGCCCTCGGCATCGACCAGCAGCCAGCACGGATCGGCCTGATGTGTATCCATCCGCCTGGTCTCGACCATGATCTTGGCGACCTTGCCCAGCATCCGCCATCCCGACCGGTCGTCGAGCGGCCGCGGGCGCACCGAGCCCCTGGCTCTTGCCCGCGCGTCCAGCAGCTGATGGAACAAGCCCTCTAGCGTCATCATGCCCCCGCACGCGATGAGGGAGACGATAAGAGAGTGGAAGTCGCCCGGAAAGCCGGAAACTGCGGCGATTGTCTCGAATTTGCGCGTTCCGGACACCATATCAGGCCATCTGCCTGTTTCTCCATGTTACATCCGCCCTTTCCGCGACGCAGCAATTGCGCTATCGGCCCCCGCAACCTTTTCCCTGCAAAATATCGAGTGACCTAATGAGCCTCCGCAACGTGGCGATCATCGCCCATGTCGATCACGGCAAAACCACCCTGGTCGACCAGCTCTTCCGCCAGTCCGGCACCTTCCGCGACAACCAGCGCATCGAAGAACGCGCGATGGATTCGAACGACCTCGAAAAGGAGCGCGGCATCACCATCCTGGCGAAGCCGACCTCGATCGAATGGATCGACGGCGCCGGCGTCGCCACCCGCATCAACATCGTCGACACCCCCGGCCACGCCGATTTCGGCGGCGAGGTGGAGCGCATCCTGTCGATGGTCGATGGCGTGATCCTGCTGGTCGATTCGGCCGAAGGCGCGATGCCGCAGACCAAGTTCGTCACCGGCAAGGCGCTGGCGCTGGGTCTGCGTCCGATCGTCGTGGTCAACAAGGTCGATCGCAGCGACGCGCGCATCCAGGAAGTGCTGGACGAAGTGTTCGACCTGTTCGTCTCGCTCGAGGCGACGGACGAGCAGCTCGATTTCCCGGTGCTCTACGCCTCGGGCCGCAACGGCTACGCCTCGACCGACGAGAATGCGCGCGAAGGCACGCTGACCCCGATGTTCGAGACGATCGTCAGCCATATCCCGGCGCCTAAGGTCGATGTCGATGCGCCCTTCACCTTCCTGGTGACGCTGCTCGATCGCGACAATTTCCTCGGCCGCATCCTCACCGGGCGCGTCAATTCCGGCACGGTGCGCCTCAATCAGCCGATCCATGCGATGAACAATGACGGCAAGATCGTCGAGGCCGGTCGCGCCTCGAAGATCATGACCTTCCGCGGGCTCGAGCGTGTCCCGGCCGACGAGGCCAAGGCGGGCGACATCATCTCGCTCGCCGGCCTGACGGTCGCGACCGTGTCCGATACCATCGCCGACATCACCGTCAGCGAGCCGCTGCACGCCCAGCCGATCGATCCGCCGACCCTGTCGATGCGGTTCGCGGTGAACGATTCGCCGATGGCGGGTCGTGAGGGCAGCAAAGTGACGTCGCGCATGATCCGCGATCGCCTGTTCCGCGAGGCCGAATCCAACGTTGCGGTCAAGGTGACCGAAGCAGCCGACCGCGACAGCTACGAAGTCGCTGGCCGCGGCGAGCTCCAGCTTGGCGTGCTGATCGAGACGATGCGCCGCGAGGGCTTCGAGCTCGGCATCAGCCGTCCGCGCGTGCTGTTCGGCGAGGATGAGGACGGCAAGAAGACCGAGCCGTACGAAACCGTCATCATCGACGTGGACGAGGAATATTCGGGCACGGTCGTCGAGAAGATGAACCTGCGCAAGGGTGAGATGACCGACATGCGTCCGTCGGGCGGCGGCAAGACCCGCATCACCTTCTCCGCGCCCTCGCGCGGCATGATCGGCTATCACGGCGAGTTCCTGTCGGACACGCGCGGCACCGGCATCATGAACCGGCTGTTCGAGAAATATGGTCCCCACAAGGGCCAGATCGAAGGCCGCAAGAACGGCGTGCTGATCTCGAACGGATCGGGCGAAGCCAATAGCTATGCGCTCGGCCCGCTCGAAGAGCGCGGCATCCTGTTCGTCGGCCACGGCGAGGCGCTGTACGAAGGCATGATCGTCGGCGAGAACGCCAAGACGGATGACCTCGAAGTCAATCCGATGAAGGCGAAGCAGCTCACCAACTTCCGCGCGTCGGGCGGCAAGGACGATGCGATCCGCCTGACCCCGCCGAAGAAGATGACGCTTGAACAGGCCATCGCCTACATCGACGACGACGAGATGGTCGAAGTGACGCCAAAGTCGATCCGCCTGCGCAAGCGCTACCTCGATCCGCACGAGCGGAAAAAAGCCTCGCGCGCCAAGCAGGCCGCCTGACCTTTCCTCTCCCCCGCTCCGGCGGGGGAGATTCGTTTAGGGCCTGACGAACCGCTCAGGCCGGCCGGTATTGCGTGCGGACCTGGTTGGCAGCGCTATGCAAAAAGTCTTCCGGCGCGGTCCCGAAGACGCCGAAGCCAAGGCCGTTGTCGGCCCAGGTCCAGCCGCGCACATCGCCCTGTTCGCGCCGGGTCATGCGGTCGGTCCCATCCACCTCCATCGTGCGGACATAGAGCGCCACCCGCCCGCCCGAGGCGTCCCGATAGAGATACAGGCCGGCCGGCCCGTGCTCGGTCGCGACCAGTCGCCCACCGATCAGGCGCAGGCCGGCGCGTTCGAGATCGGGCGCAGCGATGGGGCGCGAGAGGCGTTCCGAGAACCAGTCGTCCAGCGTGCGGCGCTGGTCCGCCGCAAGTTCGACCGGCCGGGCAGTGTCATTCGCATAGACGGTGTAGCTTGCAGCCGCCTCGCGGGCGAGCGCTGCGGTGCCGGTCGTGGGCGGCGCTGACCATCCGCGCAGTGCCCAGCCGCCCGCAGCGCCCAGCAGAAGCAGTCCTGCTCCGCCTGCGGCGAGCGCAGCCCGGCGCACCTCTGACCAGCGCGCACCCGTCCGCTCTCGCAGCCTCAGGTCGAGCTCCGGTGGCAGGGGTTCTTCAATCACGGGATCGAGCGCGGCACGAAGCGCATCACGCTGCGACCGGTAGGAAAAGAGCCGCGCAGCCTCGTCGGGCCGTTCCGCGAGCCATGCCTCGACGTCCGCCGCGCGTTCGGGCGAGAGCTGCCCGTCGACATGTGCCTGGAGGTCGGCTTCGGTTACCGGTGCGCTGTTCATGGTACGATCCTCAACGCCGGTCGCGGCACGCCGATTTCCCCTTCCTCCATGATCCGCCGCAACCTTTCGCGGGCGCGCGACAGGCGTGACATCACCGTCCCCTGCGGTATGTCCAGCACCGCCGCCGTTTCGGCGTAGGTCAGTTCCTCGACGCCGATCAGCAGAAGCACGCTGCGCTGGT
The DNA here is from genome assembly GCF_056402595.1 of Sphingomonas sp. P3_C6. Classification (NCBI taxonomy): domain Bacteria; kingdom Pseudomonadati; phylum Pseudomonadota; class Alphaproteobacteria; order Sphingomonadales; family Sphingomonadaceae; genus Sphingomonas; species Sphingomonas sp. P3_C6. The sequence continues at coordinate 70,078 of NZ_JBFUHB010000007.1, forward strand.
CCTCGGGCAATCGCGCGATCTGCGAGAGAATGTCGCGATGCTCGATCCCCGCCTCCTGCCGGGCAGCTATGGCAAGCTGTGCCTCCGGCGCCGCCTCGATCGGGTCGATGCCGCGCCGCGCCCGCTGGCGCAGACGATCCATCGCGAGATTATGCAGGATGGTGAACAGCCAGGCCCGTACGCTCGCGCCAGGCTGGCGCTGATGCCAGCGGAGCAGCGCACGTTCGAGCACGTCCTGCACCAGGTCGTCGGCATCCTCCCGCGTGCGCAGCAGCGCGCGGGCATAGCGGCGCAGCGCCGGAATCAGCGGCTGGACCTGCGCGATCATCTCGGCGCTCGGCTGCATGGCACGGGGCATATCGGATAAGACGTTCGCGCGCGCCGCTTATTCCCGCCCGGATCCTTTGGGCGAAATTTTTTTCGACCCGGTGGAATAGACAGCGTAGCATCATCGTCCTGCCGTCATTGCCAACGACGATCGGACTCGCCCATGCCACCCAGAAATGCTCCTGTCGGGTCCATCGCGCTGATCGGCGCGATTGCAGTGCTGCTCGTGAGTGCCTTTGCCTGGGCGGCCGGCTGGATCGGCCCGTCGCGGATCAGCGGCGGCGACGTGACCAGGGCGCTTGACGACAATGGCGGCAGGCACCCCGGCTATCGCCGTGCGCATGCCAAGGGGCTGTGCTTCAGCGGCGCCTTCGAGGCGAACGGCGCCGGCACCGCGCTGTCGTCCGCCCGGACGTTCCAGAGCGGCAGCTATCCGGTGATCGGCCGCTTCTCGCTTGGGGGCGGCAACCCGCTAGCAACCGACGGGCGGAATGTGTTCCACTCCATGGCGTTGCTGTTGAAGGCACCGAACGGGGAGGAATGGCGCATGGCGATGGATCACACGCCGATCTTCCCGGTCGCCGATGTCACCTCCTTCGTCGGCCTCCAGCGCGCGACCACGCCCGACCCGAAGACCGGGAAGCCTGACCCGGCGCTTACCGGCCCGTTCCTGGCGCAGCACCCGGAGGTGAAGGCGTTCCAGGATTATATGGCCAAGGCGATCCTGCCGAACAGCTTCGCCAACGCCACCTATTACAGCATCAACGCATTCCGCTTCACCGATCCGGCGGGGGCGGTGCGGGCGGTCAGATGGCAGTTCGAGCCTGAGGCGCCACTGGCCGGGCTCGACAAGGCGCATCTCGATCAGTTGCCGCGCGACTATCTGTTCAGGGAAATGATTGCGCGGACGGCGAAGGGGCCGTCGCGCTGGCACCTGAAGCTGGTGGTGGCGAATCCGGGGGATCCGACCGACAAGGCGACGGTCGCCTGGGCCGGGCCGCATCGCACGATCGACGCCGGCGTCCTGGTGCTGACCGGCGTTCAGCCGGAAGAGACCGGCGCCTGCCGCGATCTCAATTTCGATCCGACCATCCTGCCGCCGGGCATAGGGATCTCGGACGACCCACTGCTCGCCGCGCGGTCCAAGGCCTATTCCTCCTCTTTCACCCGCCGCGCGACCGAAGGCGCGGGACCGAGCGCGGTCGGTGAGACCCTGGGCGGGGAGAAGGCACGATGAACCGTCTCGACTTCAATCCGGTCCTGCGTGTCGTCCATTGGCTGATGGCGGCGATGGTGCTGGCCATGTTGTTCATTGGCGTTGGCATGGTCTCCACCGCCGGCCCGCTCTACCCGGTGCTGCTGGCGCTGCACCGGCCGGTCGGCATCGCCATCCTGCTGCTGGTGCTGATCCGCCTGCCGCTACGCCTCGCAACTGGCGCCCCTGCGCTCCCCAGCGATATGTCGCCATTGGAGAAGGTCATCGCCAAGGGTTCCCATGTGCTGCTCTACGCCAGCATGGTCGCCATGCCGCTGATCGGCTGGGCCATGCTGTCGGCGGGTGGCTATCCGGTTCAGGTGACGAAAGCATTCACCTTGCCCGCCATCCTGCCGCACGACCTGCGCCTCTACGCCCTGCTGCGCGGCGCGCACACGATCGTCGCGATCCTTTTCTTCGCGCTCATCCTCGCGCACCTCTCGGCCGCCCTGATGCACGGCCTGATCCGGCGCGATGGCGTGCTGCGGAGCATGACGACCGGGCACGGAAGGGCAATGGCGGAGAAAGGCGACGCCATGCCGCAACCCGAAGAGAGAACGGATACGGAGGACGGCGCGCCGTAACGGGTCGTGGCGGTCGTTCAGCCGGCCGCCATTTCCAGCAGCAGCGCCCACTGCGCCTCGCTCACCGGCGATACCGACAGCCGCGACTGGCGCAGCATTTCCATGCCCGCCAGCTTCGGCTCCGCTTTCATCGCCGCAAGCGTGACCGGTTTTGCCAGCGCCTCGACCGGCTTCACGGCCACCGACACCCAGCGTGGCGCGTCGCCGTCCTGCTGCGCGGTGCGGGTGATCTCCATCACGCCGACCGCGGCCTTCTCTTTGCCGCTGTGGTAGAACAGCGCGCGGTCGCCCACTGCCATCGCTTTCAGGTGAAGCGCTGCGGCCGGGTTGCGCACGCCGGTCCACTCGGTCTCGCCCTCGCGGATCAGGTCGTCCCAGCTATAGCTTTCGGGCTCGGACTTCAGCAGCCAATAGGCCATCATCGTCTCCTCGGGTGGCCGGACTTTACCGCGCCCGGCGCGCGTTTCAACGTCCGTGCGCAAGGGGCGATCAGGCTGAACGCCCGTTAAACGCGGCATTCCGCACGGGTTAAGACCGACTCGGTTACTGGCTTGAAACAAGCTGGACCGGTTTCGCGTTATAGGGTCGATGCGGGCGCGGACTTGCTGGACGAGAGGAGGTTGAGATGAACAATCTTGTGAAGAAGGCCGGTCTCGGCGTGGCGCTTGTCGCGACGGCGCTGACCGCGGCGATGCCGGCCGATGCGCAGCGCTATCGCCGCCATTACCGGGGCGACGGTACCGGCACCGCAATCGTTGCGGGCATCGCCGGCCTCGCGATCGGCGCGGCCATCGCCTCGAACGGCCGCGACCGGGACCGCTATTATCGCGACCGCGGTTATGATCCCTATTATGACGACGGCTATTACCGGAGCCACGGCTATTATCCGAGCGACGGCTATTACGCCTATACCTACCGGCCGCGATACGAGCGCTGCTGGGTCGAGCGTCGGTACGACCGCTATTATGACCGGATGGTCCGGGTCCGCGTCTGCAACTGATCGCGGCAGCGGCATCGGGAACGGGACGGCGTGGGCACGATCCGCGCCGTTTTCGTATCCACGCTCTGGCATCGCGCGCGATTTTGCGTCATGAGCCCGCCGCATGACCGACACACCGCCAGACCGCCTGTCCTCCAACCCGCGCAGCCAGTTCTTCGATGAAGAGAAGCTGTCCCGCGGGATCGGCATCCGCTTCAAGGGCGCGGAACGCCGCGACGTCGAGGAATATTCGATCTCCGAAGGCTGGATCCGCGTCGCCCTCGGCAAGAAGGTCGATCGTCACGGTCAGCCGCTGACGCTGAAGCTCAGCGGCCCGGTCGAGGCCTGGTTCGAGAACCCGCCGGCCGGCGCGGCTGCTGAGGACGCGGCCGAACCGGAGGCGTAACCTCCGGCTGGTTCCAGTCGAACGCCGCCTGCGCCGCCGCGGTCAGCGCGGCCATGGCGGTGCGATAGGGGTTCGGCCCATGGCTGATCCGCGCCACGCCGACGCCGGCGACCTCGCGCGTGCCCGGCGCGCCCGGAAACGCCATGAAATTGATCGGCAGCGCCACTTCGCGGCAGATCCTGCCCAGCAGGGACAGGTCGACCAGCCCCGGCACGAAGAAGCTGCTGGCACCCGCACGGGCATAGACCTTGCCGCGCTCGATCGCCGCCGCGACCTTGTCGTCATCGTGAGTGTCCGGCGCATTGTGCAGGAAGATGTCGGTGCGCGCGTTGATGAAGAAGGGCGCGCCCGTGGCGGCGCGTATCGCCGCGATTCGCGCGGCCTGGAACTCGATCGGGTGGAGGCCGTCGCCGCCGACCACCTGATCCTCGAAATTGCACCCGATCGCGCCGGTCGCCGCCAGCCGCCGGGCATTGGCCGCGACGTCGTTCGGCTCGACCGCATAGCCTCCCTCGAAATCGATCGAGACCGGCAGGTCGACTGCGCCGGCGATGCGCGTCGCGCCGGCCAGCGCCATCTCCAGCGGCAGGCCCTCCCCATCGCCATAAGCTTGTGCGGCGGCGGCCGACCAGCTGCCGGTCGCGATCGCCTTTGCGCCGGCGCTCGCCACCGCCCGCGCGCTGCCCGCGTCCCAGGCATTGTACAGGATCACCGGATCGCCCGGCACGTGCAACGCTGCGAAGACCCTGAACCGTTCCTGCATCAACCGTCTCTACCCGCTTCTGTTTTGCCCAATCTGCGACCGGGCAGCCGCCCGGTCAATCGGCGCAGACGGCATGTCGCCGGGAAACCGGTCGGCGACAGTCCGGCCGAAAGTGGCGCGCGGATCGATGATGGTCGGCGTGTCGAGCGTCGAGCGAGCCGCCATATCACGGCGCCAGGCTCGTCGTTCGTCATCAGGTCGCGCGCCCATTGACGGCGCCCCTCGGGGCGCCGTCAGGGGTCAATGCACGAAGCGGGCGACGACGTCACGATAGGAGCGCGACACCTTCACCTGGGCGCCCGATCCCAGGACGAGGAAGCATTCGCCATTGGTATGCGGCTTCACTTCCTTGACCAGGTCGAGATTGACGATGGTGGAGCGGTGGACCCGCTGGAAACGGCGCGGATCGAGCCTCTTTTCCAGGTCCTTCATCGTCTCGCGCAGGATCAGCGTGTTGTCGCCGGTGTAGATGCACATATAATCGCCGGCGGCGTCGATCCGCTCGATCGTGTCGACATCGACGCGGAAAATCTGCCCGCGATCCTTGATGTTGATCAGCTTCTCGAAGCGGTTGGCGGAGACCTGGTCACCGCCATCGGTCATGCTTTCGACCGAGTCGGGCGCGACCTCGGCCAGCACTTCCTTCAGCCGGTCCACTTCCTCGATGCCGCGTTTCTCGGCCAGGCGCAGCCGCACCCGGTCGAGCGTATCGGCAAGGCGCGATTCCTCGACGGGCTTCATCAGATAATCGATCGCCTGCGCCTCGAACGCCTTGAGCGCATGGTCGGAATAGGCGGTGACGAACACGAACAGCGGCGGTTCGACCTCCATCAGGCCCTGCACCACCGAGAAGCCGTCGAAACCGGGCATCTGGATGTCGAGGAAGACAAGGTCGGGCTTGTGGGTCTTGATGGCGCGGATCGCCTCGCGCCCATTCTGGCATTTGTCGATGATCTCGACATCCTCGTGCGCCTGGAGGCGAAGTTCGAGCCCCTGGATCGCCAGCGGTTCGTCGTCCACCAATATCGTACGGATCGTCATGCTACCTCTCTAACCGGTTCCTCGAGCTGGAACGGAATTTCGATCTCGACTCCGAAACCGCCCCCGGGGATGGAGCGGGTCTCGAAGCGGTGGTCGGGCCCATAAGCCTGAGCAAGCCGCTCTCTTATATTGGCAAGCCCGACCCCGGTTGAAAGGCTTGGCCGTGCTTTCATTTCATTCAAGCCCGGTCCGGTGTCGGATACGGCGATCTGCACCCGATCCCCGGCGAGCCGCGCCGTGACGGCGATTTCGGCGCCTTCCTCCTTGGGCGTGACGGCATATTTGATGGCATTCTCGACCAGCGGCTGGAGCAGCAAAGAGGGTAAACGCGCCTTCGCCACCCGGGGATCCACCTCGAAACTCGGGCGCAGCCGGTCCTCGAAACGCATCTTCTCGATCTCGAGATAGAGTTTCAGCGTCTCGACCTCCTGTGCGATCGTCACATGCGCGGTCGGCTCATTGGCCAGGGTATAGCGCAGGAAGGACGACAGCCGGCTCAGCATCGCATTGGCGCGCTCGGTCTGCTTCAGCAGCACCAGGGTCGAGATCGAATTGAGCGTGTTGAACAGGAAATGCGGGTTGAGCTGATAGCGCAGCATCGCTAGCTGCGCCGAGCTTGCCTGGTTGCCCAGCGCCTGGAGCTGATCGATCTGCTCCTCGACGATCAGGTAGAAATTGATCCCGAAATACAGCGCGGACCAGCCCGCCAGCACGGTGAAGTTGAGGAACACGGTGCCCAGCACCAGGCTGACGTTCAGGCCGGGATTCGCCATCTTGATGAACGAGAAGGAGAAGGCGTCGAGCACCGCATAGAGCACCGTCGCCGCCCCAAGGGTCAGGATGGTCAGGATGACGCCGGCGATGCGCGGCCGCCCACGATAATAATGATAGAGCGTGGAGAGCAGCAGCGTGATGCAATAACCGACGATCGACTCGATCACGACGAGCAGCGTCGCGGCCATGTCGAAGCCGTTGGAGATGCTCGAGACGCTGCGCAGGATCAGATAGCCGGTCCAGCCCGCTGCCTGAAGCCGCCAGAAGGCACGGCTCTTGTCCTCGAAAAAGGGCCGCGAGAAAATCGCGGGCTTGGTGAACCACGGCATGGGCGGGGGTCTTAACCCGACTGGGACCGATGCGCAAAGTGGGTTAGGATGCAACCAGAGCGGTGGATAGGGATATCGCGGCGCACATTCTCCCTCTCCCCTTGTGGGAGAGGGAAGGGGCCCGCTGCCGAAGGCAGTGGGAAGGGTGAGGGGGACACTCGTTAGTGTTCCGATCCTCACTCCCCCTCATCCGGCCCTTCGGGCCACCTTCTCCCACAAGGGGAGAAGGGAAGGAGGTGCGACCGTGAGGCAAATTCTTCCGCTTTGGAGGAGAGAGACGCCATGACCGAGCACCAGGACCGCGCGCAATTCACCGCGATGGAAGAGGGTACGCAGCAGGACTGGAACATCATCGGCGGCCATTTCCGCGATTTCGCGCGGGAATTGCCGGCCCGCGTGCTCACCCATCTCAAGCTGCTGGACGGGGATTTCGGCGGCTTTCCGGTCGACCGGCTCGAACATTCGCGCCAGACCGCGACCCGCGCCCATCAGGACGGCCGGGACGAGGCCTATGTCGTGATGGCGCTGCTCCATGACATCGGCGATACGCTCGGCACCTTCAACCATCCGGAGATCGGGGCGGCGATGCTCAGGCCCTTCGTGTCGGAGGAGGTCCACTGGATCGCCAACACGCACGGCGTGTTCCAGGGCTATTATTTCTTCCACTACCTCGGAATGGACCGCGACCTGCGCGAAAATTACCGCGGCCATCCCCATTTCGAGGCCTGCGCCGAGTTCTGCGAGAAATACGACCAGTCGGCCTTCGACCCGAACTACGAAAGCGCCCCACTGAGCTTCTTCGAGCCGATGGTCGGCCGCGTGTTCGCCCGGCCGATCAACTCGGTCTATGCGGTGGCGACCGACGTCGGCTGATTGCCCACGTCATTGCGGGCGCCTGATTCCCGTCTCGGCAACGCAAAAGAAAACCGCCGCCCCCTTTCGGGGACGGCGGCCAAAGTTGCGATTTTCGTATGATCAGAAGGTAAACTTCGCGCCGATACGGATCGAGTAGAGCGACTGATTTGCGTAGATCTGGTCGGTCGGGGTCGTGAAGCTCGTACCGTTATTCACCGGCGAATAACGGTAGGTGGCGCACGCTTGGCCGACGTTGGTGACAACGGCACCGGCCCCGGTCAGGCACTGCACCTGCGCCACGGCGACGTTGTACGGGAAGACATATTCGCGCGTCTGGCCCCAGTTCTTGTTGATCAGGTTCGTGAAGTTCTCGATGTCGGCGAACAGCGTGACCCGCGAATTGCCCACGAAGGTGGGGATTTCCTGGGCGACGTGCAGATCGAGGCGCGTGAACCACTTCGAGTTGAAGCCGTTACGCGGTGCGATCTTCCCGGCATATTTGTCGAGGCCCGAGGTCTTCAGGAAGTTCTCGAATGGAGCCTGGAATCCAGGTGCGTAGGTGACCTTGGGATCGTTGGCCGTCGGCACGTAGATCAGGTAACGGTTGCCGCCGGTGCCGGTGGCGGAGCTGCGCCCGGTGGTCCCGAACACTGCCGAACGACCCGAACCGAAGTCCTGGAACGTATAGCTGTACGGATGGCCGATGCGCGACTCGCCGAACAGCGAGAAGGTGGTCTTGTAGTCACCGAAGAAGGCGTGGTCGTAGGTCACGCCATATTTGAAGAAGTACTTCACCTGATCGTTCGAGATGCCATAGGCGACGTTGTTGGGGTCGACGAACGCGCCGTTCGAATAGTTCGAACCCGCGGTCGACGAGGTTGCCGGCGCCTGATCCTTGACGTCCTGATAGGTGAAGCTGCCGTTGATGTTCAGGCCGAAATCCCAGGTCTTATCCAGTCGCGCGACGGCGATGTAGGAACGGCCCTTGGTGGTGTTGGTCAGCAGGATATCCGTGTTGGTGTCGGTGCTGGCCAGATTCTTGTCAGCGAAGTTGTAGTAGCGCTGGCGACCGTCCGGGGTGAGCGAGCCGGCCAGCGGCTGCGACCGGATGTCTGTGAAGAAGACCTGGTTGCGGACCTTCGAGTAGAGGAAGTCAGCACCGAACACCCAGTTGTCGCCGAGCGGGCCGAGGTTGGCGGTATATTCGCCCGACAGGGTGGCGCGCCACTGCGACGGGATCTTGAAGTTCGGGTCGAGCGCGTTGACCGTCGAGGCCGTCGAGGCGGTAGTGCCCTTGAGATAGTCGTTGACCGAACCCGGGATGCTCGTGCCGGTAACGTTATTCAGCCCGTCGCTGCACACGGCCGCCGACGGCAGGTTGGTGCAGCCGATGCCCGTGGTCGTCCGGTTCGACGAGAAGGAGTTGGTCAGCACGCCGGTATTGGAGAAGCTGTTCGACACATAGACGTCGGGCGTGCCGCCGCCGAAGATGCCGCCGCCGCCGCGGATGCTGATCCGCTCGGTCGGCTTCCAGTCGAAGCCGACACGCGGCTGGAACAGGCCGAAGCCCGAGATGTTGGTCGTGTTCGAGCCGATCGTCTTCACCTGGCCGTTCACGACAGCGCCACCGGCATAGCGGGCGGTGTAATAGGGGCTCAGTGCCGGATTGTCGTGCATGGCGTACAGGTCGTAGCGCGCGCCGTAGGACACGTTCAGGTTCGGCGTGACCTTCCAACTGTCCATGACGCCGAACACAAAGCTCTGATACCGATAATTTGCTGCCGCATCGTCAGGCACCAGCGACGGGACGGCATTGCCATAGCCGAACGAACTAGCCCTGCGCGCCTGGAAGTCGGCGATCGAGTCGAAATAGTAATTGCCGGCGCTGTTCTGCAGGAAGGAGTTGAAGATCTTCACGTCCTGCACTTCGGTGAAGACGCGAAGGTCATGGTCGTTCATGGTCAGGCGGGCCTGAACCAGGCCGCCCCAGGTTTCGGTCTTGAGCTGGTTGGTCTGGCGCGACGAATCCGGACCGAACGAGACGACGGCATCGGTGCCGCTCTGGCCCGCCACGCTCGATTCGCACCCTGTGGCTGAAACGGTGGGGTTCAAGGCGGACACCACCGTGTTGGTAGCGTTGGTACACACGCGCATCTGCGCGAAGCCGCGGCCCAGCAGCGGATCCTGGATGCGCGTATAGTTCTTGTAGAAGCCGCGAACTTCGGTCGAGAAGCTGTCCGACCAGTCGGAGTTCAACTGCACCACGCCGGTGTGCAGGCGGTTGCCCTGGATATAGGCGTTGGACGCGAGGCCCAGGCCTGGGCTGCCGGTCGCGATCGACGAGAAGGTGTTGTTGAGCAGATTGATCGCGTCGTTGGCATAGGTGTAGGTCAACGACAGACGCTGCTGGTCGGAAAGATTGGCGTCGATCTTGGCGACAAGACGGTCGTCCTTGTCGCCCAGGTCGCGCAGCACGCCGCCGGTGTCGTAATTATAGACGCTCTTCGCGATCGCCGACACCTGGTCCACTTGTGCCTGTTTCAGGTTCGGGATGAGCGTTCCGGCATTGTTGTCGAGCGGGCCTTCAGCGATCGGACGGCCGCCGCGCAGGCGCTCGCCGGCGACCATGAAGAACAGCTTGTCCTTGATGATCGGGCCGCTGAGTTCCGCGCCATAATTCTCGATCTTGAAGTTCGGGATGTTGACCTTCAGGCTCTTCGTCTGGCTGCCGACGAACTCGTCGCCCGAACGCGAATAGAAGCCGGTGCCGTGGAATTCGTTGGTGCCAGACTTCAGCACGATGTTGATCGCGCCGCCCTGGAAGTTGCCCTGGCGAACGTCATAGGGCGCAACCTGCGCCTGGAACTGGCCGATGGCGTCGAGCGGGATGGGCGAGCGACGGCTGGGCAGGCCATCGGTGTTGAGACCGAAATTGTCCGTGATCGACACGCCGTCGACAGAGAAGCGGTTGAAGCGTGCGTTCTGGCCAGCGAAGGAAATCGCGCGGCCGCCGGTGGGGGTGTCGTCCAGGCGGGCGAACGGGTCGCGGCGCGAAAGGTCACGAATGTCGCGGTTGACGGTGGCGATGTTCGCGATCTCGCGTGCGTTGAGGACCGTTGCCGGGCCCTGCGACACGGAGCGGGCGTTGGGCAGGCGCGACGCGGTCACGACGATGTCGCCGCCCGTCGTTTCGGCGGTCAGCTCGATCGGAAGATCATATGCCTGCGCGACGATCGTGTTGATGTCGGTGACTTCGGTTCCGTTGTAACCCTGCGCAGTCACCTTGACCGTGTAAGGGCCGCCCGCGCGGAGACCGTTCGCGTTGAAGCTGCCATTGGCATCCGTGGTCACGGTGGACTGGGTGCCCGACGGCACGTTCACGATGTTGACGCTGGCGCCGGCGACGGGCGCACCATCGGCCGTTACGGTACCGCGGATGGTCGAGGTCGTTTCCTGCGCGCTGGCGGCTGCAGGAATGACCAGGGCGGCAATGGCTACGCCCAGAAATAGATTGTTTCGCATGATTTTCCCCTTGGAGGCGACAGTCGCAAGAACGCGCGGCTTTTTTCGCCGTCGCGGGCCCCATGCGACTCGTAGGTTTCGGATAAATGACAGCGGGGATTGTTCAAGTGGGTGCGCAGCATTCGGTTATGCTGCGTTGCAAAAAAGCATCACTTTGCTGCGGCGACAATTTCCGCCCAGGCTGCCTCGTCGATCACGCTAATGCCCAGTTCTGCTGCCTTTTTCAGTTTCGAGCCTGCGCCCGGCCCGGCGATGACCATATCCGTCTTGGCGGAGACTGATCCCGATACACGGGCGCCCAACGCCTCGGCCTGGGCCTTGGCTTCGTCCCGGCTGATCGTTTCGAGCGACCCGGTGAACACCAGGGTCTTGCCGCTCACCGGCGACTCCCGGACATTGGAAACATAGGCTGCCGGGCTCACCTCGCTCAGCATGTCGGCCCAGGCATCGCGATTATGATCTTCGGCGAAGAAGTCGACCAATGCCTCGGCCACGGCGGGGCCGATGCCCTCAATGGCGGTCAGCTCCGCGCGCGCTTCCTCGTCGGTGGCGGCGCGGGTCGCTACGTCCGCGACATGCTCGACCGTGCCGAACGCCTTCACCAGGTCGCGCGCGGTAACGCTGCCGATATGGCGGATGCCGAGCCCGAACAGAAACCGGGCCGGGTCCGGGTGTCGTTTCGCCTCGATCGCCGCGAGCAGATTGTCGACCGACGTCTCGGCCCAGCGCTCGCGCCCGATCAGCCCGTCGCGGCGGTTCCGCAGGCGGAAGATGTCGGCGGGCGAATGGAGCAGCCCGTCGCGGAAGAAGGATTCGATGCTGGTCGCGCCAAGCCCTTCGATATCCAGCGCACCCCGGCTGGCGAAATGGCGCAGCCGCTCGACCCGCTGGGCCGGGCAGATCAGGCCGCCGGTGCAGCGTACATCGACTTCGCCTTCCTCGCGTACCGCATCGGACTGGCATTCGGGGCACACCGTTGGGAAAGGCCAGTTGCCGCGGCTTTCGTCGCGGGACAGATTCTCGACGATCTGCGGGATCACGTCGCCGGCGCGCTGAAGCACCACGCGGTCGCCCGGCCACACGTTCAGCCGCGCGATCTCATGCTCGTTGTGCAGCGTCGCGTTCGTGACGACCACGCCGCCGACCGTCACCGGGGTCAGGCGCGCCACCGGCGTCAGCTTGCCGGTGCGGCCGACCTGGATGTCGATCCGCTCCAGCGTGGTTTGCGCGCGCTCGGCGGGGAATTTATGCGCCAGCGCCCAGCGTGGTGCCTTGGCTACCGCACCCAGCCGCGCCTGCCAGTCGAGCCGGTCTACCTTGTAGACCACGCCGTCGATGTCGAAGGGCAGGTCGGCACGCTCGGCCTCGATCCTGCGATAGTGCGCCAGTGCTTCTGTGACGTTCTCGACCCGCACGAACATGTCGCTGACGGGCAGGCCCCAGGCGGCGATCGTCCGGATCACGTCATATTGCGTATCGCCCGGCACGGCGGAAACCTCGCCCCAGCCATGGGCGAGGAAGCGAAGCGGGCGGCTGGCGGTGACGGTCGCGTCCTTCTGCCGGAGCGATCCGGCGGCTGCGTTGCGCGGGTTGGCGAACTGGCGCGCCTTGCTGGCGTCGCCTGCCGCCTCCGCCTCGGCCAGCAGCCGGGCGTTGAGCGCGGTGAAATCCGCCTTGGCCATATAGACCTCGCCGCGAATCTCGAACACGTCGGGCGCCTCTCCGCGAAGGCGGTCTGGAATGTCGCCGATAGTCCGTACATTGGCCGTCACATCCTCGCCGACCTGCCCATCGCCCCGGGTCAGCGCCTGCACCAGCCCGCCACGCTCGTAGCGCAGCGAGCAGGACAGGCCGTCGATCTTGGGTTCGGCGGTCAGCGCGACGGGTACGTCCTCAGCCAGGCTGAGGAAGCGCCGCACGCGCGCGACGAATTCGGTCGCGTCCTCGTCGGCAAAACCATTGTCCAGGCTCATCATCGGCCGGGCATGCGCCACCTTGGCGAGATGGCTGGCGGGCGCGGCGCCGACCTGGGCATTGGGTGAATCGGTGCGGATCAGGCTCGGAAAGGCGGCTTCGATCGCGTTGTTGCGCCTGACGAGGGCGTCATAATCGGCGTCCGAAATCTCTGGCGCGTCGTCGGTATGGTAGAGCCTGTTGTGATGGGCGATCTCGCCCGCGAGCCGTTCCAGCTCGGCGGCTGCTTCCGCATCGGTTTCGGGAAGCGGGGCGGACAGGGGCGTGCTCATGGCCAAGCGCTAGCTGAGGGCGGGGCCGGGGATCAAGCGCGACCTGTGGACTCGATTCAACGATCCGCATCGACATGGCAGCCGAAAGCTGCGGGATTGCCGGTCGCGGTCCTGCACGCTTTTTCTCATGACTGGTTTATTGGCCGCATTCCGCTGCTTCATCAGCGGAAAACCGCGTCGATTTTCGTCGCTGTCGCCGGAATTTACCGCTGTTCGCGAAAACAGGGGAAACGCTTCCCAAGACGTTGAAAAGATAGGGCGATTCAGGCGCCGGAATCCAACGTAACAGGGGAAGAAAAAAATAATGGAGCAAAACAGCGCAAAAACGGCGGCGCTGTTGGAGACGAAGATCCGTTGCGACGACTAATCGTCTTCCATCATCTCCGCGACCATCTTGGCCTCTTCGTTGACGGAGCGCCGTTCGGCGGTCTTCTCGGCGCGGCTGGCCATCTCTTCCCAGGCTTTGGCTGCGCGCAGCCAGCGGGAGCGGACATTGTCCAGGGTTGAGGCATTCGCATCGGCTTCCGCCTGACGGGCGCGATCGCGATAGAACATGGCGGTGGTATTCGTATGACTTCTCCGCGGATATCGAGGGGCGGGAAGGGGCGCCGGCATCAGCCGGCGCCCGCCCGTCAATTACGCGCTGGCGAGGTTGACCGCGGACATCTTGCCGCGACGGTCCTGCTCGAGCTCGTACGATACGCGCTGCTCCTTATCGAGCGTGCGCATGCCAGCTGCTTCAACAGCGCTGATGTGCACAAAGGCGTCGTTCCCGCCGCCTTCCGGCGCGATGAAGCCATAGCCCTTGTCGGCGTTGAAGAATTTTACGGTGCCGATCGGCATAACTATTTCCTTGGGTAGCCCGGGGGGCGGCATCGCCGCGCACCGGTTTGGGGCCGAGAAGAGAGAGCGGAGCACCGTCCGGCCCCGGCCGGCGCATCCGAGGACGAGCGCGCTACTCCGTGAACACGGAAGCGGTGCGAATGAAGGTTGGCAAGAGAACCAGAAGAGCGATCCAACAGCTTGGCAAGCGGGAGCGCGAAGGTCTCTCAGTCACGCGATGCTTGTGGGCGGAATCGCGAGATGACGATCATGTAGCACAGCTTTGCGGAAAAGTCGCATCCTATTGAAGCGGCCATGTTTCGGCCCCTTTATCATGATGTTCTGCCTCCTCTCGATTGGGAAGGGCGGCCCATGATGGTGGCGTTGTTGGCGATGCTCCAGGCGGCGGCCGGGCCGGCTGCCGATCCGCCCGTCCCGCGCCGCAACCCGACGCGCTGCCCGGAAAAGACCGAGGACGAGGGCGACATCGTCGTCTGCGGCCGCGCCGAGCCGCAGGAGCAGTTTCGCCTCCGCCCGCTCACCCGCGACTATGATCCGGTTGGCGGCCCCGGCCTCGGCTTCAAGCTCGGTGCGGGGCAGGGCAATGTCTATGCGGAAGGGACTCAGAGCCCCGACGGCAAGCCCGACAAGCGCATCATGGTGACCGTGAAACTCCCGTTCTGAACGGGGTCATGCCGCTTCAAGCAGCCGTTCGGCCTGGGCCCGCGCCTCGTCGGTGATCGTCGCGCCGGAGAGCATCCGGGCGATCTCCTCCCGACGCTCATTGTCGTCGAGCAGCGCGACGCCGGTGCGGGTGACGAAGCCGTCATGGCTCTTCGCGATCAGCAGATGGCGTCGTCCCCGCGCCGCGACCTGCGGGCTGTGGGTAACCACCAGCAACTGGGTATTGGCCGCGAGCCGGGCGAGACGCTCGCCGATCGCGCTCGCCACCGCGCCGCCGACGCCGCGGTCGATCTCGTCGAAGATCATCGTCGCGGCACTTGCCTGCTCCGCCAGCGCGACCTTCAGCGCCAGGATGAAACGCGACAGCTCGCCGCCGCTGGCGATCTTGACCAGCGCTCCGAATGGCGCGCCGGGGTTGGTCGAGATCTCGAACTCGACCCGGTCCTTGCCCGACGCGCTCCAGTTCCCGTCGCCAAGCGGCGCGACCACCGTGCGGAAGCGGGCCGCATCGAGCTTGAGCGGTGCGAGTTCGCCCTTCACCGCGAGATCGAGCCGTGCCGCCGCCTCGGTTCGCGCGGCGGTGATGGCATCGGCTTCGGCTTCATAGGCGCGGGCGGCATGGGCCACGGCGCGTTCGAGCGCGGAGATACCGGCGCCCCCGCTCTCGATTCGCTCCAGCGTGCCGGCCAGGTCGGCTGCCAGCGCGGCGAGGTCGTCGGGCTGCACCCGGTGCTTGCGGGCGAGGGCACGGAGTTCGAACAGGCGGGTCTCGTCCGCCTCGAGCTGGGCCGGATCGAAGGCGAGCGCCTCGGCCGCCTCGTCCACCTTCTCCCGTGCCAGGTCGCCTTCGACCAGCGCTCGGTCGATCGCCGCCAGAGCCTCCCCGAGCGCGTCATGATCCTCGGACACGCGTTCGAGCACCCGCGCCGCCTGGCGCAACCGGGCGAGGCCGCCCTCCGATCCTTCGAGCAGGTCGGCGACCGCCTGCAGGTCGCCGGCGATCTTCTCGCCGCGTTGCATGCCGGCGCGGCGGGTGGCGAGGATCTCCTCCTCTCCGGGCTCGGGGTTGAATTTTGTCAGTTCGGCGACAGCGTGCTCGAGCCATTCCTGGTCGCGCGCGACGGTGTCGAGTTCGGCGCGGGCGACCGCCAGCGCATCCTCGGCCTCGCGCCAGGCACGGTGCGCGCGGGCGGCGGGACCGGCGTCGATCCGCCCGAACGCGTCGAGCAGCGCGCGGTGGCCGCGCGGGTTGAGCAGGCCGCGATCGTCATGCTGGCCGTGGATCTCGACGAGATGAACCGCCAGTTCGCGGAGGAGGCCGGCGGAGGCCGGCTGATCGTTGACGAAGGCGCGGCTGCCGCCGTCCGACTTGACGATGCGGCGGATGATGAGCGGTTCGCCCGGCTCGACATCGAGCCCGTTCTGCGCGAGCAGCGCGGCGATCGGGCCGTCTCCGTGCGGGGTATCGAAGCTTGCGCTCACCACCGCCTGGCTCGCGCCTTGGCGTACCAGCCCGCTTTCGCCGCGCGCGCCCAGGGCGAGCCCGAGCGCGTCGAGCAGGATCGACTTGCCCGCGCCGGTTTCGCCGGTCAGCACGCCGAGGCCATCGCCGAAATCGAGGTCGAGCGCCTCGATCAGCACAACGTCGCGGATGGAAAGGGATGTCAGCACAAAGGCAGTCCCTCGAGCGGCATCAGCGCCGCGTCAGGCGCCCGTCTTGGCCGGCGCATCGGCCGAGGCGGTCTTGGCCGGGTGATCCTGCATCAGCTTGTAGGCGCGCTGATACCAGTCGGTGCCGGGATAGTTGGCGCCCAGGACTGCGGCAGACTTCTTCGCTTCCTCGGGCACGCCGAGCGCCAGATAGGTCTCGGTCAGGCGCATCAGTGCCTCGGGCACGTGAGTCGTGGTCTGATATTCGTCGACGACGCGGCGGAAGCGGCCGGTCGCGGCGAGCCACTGGCCGCGAGTCTCGTAGAAACGACCGATTTCCATCTCCTTGCCGGCGAGATGGTCGCGCACGAGATCGATCTTCAGCCGCGCATCGGCAGCATATCTGGAATTGGGATAGCGCCGCGTCAGCTCGCCGAGCGAATCGAGCGCCTGCTGGGTGATCTTCTGGTCGCGGGTGACGTCGCTGATCTGCTCATAATAGCCGAGCGCGACGAGATAATAGGCATAGGGTGCGTCGCGGTTGCCCGGATGGACCGAGATGAAGCGCTGCGCCGACTGGATCGAGCTCGTATAGTCACGGTCCAGATAATAGGAAAAGGCGCTCATCAGCTGCGCGCGACGTGCCCAGATCGAATAGGGGTGCTGGCGCTCGACTTCGTCGAACAACGCCGCCGCAAGCTTGTATTGCTTGCGGTCGAGCCGGTTCTTGCCCGTCGAGTACAGCGTGCCGACATCGCGGGCGACATAGGGAATATCGCTCTTGGCGCCCTTGCCGGCACAGCCGGAAACGGTGAATGCCGAGGCGGCAACAAGCGCAAGCGCGATCGAGCGAGACAGGGGGATACGCATCGTAGCGATCCTTAGCCCAAGCGCTCGCACCCGAACAATCCTTTTCGCGCGTGCGGGATCGGATGGCGATACAGGCGCGTTGGCGCTATCAGGACTTTATTCCCAGGGGATTCGCATGACCGCAACCTTGCTCGCCACCAAGCGCGTTGAGAAACCTTGGGGGCGCCACAAGCTGTGGCCCGGTTTCCCCGACCCGGCGCCTGATGGCGAGCCGATCGGCGAAGTGTGGTTTCAGACGCCGCATGCGGGCGAGCCCGACCTGCTGATCAAATATCTCTTCACCAGCGAGAAGCTGTCGGTGCAGGTCCATCCCGATGATGCGGCTGCACGTGCGGCGGGCTATCCGCGCGGCAAGGACGAGGCATGGGTGGTGCTCGCCGTGGAACCCGATGCGACGATCGCGCTTGGCACCAGGGCGCCGATGACGAAGGACGAACTCCGCGCCGCGTCGCTCGACGGATCGATCGAGCAATTGCTCGACTGGAAACCGGTCAAGGCCGGCGACTTCATCTATTCTAAGGCCGGCACCGTCCACGCGATCGGCGCCGGCATCACGCTGATCGAGGTCCAGCAGAATGTCGACCTGACCTACCGCCTCTATGATTATGGCAGCGGACGGGAACTTCACCTCGACGCAGGTGTCGCGGTGTCCGATCCGGTGCCGTTCGTTCCCCTGCCGACGCCTGCTCCTGCACCGGATGACCGCACCATCCTGGCGGAGGGGCCGAAATTCGTGCTGGAACGATGGCCGGGCGGCCACCGCGTGGTGACGCTGCCCGAAGGCGCCACCGGCTGGTTCGTGCCGATCGCCGGGGAAGGCGCGGTCGACGGCGTCGCGTGGAAGGCGGGCGAATGCCTGACGCTCCAGGGCCGGTGCGAGATTTCGGCGTCGGTCGGCAGTGACCTGCTGCTCGCCTATCCCGGGGACAAGCGCCTCTGACGGCGATGCGTGCGTGGGAGGATTAACCTTCCCGCGCTACACAGGCCGCCGCCATGCTTCGTGTTCTCACTCTCTCCACCCTGTTCCCGGATGCGACCCGCCCCAATTTCGGGGTCTTCGTCGAGCGGCAGACGCTCGGCCTCGCGGCGCGGGACGATGTCGATCTGCGGCTGGTCGCGCCGGTCGGCCTGCCGCCCTGGCCGCTTCGGGCCCTGTCGCACTACGCGCCGCTTGCATCCTTGCCTGAGCGCGAGACGTGGAAGGGAATCGATACCCGCCGTCCGCGCTTCACCACACTTCCCGGCACGGGCGGCCGATACCACGTCGGCTCGCTGGTCCGGCGCCTGCTCCCGCTCCTGACCGAGATTCGCCGCGACTTCGCCTTCGACGTGATCGATGCGGAATTCTTCTTCCCCGACGGGCCGGCGGCGGTCGCGCTGGGCCGGCATTTCGGCGTGCCGGTATCGATCAAGGCGCGGGGCGCCGACATCCATTATTGGGGCCACTCGCCCCAAACCGCGAGCCAGGTGATCGCGGCGGGGCAGGGCGCCGACGGGTTGCTCGCCGTGTCCGAGGCGATGAAGGCGGATATGGCCGCGATCGGTATTCCGGCCGAGCGCATCCGGGTTCATCATACCGGCGTCGATCTCGGCCGTTTTGCGCCGCGCGACCGGATCGCGGCCAAGGGGGCCTACGGGGTGACCGGGGCGTTGGTCGTCTCGCTCGGCGCGCTGATCCCGCGCAAGGGGCATGACATCGCCATCGACGCGGTCGCCGCATTGCCAGGCGTCACGCTCCTGATCGCGGGCGAGGGGCCGGAGCGCGGCGCGTTGCAGACGAAGATCGACTCGCTTGGCCTGGCCGATCGGGTGAGGCTGCTCGGCGGCATTCCGCACGCGGACCTGCCGGAGCTGCTTGCCGCGGCGGACGTGATGGCGCTCGCCTCGGCGTCCGAGGGGTTGGCGAACGCCTGGGTCGAGGCACTTGCCTGCGGCACGCCGATCGTGATCACCACTGCCGGTGGCGCCGCCGAAGTGGTGACCGATCCGGCCTACGGCCGAATCACCACCCGCGACTCACGCGCCTTTGCGGAAGCGATCGGCGACCTGCTCGCGCATCCGCCAGATTCGGCCGCCGTGCGCCGGGGCGCCGAACGCTTCACCTGGGAAGCGAACAGCACCGCGTTATACGACCATCTCGCCGGGCTGGTCGCCTAGCGCTTCTTCGCCTTGTACGGCGTGCCGCGCCACGCCGCCGCCTGGCGGTCGGCGAGGTCGACCAGATTGCCCATCTCCACTGGCATGTCGATCAGGTGTAGGCCCCAGTCCTTGAGCATCACGCCGCCGACCATCACGTCGCCCACGATCGTGTCGGTGCGCGGATCGGCCGGGTTGGCGTTCACCGTGACGGCAAGATAGTCGAACCCGTCCTTCGACACGCATTCGGCCGAGATCAGGTCGGGCACCTTCACGAAGGCGGTGGTGACCGGCAGATTGTCGCTGGTCCATGGTCCCATCGTCGCGCTTCCGGTACCGGCGCCCTTGGTGCCGAGGATCGCATCGGTCACCGCCTTGCCACCACCGAGCGCCGCCGGGTTGGTGCAGGCGGCGACCATGCCGGCATCGGGCACCTTGCCGAATCGGCTGTTGGCCGGCGGCGGCGAATCGGCGCGGAAGGTTGTGTAGCTGATCACGCAATTGAACTGGTCGTCGTTGCGGCACAGCGGCATCCGCTTGAAGTCGCCACCGACATCCTTGCCCTGCGGCACCGCGACATTGGCGCCGATCAGCATCGCCGAGATGATGTTGCGGCGGATCGGGGATGTCTCGATCGTCTTGGCGATCAGCGTCTTCAGCACGTTCGAGCCCTGGCTGTGCCCGATCAGCACCACGCCGCGGCCCTTGTTGTCGCGCGCGAGATAGTCGTTCCAGGCCGCCGTCACATCATTGACCGGCATGTCACGGTCCATCGCGACTGGCTGGCCGGTGATGAAGGCACGCAACGCGGTCAGCGTGACCTGACGATAGAGCGGCGCGAACACCCGGCATTCCGACGCGAAGCGCGCCGCCTGCGATGCTGCCACCGCCAGCTCCTCGGGCCCGGGCGTCATGTCGCTGTTGGGCGTCGGATCGTTGGAAACGGTCGGGTAGACGTAGAAGCAGTCGAACTGCGGCGCGGGTGCGGCTTTGAACTTCTCGATCTTCCTTTTGCCGTTCGCCTGGATGACGGTGACGTCCTGGTTGACGGCACAGGCATCGGCGCGGCCGGGGCGGCAGAGCCACGCCGAATCCTGCGCATAATCGGGCGATGGCGCGGGGCTCGCCGCGGGTGTCGGACCGGCCGTAGGCGCGGTCTGGGCAGCGGCGGGAATTGAGAATAGCGGTACGGCGAGCAGCGTCAGTCCGACAAGCAGCTTCATGCGATATCTCCCCCGGGCTCCTTGAGCACGGGGTATGATAACCGCCCGCCCGGCGCCGGTCAAAGCGGGTAGAGCGCGCCCGCGATCCAGCGGCCTTCGCCGCGCAGCACTGCCCAGGCCCGCGCCGCCGCACGGCTGTCCATCGCCTCGATGCCGAGCCCGCGCGACTCGACCGCGCGGACGAACGACACGGGCGGTCGCACCAGCGCCGGCCCGGTCCCAAGCAGCAGGAATTCGGGAAACGGATCGAGCCCGAGCAGGGGGGCGATATCGTCGATGCCCAGCGCCTCTAGCGGCGGCGGCGTCCAGCCATCGGCGCGCACCGGCGTGATCAGCAGGGCATGGTAGACGCCGTCATCCACCTTGAACCCGCCGCTCGAGAAAGCGGAGATGATCGGCCCGTCGGTCTGCTGTCCCCTGTCCATGCGCATGCCGGACGCTCCTGGCTTCAGGGCATGTCCTTGTAGGCGACCCGTTCGGCCTTCGAGCCCGCGCCGTCTTCTGCCTTCGGCTCGGCGCGCAGGCCGAGCGAAATGAGCAGCGAGGACGAGACGTAGATCGACGAATAGGTGCCGACGAAGATGCCGAGGATCATCGCCGCGGTGAAGCCGCGCAGCACATGGCCGCCGAAGATCAGCATCGCGAACAGGGCGAGAAGGATGGTGACCGAGGTCATCACCGTGCGCGGCAGCGTCTCGTTGACCGAAAGATCGACGATCTGCGGCATGTCCATCTTGCGATAGCGGCGCATATTCTCGCGGATTCGGTCGTCGATGACGATCTTGTCGTTGATCGAATAGCCGATGATGGTGAGCACGGCGGCGACGATGTTCAGGTCGACCTCGAACTGGGTGAGCGCGAAGAAGCCGAGCGTCATCAGCAGATCGTGGACGATGGCGACGACGGTCGAGACGCCGAATTGCCATTCGAAGCGGAAGATCGCGAACAGGCCGATGCCGAGGATCGCCAGGACCACGGCAAGACCGCCCCTCCACAGAAGTTCGTCCGATACCTTCGCGTCGACGGTGTCCTGGCGCGAGAAGGTCGCGTCGGGGAAGTCCTTGACGATGGCGGCCTGGACCCGCTGCACGACCGCATTGGTCGCGCCGGGATCCGCGCTCTTCGGCAGCGGCATGCGGATGGAGATGGTCTTGTTGTTGCCGATCGGCTGAAGGCGGACCTCACCGACCTGTAGCCGCTCCAGTGTCAATCGCAGCTTGTCGAGATTCGGGTCCTGCTGGAACTTCTCCTCGATCATCAGACCTCCGACGAAATCGACGCCGAAGTTCAGCTTGTTGACGAAGACGAGGGCGATCGACGCGAGGGACAGGGCAATCGTCAGGCCGAACGCCCACGCGCGCAGCGAGACGAAGGGGAGGTTGGTGTTATCGGGGACGAGTTTGAGGAGACGCATGATGCTGCCCGATCAGATGTTGATGTCGCTGGGGCGTGTGCGGCGGACCCAGAGCACGACGAGCATGCGGGTGAAGGTGACGGCGGTGAACACCGAGGTGCAGATACCGATCAGCAGCACGACGGCGAAACCCTTCACGGGGCCCGATCCCAGGGCCAGCATGATGACGCCGGAAATGGCATGAGTCATGTTCGCCTCGAAAATCGTGCGGCTGGCTTCCTTGTAGCCAAGTTCGACCGACTGGATCACGCTTCGCCCACGCCGCCGCTCCTCGCGGATACGTTCGTTGATCAGCACGTTGGCGTCGACCGCCGTACCGATCGTCAGAACGAAGCCGGCGATGCCAGGCAAGGTCAGGGTGCTGCCGAACACTGCCATGACACCGAGGATCACGAACACGTTGATGACGACCGCGAGGTTCGCATAGGCGCCGAAGCGGCCATAGGTGATGAACATGAAGATCACCACGGCCGCGGCGGCGATTGCCGACGCGAGGATGCCGGCATGGATCGATTCCTTGCCGAGATCGGGGCCGACGGTACGTTCCTCGACGACCTTCAGGTCCATCGCCAGCTGGCCGGACTTCAGCGCGATCGCCAGCTCATTGGCCGACGCGGCGGTGAAATTGCCCTCGATATAACCGCTGCCGCCAAGGATCGGCGTGTTGATCCGCGGCGCGGAGATGACGACATTGTCGATGATCACCGCGAACCGCTGGCCGGTGAACTGCTGGGTGATGCGGGCGAATTTGCGCCCGCCTTCGCTATTGAAGGTGAAGTTGACGATCGGCGCGTTCGTCTGTTGCGCGAAGCCCTGGCTCGCCTCGGTCAGTTGCCCGCCGGTCAGGATCACCGGACGTTTCACGACGATGTAGCCGCCCCCTTCCGGATAGGGCAGCACCTGGCTGCCGATCGGTGCCGGAGTATCCTTGGTGACCTGGGTGTTGCCGAGCGAATCGTCGACCATCTTGAATTCGAGCTTGGCGGTCTTGCCGACCAGCTGCTTGAGCTGGTCCGGATTCTGCAGACCCGGCACCTGGACGAGAATCCGGTTGCTGCCCTGGCGGACGACCACCGGCTCCTTGGTGCCGAGCGCGTCGATGCGACGACGGATATTCTCGGTCGTGTCGTCCATCGCCTGGTTGACCGCCTGGGTGACGCCCGCCTTGGTCGGCGTGACCACGAAGCGACTCGCATCGACGACGCTGATATCCCAGACGCGCTGGCCGGTAAGCCCGGCGCCGCTGCCAGCGACCGTCAGCAGACGCTCGCGAACCTCATCGATCTTGGTGACGTCGCGGACCAGGAAGCTCAGCTGGCCGCCCTTCGAGGATATGTCGCCAATATCGATTCGCGGGCTCCGCTTGAGCGCGCCCGAAATCTGCTGGCTCATATTGTCCAGCCGAGTCTCGACGAATGCGTCGGTATCCGCCTCGTACAGGAGATGGATACCGCCAGCGAGATCGAGGCCAAGGCTGATCCGCGGCATCCAGCTCTGGGTATATTTCTCCGGGACGAAGCTCGGAATCGCCAGCGCCATCAGCGCGGCGAGCAGCACCAGGATCGAGGTGATCTTCCAGCGCGGGAAATCAAGCATCGGATTAATCGTTCGCAGGCTTGGAGCCGAACGGAGTAACCTCCGCCAGCATCGCCTTGACCACACGCACCTTGACGGTGGGGGCGATCTCTACCTCGACGAAGCGCTCGTCGACCTTGGTCACCTTGCCGACCAGGCCGCCTGCCGTCACGACCGAATCATTCTTCTTCACCGAGTCCAGCGTGGCCCGGTGCGCCTTCGCCTTCAGCTGCTGCGGGCGCAGCACCAGGAAATAGAATACCGGGATGAGCAGCAGGTACGGAATGAGCACCAGAAAGGAACCGCCACTCGAGGCGGCGCCGGTTGCTGCATAGGCTGGGGTTGCGAACATGGTATCCTGAATTCTTGGCCGAAATGGCTGGGGTATCGAAAGGGGCAAGGCCCGCTCTATAAGCGCCGCGCGCTATCACTTGTCCGGTGACCACGCAACAATCGGTTAGGCATCAAGCCCGGCCGGATCATCAGGGGGAAGTGCCATGACCGTCATCGTATTGGGACATATCCGCGTCGCCAGTGGCGAAGGCGTGAAGCTGCGCGATCTTCTTGTCGACCATATGGCCGCAAGCAATGCCGAGGATGGCTGCGACTATTACAACTTCGCCTATGATGTCGGCGACCCCGACCTCATCCGCATTTCCGAACGATGGGCCTCAGCCGAAGCGCTGGACGCCCATGGCGTCGCCGATCACCAGAAGGAGTTCGGCAGGAAGCTGGCCGCGTTCGACATCCTGGAAATCAGCGTGAAGGCGTGGGACGGCGCGTTCTGGAAGACCCTGATCGGCGAATGAAGCGCGGCGACTCGCCTCCTGACTGGCGATCGAACGACCCAATTACCAACAGGCCCAACCGCCATTCCCTGTTCCGGGCGATTATCAGGGAATTTAACAGGGAAATCTTTTCTTTTTACCGCGATGCGTGGTCTTCGGCGATTATTATGGCATAAATTCAATGATATAATAGTGAATTCCCTGTTATTCGGAACAGGGAATTTCCCGCGCGGAACAGGGAAAATGCTGCCCCGAACAGGGAAATGGGCATATCTAGACAACAGAAAGAGCATGGCCGGAATCCGGGGATCCCGTCCAACGCCATTCTGCGGCAGGGGCCGAACAGGTTGAATCGATCACCTGTTCTTGCCGTCGCGCGGCGGGCGATTTCAGCCAGCAGGCAACCCGCGCTTGCATCCCGCGCTTCACCCGCATATGTGCCCCACCCTCGGTCGGGGCGTAGCGCAGCCTGGTAGCGCATCACACTGGGGGTGTGGGGGTCGCAGGTTCGAATCCTGTCGCCCCGACCAAAGAATCAAACAGATACAATGGAATATAATGGGTCTGCTGGCGGCGTCAGCGGCACCCTTTTACGCTATCTGACGCATGTCTAATGGCGCCGCTGACGGCAGCTAGTCTCGCCGAATCCTGTCTCGGCAGGCGGCAGGCGGCAGCCGGCAGCCGGCAGCTGAGGCGTTAGGTGGCGCACAGAGTCTGAAGTGCGTGGATTCCTGCCAGCGAGTTTTTCGGTGCCGGCCGGCCGATCCCGGACATTCGCGCCGCCGGGCGATTCCGGCAGTAACGCGCCCTATGGTCGCCATTCAATGTGCCGATCGGCGTCCCTAAAAGCTGCCCTTCGTTCTGAAGCCCTCCAAGGCTTCGTTGAAGGTCCGATACTGGGACTTTGCGATCATTCCTGCCGCAGGGCCTGAGCGGCGGCTTCGGACAGAAATTGCCGTTCCGCGATTTTCCGACCACGGCTACACTGCGCTGTGCCGATGTCGTGAAGAACCCGATGGCGCCGGACCTAGCGACCCGGCAATAAGGCGCCGGACGCGCTGCTACGACGATCTACGTGCGCAACCTACGGCTCTTGCAGGGTTCGGGCCGGATCCGCCTGGGGCACCGCCAGCGGGATGGCCAATGCCGACGCGATCCGGGGACGGTCACTCGAGCGACACTTGCCGCAATGTGGATTGCGCCCAGCGCGCGAAGAGCTGCGGCCAGAGCTCGCTCGGCTGATCGGCCCGACCGATCCCGAAGGCGTGCTGTCCTTGCGCGAAGAAATGGCCCTCGCACACGATTTTGGCCGCCCGCAGTGCCGCATACATGGCCAGGCTGTTGTCGATCGACACCGTCGTATCGTCCGACGCATGAGCCAGGAAACACGGCGGCGTGACAGCCGAAACGCGGAGGTTGGGCGATCGATGCGCCACCTGCTCCGGCGACGGTGACGGACCGAGCAGTTCGGCGCGTGAGCGCGCATGGGCGAGCGGGCCGTCGGTCAGGATCACTGGATAGATCAGCCCGGCATAGGCCGGCCGCGCACTCTGCCGGTCGGCGCTATCGACGGGTTGATAGACCGGTTCGACATGATCGACCGCCAGCGTCGCGGCGAGATGCCCGCCCGCCGAAAAGCCGAGCACGCCGAGGCGTTCGGGCGCGATCCCGAACGCGGTCGCGCGCGCGCGGATCAGCCGCATCGCGCGCTGCGCATCCTGCAGCGGCACGTTCGCGCGGTCCTGCCAGCCCTCACCGGGCAAGCGGTAGCTGAGCACGAACACCGTGACGCCGAGCGCTGTGAACGCGCGCGCGACATCGACACCTTCGATCGCCGCCGACACGAACACATAGGCGCCGCCGGGGCACACCAGCAGCGCCTCCCCGGTGGGATTCGCCGGGCGGAATACGTTGAGCGTCGGCATCGCCGTGCGCCGCAGGAAGGCGGCGGGCCACGCCCCGCCCGCCCAGCCCGATGGCGTCGCCGGCACCTCGAACCCGTCGATCCGACCCGGCGGCACGTCCGGCCACAAGGGGATCACGTCCGCAGGCGGCCAGGCGTGCGACCATGCTGCGGGGTCGGGCGACGCGCTTCCCGCGAGGGCTCGCGCCTGCGGCACCGTGGCAGCGAACAGCGATGCGAGCGCACCCACGCCAAATTTGCGCCGATCGGGACCGGCCGGCGCCGGGCGCCGCGTGTCCGGTGTGTTTCCTCGGATCATGTCGGTCAGGGTCGCTCGGCTTCGGCCAGTGCGCGCAGGAACAGCGCGTCCATCGGCACGTAGCCGGCACGGGTCGGATGCACCCCATCGCTCGTTAGTTCGGGACGCAACCCGCCCTCGGCATCGGTCAGCGCGGCATGATAATCGACGAAGACGAGTCCGTCGGCCCGCGCATAATCGCGCAGCCAAGCGTTCCAGGCGCGGATACGCGCCGCCGGCCGCACGTCCGGCCGTTGCGGAAAAGCGCGGGCGGGCAGGATGCTCGCGAGGATGACCTTGATGCCGTGTGCGCGCGCAAGATCGACCATCGTGCGGATCGTGTCGCGATATTGCGTGTCGCTGGTCGCGCCGGTGTTGCCGGCGATATCGTTGGTGCCGGCCATGATATGCACGACCCGCGGCCGCAGCGCGATCACGTCCTGATAAAAACGCAACAGCATCTGCGGCGCGGTCTGGCCGCCGATGCCGCGATCGACGATGCCCGCCGCGAACAGCTTCGGGTCGCGCGCCTTCCAATTCTCGGTGATCGAATCGCCGAGTAGAACGACGCGCGGGCGCGGTTCGCGCAGCGCGGCGCGGTTCTCGTCGCGATATCGGCAGAGATAGGCCCAGTCGTTCGCCTGGAGGACCTGAACATAGGCGTGATAGACCGCGAGGTCCGCGGCCGAAGGCGGCGGTGGCGTGTCCGCCGCGTTCCGGTACGCGACCAGCGCGGCCGGCACCGGTGGGCAGACAAAGCCATCGCCCTGCGGTGCCGCGCGCGCGGCGGTCGCGATGAGCAAGAGCAGCGGCGCCGCCTGCCAGCCACGCCGACGGGCGGTTTCATCGTCTCGACATCGCATCGCCATTCTTCCCCCCGCCTGATCGCGTGCGCCCGCTCTACCGCCCGCGGATGACCGCAACGTTACACATGTACGAAATATTACGTGACCGTTTTCCTGGGCAAGACGTGTCGGGCGTACTAGAATGCGAAACGTATAAGCGTTCGGGGCTGGTCCACCGGCCCCGGCGCCCCCTCGAACGACGACGGACCCGTGATGCCGAAGCGCGCCGATACCGATCTACCCTCCGTTCTCCATGCCGCGATGACGCTGGTCGCGGCGAACGGTCTCGGCGGGCTGAGCCTGCGGCCGCTCGCCGAGCAACTCGGCGCGACCGTCTCGGCCTTGTCCCACCGCTTTGGTCTCAAGGACACGCTGGTCGCGAGCTTGATTGCCGCTGCGCGCGCGGAGGACGGTGCGTTTCTCGATCGCTGGCTCGCCCGCATCCGCGCGCTCGACGTGCGCGATGGTGCGTTGCTCGGCGATCTGGTCGATGCTGTCGTTGGCGACATGGTCGGCGTCGCCGCACTGCGTACGCGCTTCTACTGCGAGCTGATTCAGGGCGCACCGTCGCATCCCGAGATCGCCGGCGCGCTCTCCGCCTGGCAGGTCCAGCGGTTGACGTTCTGGCGCGCGGTGGCGGCACCGCTCGGGCGGCCCGAGCTTGGCGACGTCCTCCACGCCTTCAGCACCGACGAGATCGCGCATGGTCTCGCGATCGGCGAGTTCGCCAGCTATCGCTGGCTGCGCCGGCTCAATCTCCAGCGCCTGTGCGGCGCATTGGTGCGGACACCCGACTCGCCCGATCTCTCGCAGTTCGCGGTGTTCCACGCCGCGCTTGGGGACGCGCTGGACGCGACTGGCCGCTACCGCACGCCGGCGATGAGCGACTGGCAGATCAAGGCCGCGCGCCACATCTCGGCGCTGATCGTCGAGGAGGGGGCAGACGCGGTAACGCACCGCGCCGTCGCCGCGCGCGCGGGCTATGCCAATTCCACGCTCGCCTATCACTTCCCCCGGCAGGAGGATTTGCTGAAAGCGGGGATCAACGACATCATCGTCCGCGTGCAGGGGACCGTCGACGCGCAACGGATGAGCGAACCCGAGTATGAACTGAACAGCATCGAGATCGCGCGCGCCACCTTCGCCATCGCGCTGGTGGCGGCGCGCGTCCCGAGCCTCAAACCGTTCGCGGCGGACATGCGCCGTCGCCGCGGCGAGAATTACCTCGTGCGCCTCAATCGGTTGGTCGATGGCGGGGCGCCGTTCGATCTGCTGTCCGCGCAGGCGATGGCCATGACCGGCATTGGCCAGTTGCTGCTGGATGGCGTGCGCGACCCTGCGGCCGACACCTCAGCATTTGCGCTGATCGACCGCCTTCAGGCCACCGCCCGCCGCGACTGAAATTCGTACAAATGTACCTTGCGATGGTTTTACGAGGCAGAAACGGCGAAGTTTATCGTACAACTGTCACGCAAGCGTCATTGGCCGCTGATAGCCGCTGCTGCGTCAGCCAACGAAACGGGGATTCGGACCAATGATATCTGTACGTCGCCTCCATCATTTGCTTCTGCTCGGTACTGCCGCCACCGGCATGCCGTTCGCACAAGCGTATGCTCAGCAAGCCGCACCCGCGTCCGCGCCGGAAACGCAGGCCGCGCCGGACGAGGGGCTTGCCACCATCGTCGTCACCGCGCAGCGCCGCAGGGAAAGCCTGCAGGACGTGCCGGTCTCGATCACGTCGGTCAGCGGCGAGGCGCTGGAAAATTCCAGTTTCCGCTCGGTGACCGACCTGCAATATGTCGTGCCCGGCGTTCAGTTCGATGCGACCAACGGCGCGGCCTTCCAGATCCGTGGCGTCGGCAGCACCTCGTTCGATTATTCCAACGAAAAGTCGGTCAGCCTCGTAGTCGATGACGTGGTGATGGACGCGCAACGCGACACCGGCCTTACCGGGCTGTCCGACATCCAGCAGATTGACGTGCTGATGGGGCCGCAAGGCACGCTGTTCGGCAAGAACGCCACGTCGGGCGTGATCTCGGTGACCACCGTAAAACCCGTGCTCGGCCAACTCTCAGCTAAGGGCAGCGCGAGCTACGGCGAGCGCGAGGATCGTAACGCCACGGTGACGCTGAACGTGCCGATCGGTGATACGCTGGCGCTGCGCGTCTCCGGTTTCGATCAGGGGCAGGAGGGCTATGGCCGCTACACCACGCTCAATCAGCCGCTCAATTCGTTCAAGGAATATGGCTATCGTGCCAAGCTGCTGTTCCAGCCGAGCGACCGTATCGAACTGACCTATTTCAACGATTACGAGCATCACTGGGACAATTTCATCCGCACCTCGGTCTCGGGTGCGCTTCCGGCGGTGACGGCTCTGCAGATCGCCAATGGCGTGACGCCGGGGCCGGAGAATGACGACGACGCCGATTCCAAGATGGGCCGGACGCAGACCGCGACCTGGGGCCATTCGCTGCGCGCGCAGATCAAGATCGGGCGCGACACGCTCACCTCGATCACCGCCTATCGTGAGACGAAGTATACCGGCGATGCCCCGGCCAACCTTGTGCCCGCCGACAAATTCGCCTTCCTCCCGTATAATCAGGGCACCATCCACGCGCGCAAGATCAGTCAGGAACTGCGCTGGGCCTCGCCGACAGGCGGCTTCGTCGAATATCTCGGCGGGCTGTTCTATAACCGGCTGCGCAACGATTCGACCCAGTTGCAATGGGCGACGCTGGGTACGCCGCTGGTCTCGTCGGCCGGTGTGCCGCTCACCAAGTTTTACGTGCTGACCGGCGCGATCGGCGATCCCGGCAACGCCGCGCGGTTCAAGGCGACAAACACCAGCGAGGCCGCGTTCGGACAGCTCAAGTTCAACGTCACGCCGCGCGCCAGCCTCGCGTTCAGCGGGCGCTACACGCATGACGACAACAGCCAGGCCTACACGTTCTTCTGGATCGATCCGCTGCCGCTGACCGGCGTGAACGCGACGTTCACCCCCACCAGCGCGGCGCCGGTGCAGCCGTTTGGGGAAATCAAAAGCGACAATTTCTCGTACCGCATCGCCGGCCAGTACAAGCTCGATCGGCACGTCATGCTCTATGCGAGCTGGTCGACGGGCTACAAGCCGAGCGGTCCGGGGTTCGTCGGCAACAATTACTCGCCCTATAAGGACGAGACGGTGAAGAGCATCGAGGCCGGCATCAAGACCGAGTTGTTCGACCGCCGCGTGCGCCTCAACTTCGATCTGTTCAGCTCGAAATTCACCAATTTCCAGACCTCCCTCGTCACCTTCGTGCCGGGCAATCCGCTGGCGGTGGTGGCGATCGGCAATGCCGGCGGCCTGAAGAGCCGGGGCGCCGAGGCGACCTTCGCGTGGCGCGCGACCGACGCGCTGACGCTAAGTGGCGGTCTGACCTATACCGATGCGCGCTTCACCGATTACGCCTATAACGCGACCACCAATTACGCTGGCACTCGGCTGACCAACGCGCCCGAATGGCAGGGCAACGTCAGCGCGACCTACGAACGCGAGATCGGCGGCAATCTGCGCGTCCGCGCCAATCTCGATTACGCCTATCGCAGCAAGGTCTGGACGGTGATCGGCCAGCCGGCCTATTCAGAAATACCTGGCTACGGCGTCGCCAACGGCCGCGTCAGCCTGTCGCCAGCGAACCGCGATTTCGAGTTCGGCGTCTATGGTCGCAACCTGTTCGACACCTATTATTCGGCGGCGTTCCAGCAATATAGCACGCTGAGCCTCGTGCATTATATCGCCCGCGACGCGCATCGCACCGTCGGCGTCTTTGCCAAATTCGGTTTCTGAGTCTCTGCCAGCCCCGGCCGATCGCCGGGGCTGGCAGGCCTTCGCCTCGCTCAAGGAGCATCTATGCCCCGACCGCACGTTTCGCTCGCGGCGTTCGCCGCGGCGCTTATTGCCGCCAGCCCAGCCCCCAAAACGGAGGCGCCCGATCTCAATCCCGATCTCAAGATCAACGAGATCCAGGTGCTCGGCACCCACAACAGCTATGCCATGCCCGTCGATACGCGGCTGTTGGCGATCGTCGATCCGATTCTCGGCCGCGTGACCACCGATCTGCCGAACAAGCTGCCGCCGGCGCAGCGCGCGCTGTTCCGTGAGGAACATCCCAACGACGTCTCTATCAGCGATGGGCTGAGCTATCTGCACCCCGACCTTACCACGCAGTTGAACGAGGGGATGCGCAGCCTCGAAATCGACGTCAATCCAGACCCCGAGGGCGGCACGTTCGCCGACCCTGCCGGCTACCGTTTGCTGCGCGCACACGGTGCGACCGGGCTGTTGCCATTCGACGCGCGCGCGCTGGCGCCGCCGGGCTACAAGGTGCTCCACATCCCCGACATCGACTTTCGCAGTCATTGCCAGCCGCTGAAGCAATGCCTCGCGCAGGTGCGCGACTGGTCGGATGCGCACCCCGGGCATGTGCCGTTGTTCCTGGTGCTGGAGGCGAAATCGTCCGATCTGCCGTTGCTGCCCGGCCCGACCCACACGGTGCCGTTTACCCCGGCGCTGTTCGATGCGCTCGACGCGGAGATCGTCGCGGTGGTTGGTCGCCGCCGGCTCATCACCCCCGACGACGTGCGCGGATCGCATCCGACACTGAACGCGGCGATCCGCGCGGGGGGCTGGCCCAGCCTGAAGGTCGCGCGCGGCAAGATCATGATCCTGATGATCACCGCCAACGGCGAGGAATCGACGCGCGGCTATGTGGCCGGGCATCCCTCGCTAAAAGGGCGGATGGCGTTCCTGCGCGCCGAACCCGGAGAGGATCATGCCGCGTTCCTGATGTTCGACAATGCGCTGGTCCGGCAGGCGCAGATTCGCGACTATGTCCGGCAGGGCTATATCGTCCGCACCCGCTCGGACATCGAGGCCTATGAGGCCAAGACCAACGACATGCGTCGCGCCGATGCCGCCTTCGCCAGCGGCGCGCAGATCGTCTCGACCGACTTCGAGCATCCCGGCAACGCCTTCGGAACGCCCTATGTCGTGCGGCTGCCGGGCGGCGGCGTGGCGCGCCGCAATCCGCTGCTTGAGATGCCGAAGCGGTAACCCGGCGCGATCGTCAGCAGGAAGACCAGACCGCCCACGGCGATGATCGCGGCCAGCGCCGCCATCGTCGTGGGCGTGCCCGCCTTGAACCCGTCGAGCAGAAACGCGAGCCCCACGCCCGACAGCGCTCCGGCCAGCTTGATCGTCGCAGTGAGCAGCGCGAAGCTGATCATGTCGGTCCGCACCCCGGTGCGAAGCGCGTGATCGCGGATCGCCGTGCCCATCTCGCGCCAGAACAGCGCCATCATGCCGCCGAAGCCCACACCGTGCGCAAGACAGGCGGCAAGCGCGAGCAGGCCAGCGTGCGGGGCGGCCAGAAATACCAGCCCCGCCAGCACGGCGAGCGCGGTGAACGCCAGCGCCGGCCGCATCACCCCGCGGTCCGGGCGCGGCAACCCCAGCGGCCCGATCACACTGCCGAGCACTAGCGCGAACAGCAGCGCCGCGCCGGCGGACTCGTCAGGGGCACGCCCATCGACGAATGGCACCAGCCGCATCGCCATCGCTTCGGGGCCGGCCAGCGCGGCGCCGGCGACGAGCAGCGTCGCGAGCCCCGCGGGCATCGAGCGCGGTCGTCCAACCGCTGTGGCTGCCGCCGGCAAAGCGCCTCGCCACCGCAGTATCCAGCCGGCGCTCGCCGCGATCAGCGTTGCGATTACCCCGGCCACGACGATCTCGCGGCCGCCGGCCGGAGCGGCGGTACCGACCAGCAGGAACGCCAGCCCCGCCACCGCAAGTCGCGCCACCCCGCTCAGCGTCTGCCGCATCACCGCATAATGGTGCGCCTCCTCGGCATCTCCGGGCAACAACGATACCAGCGCGTTCTGCGCGACATCGTAAAACGCGAAGAGGGTGCGGAACAGTGCCAGCGCGAGGGCAAGGCCCACGAACGCCACGTCGCCCCCGTGCGCCGGACGGAACACCACGAGCAGCGCCGCCGCCGCCGCCAGCCCGGCGACGCACTGGAGCGCCAGAATCCGGCTGAGATCGCCTTCCGCACGGCGCATCACCCAGGCCGCGGCGACGTCGGCCAGCGCGCCCAGCACCGCCGAGAGGAAGATGAGCAGCCCGGTATCGCCGGCGGAAAGCCCCAGCCGCACATTCGCATAATAAGCTAGAAGAAGATCGGTGAAGCTCCACGCGAAGCTCTTAGAGAAATGGCCGGCCCCATATGCCGATCGCAGCGCGATTCGTCCGGTCTGGGGATCGGGCCGGGCGCGTTCGTGCATTGCCATTGCGCCAACGACATAAGCCGACTTTAAGAAGATTGTACGACACTCATACAGCCGGTGTGACAAGCGCGAATTCGATCACCTGCCTCTTGCGACGGGCGACACTTTGTGCCCGCGTTCCGGCGCGCGCATGTCCGGATTTATGGCGCGAAGTCGCCTTCTCCCACGGGACTAGCAGCAGCGTTCGTCTCAAACGGACATCCAAGCATGGACTGACAAACGACCAGGTGTCGTCGGGAGCTGCGCCGCCATCGGACGGCAACCGCGGCTTCCGTGGATCGATCGCCGAAAGCCGCGAGTCCGCAACCGTTGAGATTTTCGGACGCCGCGCGGCGTCGGAAAGTCTCAACGATTGCAGACCGGCCGAATTCGCTGCTCCCGCCGCGCTACAGCCCGCCTGCTCGCCATAATAGCATAGTCCATCCCAACCCCGTGGCGCGTCGATCCCATCGCAGAACTCGTCGCCTGGCTTGGCGCCGCCAGCGTCGTTACGTGCCTGCGCGAATCTTCATCCCCATATATTTCGCTGCTGTGGTCACCTCCGCATTATGTCGCGCAACATAAGGTCGCGTGGAGAGTTTGACGGGTCGAATCAGGAGTAGGAGAGGGCGTGTCGGGATCGGCGATTGAATGGCTAGAGCGGGGCGGGGAAACGGGGCGTCTCATTGCCGCGAGGGACTGGTCGTCCACGTCGCTCGGCCCCATCGACAGCTGGCCGCAGAGCCTGCGGACCGCCCTCGGTATTATCCTGCTGTCGCCCATCCCGATCGTGATGCTGTGGGGCGAGGACGGCATCATGCTCTACAATGACGGCTATTCGGTCTTTGCCGGCGGGCGTCATCCCGAACTGCTCGGGTCGAAGGTCCGCGAAGGATGGCCCGAGGTTGCCGACTTCAACGACAATGTGATGAAGGTCGGGCTCGCCGGCGGCACGCTCGCCTATAAGGACATGGAACTCACCCTGTTCCGCCATGGCAGCCCCGAGCAGGTCTGGATGAACCTGGACTATTCGCCGGTGCTGGATGAATCGGGCACCCCGGCGGGCGTCATCGCGGTCGTGATCGAAACCACAGAGCGGGTGCGCGCAGACCGGCGTCTCGCGACGGAACGGGAGCGCCTGCTCCAGGCCTTCGAGCAGGCGCCCGGCTTCATCATCTCGATGCGTGGCCCCGACCATGTCGTCGAATTCGTCAACGCGGCCCATCGCCGCGCCTTCACGAGCGAGGACTGGCTCGACAAGCCGATCCGTCGTGCGTTTCCCGATCTGGAAGGACAGGGCTTCTTCGAGTTGCTCGACCGGGTCTATGAAACCGGCGAGCGTGTCGATGCGGTCGCGGTGCCGGCGCGGTTCAGGCAGGCCGATGGGCGCGAGGAGGAGCGATTCCTTACCTTCGTCTATGATGCCATGCGCGATGATCATGGCGAGATCGTCGGGGTGCTCTGCGAAGGCGCCGACGTTACCGCGGCGCATCTCGCCGAACGCGATATGCAGGAGGAGCGCACGGCGCTCGCGATGCTCAACCGGCTTGCGGCAGAGACGGCCGCCGAGAAGGACCGCGACAGGATCGCCCAGTCGGTCGTCGATACGGGTCTGGAACTGACCGGCGCGGGATTTGGCGCTTTCTTCCACAATGTGGTCGATGACTCGGGCGAGAGCTACAGGCTCTTTGCCCTCTCGGGCGCGGCCCTGTCGGCGTTCGAACGCTTTCCGATGCCACGCAACACGGCTATCTTTGCGCCTACCTTCGGCGGCGAGGGTGTCGTTCGGTCGGATGACATCAGGCAGGACCCGCGATACGGCCACAATGCCCCCCACCAGGGCATGCCGGAGGGCCATCTTGCGGTCGCCAGCTACCTCGCCGTTCCCGTCTTCGCGCGCGACAGGGGCGTGCTTGGCGGCCTGCTTTTCGGCCATCCCGAGCCCGCTCGATTCACGGCGAAGCATGAGGCCCAGATCCTTGCGCTCGCCTCCCACGCGGCGGTCGCGATCGAGAACGCCGATCTCATCCGGCGAGTCCAGGAGGCGAACGAGACGCTCGAACAGCGCGTGCATGATCGCACCGTGGAGCTGACCGAGGCGCACGAGGCGCTGCGGCAGGCGCAGAAGATGGAGGCGGTCGGCCAGCTGACCGGCGGCATCGCCCATGACTTCAACAACCTGCTCGCGGGGATCAGCGGCAGCCTGGAAGTCATCGAACGGCGCCTGTCGCAGGGACGGACCGAGGGGATCGGGCGTTTCATCAGTGGCGCCCAGACATCGGCCCAACGTGCCGCGGCGCTGACCCAGCGCCTGCTCGCCTTTTCCCGCCGGCAGACGCTCGATCCGAAGCCGGTCGACGTCAATCGTCTGGTGTCCGGAATGGAGGATCTGATCCGCCGGACGGTCGGCCCCGCCATCGCGGTCGAAGTGGTCGGAGCGGCCGGGCTTTGGGCGACGAAGGTGGACGCAACGCAGCTCGAAAACGCCCTGCTGAACCTCGCGATCAATGCGCGCGACGCCATGCCCGAAGGCGGGCGTCTGACGATCGAGACAGCCAATAAATGGCTAGACGCGCATGCCGGCCGGGAACGCGACCTGGAACCCGGTCAATATATCTCGATCTGCGTTTCCGACAGCGGTGTGGGTATCCCGAAGGCGGTCATCGACCGGATCTTCGACCCGTTCTTCACCACCAAGCCGATCGGCCAGGGCACCGGCCTGGGTCTTTCGATGGTCCATGGCTTCGTGCGCCAGTCGGGCGGCCAGGTGCGCGTCTATACCGAGCAGGGGCAGGGCACGACGATGTGCCTTTACCTCCCGCGCTATTCCGGCGAGATGCCGGATGATGCCGGGCATGTAGATGGCGCAATCGCGCATATCGGGGCGGGCGAACGCGTGCTCGTCATCGACGACGAGGCGACCGTCCGCATGCTGATCGTCGATATCCTCGAAGAATCGGGCTATGTCCCGCTGGAAGCGGAAGATGGCCCGTCCGGTCTCCGGATTCTCGATTCGGGCATCAGGATCGACCTGCTGATCACCGATGTCGGATTGCCCGGCGGGATGAACGGCCGGCAGGTCGCCGATGCGGCCAGGCTCGCCCGACCCGATCTCAAGATCCTGTTCGTGACCGGCTTTGCCGAGAATGCCGCCATCGGCAACGGCCATCTCGATCCGGGCATGCAGGTGATCACCAAGCCATTCGCCGTGGCCGACATGACGAACAAGATCGTGCAGATGATCGAGGGGTGAGGTGTCGCCCGCTGGCGATAGCGGGACGTGTGCCCGCCATCGCCGCAGGAACGGGCAGTGTCAGGCCTTGAGGCCCTTTGCCATGTTGAGATGCGCGGTCACGGTCGGGACCAGCCCGGTCGCGAACGTCTTCAGTTGCGGCACGTCTCCGCTCGCCAAATAGGCCTTGAGCGCGTCGAGCGTCTTCTGGTGGCCATCGACCTGCGCCGCCTTGTACGCCGCGTCGAAATCGGCGCCGGTCTTGGTCTTCAGCGCGTCGAGCGTCGACTGCTGCTCCGCGGTCAGCGTGGGATCCGGCGTGATGGCCGGGCTGACGCCGGCGGCGGCCGTCTTCAGCTTCTCGGTCGAACCGGTATGCGCCTCGATCATCTTGCCGGCGAACGCCTTGATCGCCGCCGATGTGGAGGCCGTCTGGGCAAGCTGCGACGTGGCAATCTCGAACGCGTCGCTGCTCGCGGCCGCGTTGGCGAAAGCCTGGCCGGGACTGAGCGGTACGGCCGCCGGAATGGCGGTGTTGGTCGTGTCGGTCTCGCTGCTGACGACCGTCGTATTGTCGATGCTGGTCGTCTCGGTCTTCGAACCGCAGCCGGCGAGGGAAAGCGCTGCCGCCGAGGCGATGATGAGGGTCCCGTATCGCATGATGTCCGTCTCCTGTTGTCGGCGCGTTGGCGCTCGCGCTGACAACTGCCGGTGCGAGGCAACGTTCCGATCGATGCATGACGGGCCGACTCGCTTCCGCGAGATTCCACCCGTCACGGACCTTTGTCACGGACCTTTTGCCGCCCCGCGCCGTTTCCATCTTCGCACCGCCCTGGAGGCGGAAGAAATCTAGGAGACAGGGCGATGGGCATTTTCGGCAGCATCATGGACAAGATCTTCCATCACGGCAGCGCCGCACAGCCCGCGCCGGGCGCGCCTGCGTCGCCGACACCGGCCGCGCCCCCGCCACCTGCCGCGTCACCCGCCGCTGCTGCGCCTGCCGCGGCGCCGGCCAGTGTCGATGTCGGTGCGGTGCTGTCCGAAATGGCTTCGATGAAGAATGGCGGGGGCAATTATCAGACCTCGATCGTCGACCTGCTCAAGCTGCTCGATCTCGATTCAAGCCTCGACGCCCGCAAGGAGCTTGCAACCGAGCTCGGCGTGCGCGCCGGCGCCGATGGCAGCGCGGAACAGAATATCGCCCTGCACAAGGCGGTCATGGCCAAGCTCGCGGAGAATGGCGGCGTGGTGCCGGATTCGCTCAGGAATTAAGCTGCCGGTTCCGGTATGGCGTGCGTCTGGTCCGGCGCACGCCCGATCGGCCATATGTGATGGGATGAGCGCATCTCGGGATGGCAAGTCTCGCGTTGATCCGCGCCGTTGAAGGGCATGCAAAAGGCCGGGACCGGCCTCGCAAATAGCTTTTCCTATATGATATATTTGATATAGGCTCGCCTCGACTCTGCTCCATAAACGGCAACAAGCCGGTAGGGCAGGGAGAAAGATAACCCGGCGGCGCGCGCCGGTCTTTTGGAGGGAGATGACTGATGCGTGTTCTGAAGACGATGCTCACCGCCGGCTTGATGGGAGGCGCAGCATTGCTAGCGCACCAGGCCATGGCCCAGGCCGCCCCCGCTGGTCCGCAGGGTGGTCCGCCACCGGGTGCTCGTCCTGCGCCGCCGCCGCCAATCTATGGCTGGGTACCCAAGAAGACCCCGTTCCAGGCTTATGTCGCGCCGAACAAGCCGCACTGGAAGCTGGCTGACGTGCTTGCGCTGCACAAGGGACAGGCCACCTGGTCCCAGCCGATCGTGCGCAACAAGGATCTGATGGCCGACTGGCATCAGCTCGCCTCGGGCGGCAAGACGACGCCGGTGATGTCGGCCGACAACCGCGTGGCCATGATCGTATGGAGCGGCCAGGTGCGCGTCAGCATCAAGGGGCAGGAGCCGTTCGTCGCCTCGAAGGGCTTCGAGATCAACGTCCCGTTGCGCTTGCCTTATTCGCTCGAGACGGTCGGTAACGAGCCCGCCTTGTGGCTCGAGGTTCACCAGACGGGTGACATTCCGATCTATCCAGTCGAGACGACGCCCAACAAACCCGCCGACGTCAAGGGCATCACCTATACCAAGTCGATCCTGTCGGGCGGCGACGGTGTCTATGATGGCGCCAACAAGCCCTATCTCGACTACTATAAGGATGTCATCGGCGGAGGCGCGCGCGCCGGCGCATTCATCGCCAGCGATCACATGTTCGTGAACAACATCCGCGGCAAGGGCATGCCCACCCCGCCGCCGAGCAACCTCGGCCATTTCCATACCGATTACAGCGAGTTCTGGTTCATCATGGAGGGTAATGTCGATTACCAGATCGAGGGTGTGCCGTTGCTGACCGCCTCGGCGGGCGATGTGGTGACGGCCGAGGTCGGGCGCTGGCACCGCGCGAGCTTCGGTGCCCCGGTCGGCGAGATGGCGACTCGCGTCGCGATCAATCCGTTTCCGCGCGGCCTGCACAACTACACGCCGGAATCGATGGGCCGCCAATAAGCGGGCGCCCTTGCGGCACTGAAAAACCCCGCCGGTGCGAGCCGGCGGGGTTTTGTTTTCCAGGTGTCGTTTGCTGGATGGGGTCGGTGTTGGATGGGGTCGGCGCTTATTGCGCCAGGTCGGCCAGCTTGGTCGTGTCGACCGAGGCGACCGCCTGTTTCAGCGTGTCGACCGTCGGGGCCGCACCGTCGGCGGAGACCATGAAGCGGCTGGCGACCATCGTGCCATAGCTGCCGCTCTTCGACTCCGTATTCCATTTCTCCGTCACCATCGCGCCGCCGACCATCTCGGTCTTTTCGTAACCGGTCGCGGTCTGCTTGCTCGACTGCATGTTCAACGCGCCGCCGAGCGACGCCAGGGCGCCGGCCGCGGCCATGTCGGTGACCGAGAGGTTGAAGCTCTGATCGCCCGAGGTGTAGCGCCCCTCGGCATGGCTGCCGCCGATGCCGCCGACACCACCGCTCTGGGTCTCGACATCACCGCGCGTAAAGCCGCCGATCGAGGCCGGTAGCATCGCCTGGAGGGCGGTCGCGGGGATCGGCTTCGCGGTGCCGTTCTCCATCTTCTCGGTCGCGGCCTTCATCTTGGCCACGGCATCATTGGCCTTGTCGAGATCGACGCTGCCTACGCCCGGCACGTTGAGCGATCCGGTGACCGCACCGGTGGCGGCCGCAGTGCTGAAGGCCGACCGCGCGAACGAGGTGCCGACCTGTGCCGCCACCGCCCCGCAAATGACGAACACGACGACCGACACGACCATCGTCACCAGGTTATAGGCAGTCGCCTTGGCCTGCGGCACCTTCATCAGGATCGGCAGGCCGACCCAGAGCAGGTACAGGCCGTACAGCCCGAGTATGGCAAGCCAGCCAAGCGACGGAATGATCTGGAAGATGCCACACAGCCAGCCGGCGGTTCCGGTGAAGGCGGCGACCTTGAAGGCGGAGACCGCGTTCTTGGTACCGTCGAAGCTCGGCGCCAGCGCGTTGATGATCAGCGACAGGACATAGACCCCGATCAGCGCGATGACATAGCCGACGACAGCGGTGCCCAAAGCGGCGCCGATCGGCGGACGATAGGTGATGCCGAACAAGCTGTAGCCGAAAACGAGCGAGCCGATCAGCCCGGCGACCGGTCCGATCGCCGCCAGCGGCACGACCCACCCCGTATAGATGCCCTTGATCGTCATCGGTTCCGCGTCGATGCGCGGCCATTCCTGCGCGGGTGCGGTCAGCAGTCGCTTGACCCGTTCCACCATGTTCTTGGGCTGGTCGCCCGGAATTTGCGTGGCCATTGCCTGCTCCCTGTTGCTCTTACCCTCCCGCGCGAGACTAGTGCCGGGCGCCCCGAAAGGCTAGGATCAAGACGACATGCGCGACCAGTCTGGCCCAATTCGGCCATAGGCGCGGTTGGCGATCGCGTGGCAGCGCCTCGATGAGAGGGAGAATTATCGGAGCGGTTTGCCCGAGTCCTTCCAGCGGTCGAGGATCTGGGATTCACCGGTCGTGTCGGGCGCGGCGACTGCGGGTTTCAGCATACCACTCTGCGCATAGGCCGGCTGGATCAGCGCCGGGGCAGTGCGCGGGGCCGGTGCTGGAATGCTGGTCGTGGCCGATGCCAAGGTCAGGTCGGGTGTGGCCGGGCGCGCATGCGGGCCGGGCAGGGGCTCGTTTCCGGTATAGCGCTGGCTGAACGCGGCGGGCGTGCCCCACCATCCCTGCCAGCGATGGAAGAAATGCGCGCCGATGGCCGCGGTCATCACCAGGCTCCGGTTCCAGGACGGGGTGACGGCATAGGTGTGATAATGGGTGGCGAGGCCGACGGGAGCGAACACATGGCCGTTGAGCGCCGCCGCTGCGACCTTCATCGCGCGGACCCAGTAGGTGCGGGACGGCACCCGCGCCATCGACCCGTCACAGGCATAGCTGAACTGGCAGCCGGTGGTCCGCTCCGACCCCTGATAGACGACGCCGCATATCGTCGCGGGAAAGGCGGGGTGGCGCACCCGGTTGAGGATCACCTGCGCAACCGCCTGCTGGCCGTCATCGGGTTCGGTCGCCGCTTCGTAATAGATTGCGGCGGTCAGGCATTCCAGCGCGCGGCCCCGATCGGTCGGGCTCGCCTTGCTCATCGAGAAGGGCTCGGCCGGGCGGATCGAGGCGTCAGTGGTGGTCAGCGCGGCCGCTTCGACCGGAACGGGCAGGTCGGGCAGCGCGGTCGTGCCGGTTGCGCCGGCACCGGGCGCGGCGCTTTCCTCGGCGGCATAGAAATAGGCGGCGCCGGGGAAATGATCCTCGGCTTCATAGCCGGCCGGCCTGGGCGATGCGACGCCGGTCGCCCTGGCCTGCTGCTCGACGATCGCGCGGATCGCGGCATGGGCCGACACACCGGCGCAGATCAGCGCGACGATCCCGACGATGCCG
Organism: Sphingomonas sp. P3_C6; assembly: GCF_056402595.1. Classification (NCBI taxonomy): domain Bacteria; kingdom Pseudomonadati; phylum Pseudomonadota; class Alphaproteobacteria; order Sphingomonadales; family Sphingomonadaceae; genus Sphingomonas; species Sphingomonas sp. P3_C6. The sequence goes on from NZ_JBFUHB010000007.1 coordinate 111,868, forward strand.
AGCTTGCCCAGCCGCCGCATCCGTAACCAGTCGGTGATCGTGCTCCAAACCATGGCTGCGCCATAGCGGATCGGGCCGCGCCGTGCTGCCCCCGATTTAGGGGTGTGTCGTCGCGAAACACTTGATGGTTAACGTAATTTTTGACGTCAGCTTGTCTCTCTGGAGATCGCGACCCATCCAATCGCGACCTCGTCCCCCAGGACCTGTCCCGGGCGCCAAGGTTCCGCGTACGCAACTGAAGCGTGTGTGCGGAAGCTTGGATGCCGGAACAAGTCCCGCATGACGGACGGAGAAATGACGCCTTGAAGAGGTTATTTCAGCGCCGCCGTGTCCAGTTTCAGCGCGCTGGCCGGGATCAGTTCCAGGTTCGGATAGGCCTTGCGCAGGGCATCGATGAAGTCCTTCGCATCGCCGACCACGACGATGCTCGCCCGGGCCGGATCGAGCAGGCTGGCCGCGGCGGCCTGGACCGCGGCCGGATCGACCGCGGAAACCTTGGTGGTGAAGGCCTTGAGCTCGCTCAGCGGCACGTCCTGCACAACATAATTGCCGAGCACGTCGGCAATGCCGTCGGTCGTCTCCACCCCGCGCCCGAAATCGCCGATCAGTGTCGCCTTGCGCGGTTCGAGCTCGTTCGCCGGCACTGGCTCGGTGCCGAGCCGCTTCATCTCCGCGACCATGATCGCGACCGTCTCGGGCGCGGTCGGGTTCTTGGTCTGGGTGCGTGCCGAGATCGAACCGGGTTCGCGCCGCGCCGACAGCGAGCTGTTCGCACCGTACGCCAGGCCGCGCTTGATCCGGATCTCCTGGTTGAGCCGCGACGAAAATCCGCCGCCGAGCACGGTGTTCGCGACGCTTGCCGGATAGAAAGCGGCATCGCGGCGCGCGATACCCGGCCGCGCGACGACCACGCCTGCCTGACCGGCGCCGGGCATGTCGACCACGACCACGCGCGGCTCGGGTAGCGGCTGAGCCACCGGAGCGGTCGCCACTTGTTGCCCGGTGGAACGCCAGCCGGCAAAATTCTTCTCCACCAGCGCGCTGGCAGCGGCGGGGGTGATGTCGCCGACCAGGATCAGCGTCGCCTGGCCGGGCTGCCATGTCCGGCCATAAGCAGCGCGGATGTCGGCGGCCCTGATCGCCTTGAGCGATTCGGGCGTACCCGACAGCGCATGGCCATAGGACCGGTTGCCGAAGACGGCACGCGCCGCGACCAGGTTGGCAAGCTGCGCCGGATCCTTGATGGTGACCGAGACGCCGTCGATCTCCTGCGTGCGGGCGCGCTCGATCTCCTCATCGGCGAAGGCGGGATTCTGCGCGACATCCGCCAGGATGGCCAGCGCGGGCGCCGCCTGATCCGACTTGACCGTCACGTCGATCGACGATCCGTCCCAGTTCGCGCTGCTGCCGATCGATCCGCCCAGCGCCTCGATCTGCGCGGCGATCTGGGTGGCCGAACGGGTCTTCGTCCCCTTGGTCAGCAGGCCGGCGGTGAGGTTGCCCAGGCCGGCGCGGTCGGCCGGGTCCGACGCACCGCCGCCTGCCGTGACCAGCGAGGCGGTCAGCAGCGGCAGGTCATGCTTCTCGACCACCAGCACGTGCAGGCCGTTGGCAAGCCTGAACTCCTGCGGAGACGGCATTGCGGCGGCGACGGGCGCGCCGGCGGCGGGCGGGGCGATCCGCTCGCTGTCCGGCGCGGGCGTGACGATGGCGACATCGGACGGCGCGACCAGCGGCGCGACCTGGACGGTAGAGGCGATCGTCACCGTGTCGCCCTTGGCACCCGCCGGCGCGCTCTCGGCCGGCAGATAATGGATCGCGGCCGAGCGTTCGTCGCGAAGATATTTGCGGGCGACACGCTGGATATCGGCCGTCGTCACCTTGGCGATCTCGGCGATCTGCCGGTCGGAGGCGCGCGGATCGCCATTGATGATGACCGAGGTGGCGAGCGCCGACGCCTTGCCCTCGGCCGTCTCACGGCCGCGCAACACGCCGGTCAGGATCTCGTTCTTGGCCTCGGCCAGCTCGGCTGCGGTGACGGGCGTATCGCGCAGCCGCGCTACCTCGCGCCGCAGTGCCGCCTCGCCGGCATCGGCGGTCTTGCCGCCGGCCAGGATCGCGAAGACGGCGAGATTGCCGGGGCCCTGCTTGGTGTCGAGATAGGTCTCGGCGCTCTGCGCGAGCTGGTCGCGATAGACGAGGGTCTCGTACAGGCGTGAGCTTTCGCCCTGCGACAGCACCGCGTTGAGCACACCCAGGGCGGGAATGTCGGGATCATTGTCGGACGGCAGGGGATAGCTGATCATCACCGCCGGCAGCGGCGTGTTCTGTTCGTAGACGGTGACATGCGTCGCCTTGGTTCGCTCCGGCTCGGTGACGGTCACGCGCGGGATCGGGCGGTCGGGTTTCTTGATGCCGGCGAAATACTGATCCACCCAGGCGTCGAGCTGCTTCGGGTCGAAATTGCCCGAGACGACCAGGATGGCATTGTCCGGCCGGTAATAAGTCGCGTGGAAGGCGCGGACATCGTCGATCGTCGCGCTTTCCAGATTCTCCAGGCTACCGATGCCCGGCCGCGCATAGGGGTGCCTGGTGTAGGAAATCTCCGGGAAATAGATCGAGAACAGCTTGCCATAGGGTTGCGCGAGCGTGCGCAGGCGAAGCTCCTCCTTCACCACGTCGCGTTCGGAGGCGAAGCTCTTGGGTTCGACCACCAGGCTCGCCATCCGGTCTGCCTCGGCGAACAACAGGCGCCGCAGATGGTTGGCCGGCACCACCTCGTAATAATTGGTGTAGTCGTCATTGGTGGAGGCGTTGTTGTAGCCGCCGACATCCTCGGTCAGCCGGTCCATCTGTTCGGAGACGAGGTTGCGCGTCGCCTTGAACATCAGATGCTCGAACATGTGTGCAAAGCCCGAGCGGCCGGCGGGATCATCCTTCGATCCGACATCGTACCAGACCTGCACCGAGACGTTGGAGGTGCCAGTGTCGCGGATCGCATAGACGCGCAGGCCATTGGCGAGGGTCCGTTCGGTGAAGTCGAGCGGCTTGACCGCACTTGCCGGCGCCGGTGCCTTCTGGGCCTGGGCTGAAAGGGGAAGCAGGGCGGCGCCGAGCAGAAGGGCGGCACGGTAAAGGCGCATGGACGACTCCGGTGACGGGAGAGATGATGGTCGAAGGTGTCGCCCGGGTCTGGCAGTGTCAATCAGATGCGTCGGCCGCCTAGCGGCCGGCCGGTTTCCTCGCAGGGTTGGCGGGGCCGTTCGGCCCGACCGGGCCGATCGCCACCGCATCGTTGCTGGCCGCGCGCTTCTCGGCGAGGGTCACGATGCCATCATGGTTGGTGTCCATGGCGTCGAACGCGGCCAGGGCGCGTGCGCCGGCTTCCTTCCGGCTGAGCTTGCCGTCGTGATTGGCGTCGACCGCGTTGAAGGCGGCGGTCGCCGCGTTGAGCAGGCGCTGCGCTTCCTCGGGCGTGGGCGCGCCGGGCGTCCCCGGTGGCGTGCGGTTCAGCACTATGCCCATGCGCTTGCCGAACTCGGCCCGGCTCATGAAATTGTCCTTGTTGGTGTCGGCCCGGTCGAACACCTCCTTCACCTGCGCCTCGATCTGCGCGCGCGTCACGGCGGTGGCCGCCGGCCCTGGCTTCTTCACCTGGGCAGAAAGCGGAAACGCGGTCGTCAGGGCGGCGATGGCGGCCAGCCCGGCGAGATCGATGGAACGCATGACAATCCTTTCACAGGCGCCGGCAGACCGGCGCGAGACGGTTCTCTAGGGCCGCGATAGACGCGGCAAGCTATCTGGCGCGTGAACGCGCCGGGACGAGGCCGAGGTCCGGCGGGATCAGGAGGTGCGGGCGTCGAATGCCTGCCGCGCTTGCTCGACCTTCTCCAGATGATCGGCAGCCCAGATCCACACCCCGCAAAAAGCGGCCCCGAGGCTCATGCCGAGCTCGGTCAGGCGATACTCCACCCTTGGCGGGACGACCGGATGGACCGTGCGGATCAGCAGCCCGTCGCGCTCCATCTGGCGCAACGTCTGGGTCAGCATCTTCTGGCTGATGCCGCCGACGAGCCTGCCGACCTGAGTGAAGCGAAGCTCGCCCTGTTCGGCGAGGACCTCGAGGATCAGCATGGTCCATTTGTCGGCGACGCGGCCGATCAGCTCGTTGACGAGCTGCTCGACACGAGGGTCGACATCGTCGGGCGGCACCTGCGCAGTCTGCTCGCGGGCAACGGCGATCTCGGCGTCGCTGAAGGGAAGATGCGCGACCATGTCCATACTCTCTTTCGGGTAAGTATAAATCTTTTGGGTGCCTTCTTTCGTTGAGAGAGCTTGAGCGTACATCCGCCCCGGTATCAAGCTTCAATCGTGAGGAGACCGATCATGAATCCCACCGGCAACACCATCCTGATCAGCGGCGGCACCTCCGGCATCGGGCGTGCGCTGGCCGAGGCGTTCCAGCGCCAGGGCAACAACGTCATCATCGCCGGCCGCCGCCAGCAGCTGCTCGACGAAGTGACCGCAGCGAATCCGGGCATGGCCGGCTATGTACTCGACGTCGAAGATCCCCAGGCGATCCTGGACGTGACCGCGCGGATCGCCGCGGAGCATCCGGCGCTCAACGTGCTGATCAACAATGCCGGCGTGATGACGGCGGAGGACGTGCCGGGCGGCACCTATCTCGCCACCGCCGAGGCGACCATCACCACCAACCTGCTCGGGCCGATCCGCCTCACCGCGGCGGTGCTGCCGCATCTCCGCCGGCAGGCGCAATCGGCGATCGTCAACGTGACGTCGGGCCTCGCCTTCGTGCCGCTGGTCGCGACGCCGACCTATAGCGCGACCAAGGCGGCGCTCCATTCCTACACCATGTCGCTGCGCCGCCAGCTTGCCGACACGACGATCGACGTGATCGAGCTGGCGCCCCCGGCGGTGCAGACCGACCTGATGCCCGGACACGCGCAGGATCCGCACGCCATGCCGCTCAAGGCCTTTATCGACGAGACGATGGCGCTGTTCGGCCAGCAGCCGACACCGGCCGAGGTCCTGGTCGAGCAGGTCAAGTTCCTGCGCAACGCCGAAGCCGAAGGCCGGTTCGAGCAGACCCTCGCGGCGGTCAATGGCGGCTGATCGGCCTTCCGATCGTCTGGCTGACTGATGGGGCGGTTCCGGGAGGGGCCGCCTCCCGTTCCTGAAAACTCATGGGACGTTCTCGCGATGCGCGCTTCTCCATGAGCCGCTCATGTTCGGGTTGCGCGCGGACAAGGTCGGCCGCAAGACCTTCCCATGAATTGGCCGCCCCATTTCGTACTGGATCTCAACAACCGGAATGTGCTGCCGCACGATTGGTCGGCGCAGGTTCGTGCCGCGACTCACGCGCCCGAGCGCCTGATCGTCCGATCCGGCGCCGACATTACCCCAGGCGACGAGACATTCTCGATCCTCGAAGGCGCAGACGTCCGTGCGCGGTTCGATTGGCTCTGGCGTCTGTATCTTGGCCCGATCCGCGCCTTCGTCGCCGATCGTTTCGGCCGCCCGGTTTATCCAGCCAATCGGATCAGTTCGGCGATTACCCTGAATATATTGGAGGGCGTTGGCGCGGAGGCCGATTGGCATACCGACGCGAACCAGGTGACCGGCGTGTTCTATGCCGCGGTGCCTGAGTTGGGCGCCGGCGGCGAACTGGAGTTTCGCCGCCCCGGATGGCCCGTTGCGCAAATCCACCCCCGCGCAGGCACGTTCATCTGCTTCCCCGGCTCGATCGAGCACCGCGTCGTGCCGCTTCGCTCTCCAGAACCAAGGCTGGCTTTCGCGATGTTGTTTTACGACAGTGGCATAGACCAGCCGTTCGCAAGCCTCGACGACCGCCACGAATTGAGCGTCGTGTGAGATTCGACAGGCGGGATCTTTTGGGAATTACGCGACGTCACCGTAACTCCGTAATCTCTTTAGACAACCGGAGTTGGTCGATAAAGGACGGGCATCTTTTGGCGATATAATAGCCAAAAGAAGTCGTTCCCATCACTCGTACCGCAGGGCTTCAATCGGGCGCCGCCTCGCGACATTCAGTGCCTGCAGCCCTGCGCTGCACAGCGTGATCGCCAGTGCCGCCAGCGCTGCGGCGGGGAAGAGCCACGGGTGGAGAGGCACCCGGTAGGCGAAGCCGTTCAGCCAGCTTCGCATCATCCACCATGCGCAGGGCCAGGCGATGACGTTCGCCCAGAGCACCGGGCGGCTCAGCCGGGCGAGCAGCAGAATCAGCACCTGATCGGTCCGCGCGCCCAACGCTTTGCGTATCCCAATCTCCTTGGTGCGCCGTTCGGCGGTCGCAATCGCCATTCCGGCGATGCCGGTCGCGGCGAGCAATGCCGCAACGCCGGAAAATAGCTCGAATATCCAGGTGCCGCGCTCAAGATCGCGATAGAGTTCTTCAAGGTGATCCGAGACGAATTTCCGCTGGATCGGCTGCTGCTGACCGGTTTGCCGCCACAGCCGATCGATCGCCGCCAATGTCTCGGGGATGTCGCGGCCGGCCAGCTTGACGACAACCATGCCCAAGCCGTTCCCGTCGGTCGGCCGGTCCGGATAGATGGTGGGCTTGATCGGGGTCTTGACCGACAGCAGGCTGAAGTCGGGCACGACGGCGACGATCTGCGCACCTTCGGTGACGCCGGGCTGAGCGGATGTGACCGGTATGAGCTTGCCGATCGCGGCGCTCGCGCTGCCAAGGCCGAAGCGCTGCACCGCCGTCTGGTTTACGACGATATGCCGGGTCTGCTCCTCGCCATCGGGCGGGAGCACGGCCAGCGATCCCGCGATCGGCGCGATCCCGAACAAGGCGAAACTCGAGGGCAACATGCCGATCGTGTCGGTCGAGATGCTGTCATCGCCGATCGGCGCGAAGTAGAACATCGGATATTCCAGCAGGCCCTGCCCGGTGCACGACGTACCGCGCACGCCCGGCAGCTTCGCGACCTCCTGGCGGAAGCTCTCGGGACACGGCGCAGTGATGGTGAGCAACTGGTCCACGTCGAGGCGCAGCGCCTCGGTCATTGCGAAGCTGCGTTGCTGGTAGACCACCGCGAGCGCGATCATCAGCCCGATCAGGATCGCGAATTGCACCGTAACGAGCAGGTCGGCCACCACCGATCGTCCCTTCATGCGTACGCCGCGGTCCCGCAGCAAGGCAGCGGGCGACAGGCCGGACAGAATGAAGGCGGGATAGGCGCCAGCCGCGAGGCCGAGCGCCACCGCGCCGGCGGCCAGCCACAGCAGCAGCGTCGGATGGGTGAGATAGTCGAACCGCGCGTGCGTCTCGAACAAGGCGTTGAGGCTCGGCAGCGCGAGCTCGACCAGGGCAGCGCCGAGCAACGTGGCGATCAACACGGTCGCGACCGCTTCACCCAGGAATTGCGCCGCAATCTGGCCACGCGTGGCACCGCACGCCGCGCGGACGCCGATCTCCCGCCAGCGTCGCGCCGACAATGCGGTGCTGAGGTTCACATAATTGGCGACCGCGATGAACAGGATCAGGGCCGCGACCAGACTGCCCACCACAAGCCGCTCTTGCGCACCGGGATGAAGCCCCGGATGCAGCGCGATCGCGTCGATCGGTACGAGATGCATGGCAGAACGGCTCCGCATGAACACAGGCATCAGGCCGTCGATCAGAGGCTTCAGCCGGCGTTCTGCGGCTGCGGGAGACGCCCCTTGCCGTAGCCGGAGATAGGTACGCACATAGAGGACAAACTGGCCAGTCGCTTCGGATGGACCAAAGTCCGCCTTCGCCGACTTGCCAGACGCGAAAATACCCCTGTCGAGATCGGTCGTCCCGACCGGCAGATCGGCGATCACCGCGCGCAGGACCATCGGCACCCCGTCTACATCGAGCACGGCGCCCAGAGCGTCCGTCCGTCCGAACAGTCGGATCGCCTCGCTTTGAGTCATGACGAGACCATCCGGGAGATTCAGCGCCGCCTTGGGCCGGCCCGCGACGACAGGCAGCCGCAGAACGTCGAACATCTCCGGATCCGACCAATAGATTTTTGCGCGGGTCGCCTCGCCGTTGCGGCGCAACGCCACCTCCGCTTCGGACAGGCGGCCGACGGCTTCGACGTCGGGCAGGTTCGCCCGGATCAGCCCGGCCGCGCGGCCGTGGGTGATGTCGTTCACCAAGGGCGCCATTCCCTTCCCGGTCATGACGGATATGCCGATATAGGTGCGTTCGTGGTCTGGCACGAAGCCGTTGAACCCGAGCGCGTCGCGCGCGACGAGTGCCAGCATGAGCGCTCCGGCCAGCCCGATTGCCAGCCCCGCAACCGCGATCGCCGAAAGCAACCGGGTCGCGTGGAGATTGCGGGCATAGGCCGTCGCGAAGTGACGGCTCCTGCTCCAGAAGCCGATCGCCCCGCTCACAGCTGTGTCTCCCCGACGATGCGCCCGTCGAGCATCTCCACGATCCGCTGCGCGGCGGCAGCGTCGCGATGGGAATGGGTGACCATGATCACCGTCGTTCCCGATCGCGCGACCTGCTGGAGCAGCTCCATCACTTGTTCACCATTCGCGCTGTCGAGATTGCCGGTCGGCTCGTCCACCAGGATCAGGCTCGGCCTGGCGGCAAGCGCGCGGGCGATGGCCACACGCTGCTGCTGCCCGCCGGACAATTGCTGCGGACGGTGACCGGCGCGATGGGTCATGCCGACCTGATCCAGCACTCCCGCGATCCGATCTTTCGGTATCGCCTCGCCGTGACGATAGAGCAGCGAGACCTCGACATTCTCCGCCACGGTCAGGTCGTCGATCAGATTGAAATTCTGGAAGACGAAAGCGATGTGCTCGCCGCGCAGCCGCGCCAGCTTCGCTGCAGGCAATCCGGTCACCTCTGTACCGCGCAGGCGATAGGATCCCCCACTTGGCCGATCAAGCAGCCCGAACACATTGAGCAGTGTCGATTTGCCGCAACCCGATGGTCCCATCACCGCCAGGAACTCCCCCTCGGCCACCTCCAGCGAGACCGCGTCGAGCGCGCGTGTCTCGACCTCTGACGTGCCGTAGGTTTTGGTGATTTCGGTCAGGGTCAGCATGGGCGTTCCGCGAGAAGACATCGCTTAAGCATAACCGAATAGTCCCTGCAGAAAAAATTAGCTTGAACAGATAGTTATCCGGAACGCTATGATCGGGGGCGGCGGTGGGCGTCCGATTTCGGACGGGTTTGACGGCGCCCCAGCGCACGCTAACCTGAGAGGTATGGAGCCCATGCCATCCCTGCTGATCATCGACGATGATGCCGATGTGCTGGAGGCGGCACAGTTGGCGTTGTGGGACCATGCTGTGCTGATCGACGCCGCTTGCTCGCTCGACGCCGCCGAGGATTATATGCGGCAGACCGATTATGATTGCGTGCTGCTCGACATGAACTTCGCCGCGGGCCGGCGCAGCGGAGCTGAAGGTATCGATGGCCTGGACCGGATCGGATCGATCGATCCGATGGTCTCGGTCGTCATGATGACCGCTTATGGCGCCGTAACGCTGGCGGTCGCGAGCCTGAAGGCGGGCGCGCACGACTTTCTGTTGAAGCCATGGAAAAATGACGCCCTGATTGCGGCGGTGACCACTGCCGCCACGCGGACACGCACAATGCGGGCACCGACCACGCTCGATGCGCTCGAGCGCTCGGCGCTGATGGAGACGCTTCAGCGCCACAAGGGCAATCTCACGCAGGCGGCGCGTTCGCTGGGCCTGAGCCGGCCTGCGCTCTACCGCCGTATAGCCAAGCATGGCCTCTAGGCCGGAAACACGCCTCGCGCGGATTTCCGCGACCGGCTGGCGGTTGCTCTTCATCGGGATCCTGGTGGTAGCCCTCGCACGAGCGTGGACGGCGCAATATTATCTTGCGGCCGTGGCGATCGTCCTGGCGTCTGTTCTGGTCTTCTTCGATCTCTGGCGGTTGTTGAAGCCCGAGACCGAAGCCACGGACGGGCCAGTCCAGCCTGCAGTCGCCCGAGCGCCCGCACAGCTCGAGGCTGCGCTGGCGCTGATCGACACCGTCACCGTCGCGCTGTTCGTGCTCGGGCCGGACGATCGCGTCCGCTTCATGAACCGCGCGGCACGCCGCCTCGCCCGACATGACGCCGGGCGGCTGCAGGACGTTGCCGTGCTGGGGGAGAGGGGCGCTGCTGCTATCCTGAAGCTTCCCGTTGGTGGCCGACAGCTGATCGCCAGCGAGGACGGCCGTTCGCTTCTGGCGTGGGTCGGTTCGATCCATCACGCGGGGGCTGCTGAGCCGCAGCGGCTCATCTCGCTCCAATCGGTGGCGGGCGAACTAGATGCCGTCCAGGTGGGTGCCTGGCATGCGATGACGCGGGTACTGGCGCATGAGATGATGAACTCGCTCACGCCGATCGCGTCGATGGCGGAGAGTGTCGAAAGTCTCGCCGCTGCAGGCGATCACAGCGCGAAAATTGCGAGCGCCGTCGCGACGATCGGCCGCCGAAGCCGGCATCTGATGGATTTTGTGGAGCGCTATCGTGCGATTGTCGACCTTCCACGACCGGCTCTCCAAGAGGTTCGCGTCGTCGATTTTATGGCGGGTTTAGACCAACTGATCGGCCCTGAGCTGAGGAAGCGAGCAATCCTTTTCGAGGTCCACCCCGGTCACGATGCGTTGGCCTGCTTCGACCGCGCTTTGGTAGAACAAGCCGTTATCAACCTGATCAAGAATGCGGCTGACGCGATCGAGCATGTCGCGGAGCCGATCATAGGACTGGCCGCAATCTACGATGCCGATGCCCTGATCATCCAGGTCAGCGACAACGGTCACGGAATCGAAGATGAACTGCTCGCCGATATCTTCGTCCCCTTTTTCACGACCAAATCCGGCGGTGCAGGCATTGGGCTCGCGCTCGCCCAGCAGGTCGCACTTGCCCATGGAGGCGGACTTACCGCGCATCGGGCTCTCCCTGCCGGCAGCGTGTTCAAATTTCGCCTACCTGCCCCGCGGTAAGCACTGACCGGAAACAGTCGATGCGAGTGGTATTTTACGCATGACTTCTTCTCGACTCATGCGCGGCTATCACCAATGCCCGCAGATGGGCGGTAAGTGCCGATCGGTGCTCAGGCCCATAAGTCGTTTGATGGGCAAGCCTCTTGCCGGAAGGCCGAGGTCAGGTCAGTCAGTCATTGAATTTTAACTCCCACTATGTTAGTAGGGTTTTAGATGAGCGAGACCAATCGTCCGTCAGCCTCCTGCCCGGATCACCCGGTCTGGGCCTCGCTTTTTCCTTACATCATCGGCCCCGACGACGCGGCGCTCTCTTTCACGGCGCGGCTTGCGCGGGAGAATGGGTGGAGCCCGGCTTATGCCGAGCGCGTGATCGGAGAGTATAAGAAATTCTGTTTCCTTGCCGTCACCGGCGACCGGGAGGTGACGCCTTCCGATGCGGTCGACCAGGCATGGCACCTGCACCTGACCTATAGCCGGGATTATTGGGAGCGTTTCTGCCCCGATGTCTTGGGTCGTCCGCTGCACCATGGCCCGACCGCTGGCGGCGCGGGCGAGCGGGGGCGCTTCTTCGAGCAATATGCGGATACGCTGAAGCGGTACGAGCAGGTCTTTGGCGAGGCGCCGCCGGCTGACATCTGGCCAAGCGGGGCGCGGCGGCTGATCGACGATCCACGGGCGCGCCGGGTCCATCCACGCGACGCCTTCATCATCCCAAGACGCACGGCGATTTTTGTGGCGCTGACCCTGCTGATATTGGCGGGGGTCGCCGTTGCGTTCCTGGTGTCAGGCAGAGGAGCATAGAATGTCTCTCGGACCCTTCGACATGACCGGCGGGCCTTTCCTCAAACTCTACATCATCCTGTTCGCGGCGACGGTCGTCGCTGGCTTCGTCATCCCGCGCTGGCTGCGCCCGGAGGGAAGATCGGGCCGCGTCACCGACACGGGCCAGCTTGCCTATCTGGCGGGCGGCGCGACCCGCTTCGCCGATGCGCTGGTCACCCGATTGCTGGCGGTGCGGGCGCTGGTGATGGTCGGCAAGAAGAGCTTCCATGTCGCGCGACGCGGCGTGGGCGACACGCCCGCCGAGCGCGATGTGCTGGCCATCCCCGGCGAGGTGCGCTGGCCGGTGATCGAGCAGGCGCTGAAACCTTACGCGCAACCTGCGCGCCGGAAGCTGGTCGCGGCCGGGCTGATGATGGACGAGGCCGTGACCCTGCAGATGCGCTTCTGGCAGACATTGCCCTATCTGCTGCTGCTGGCGTTCGGCAGCATCAAGCTGCTGGTCGGTGTCGAGCGCGACAAGCCGGTCGGCTATCTGACGATGCTGCTGATCCTGACTGCGGTCTTCGCGCTGATCCGCTGGGGCGCGGTCGATCGCCGGACCCGGGGTGGCCATGAGGCGCTGGCCAGGGCACGGCAGGAGGCGGAGCGCCTGCGCCGGGCGCCGACCTCAGGCGAAACCGGTCTGGCGGTAGCGCTGTTCGGTACCAGCGTGCTGATCGGATCGGCCTGGGGCGACTTCCACACCTTCCGCACCGCAAGTTCGAGCGACGGCGGAGGCAGCGGCTCGAGTGACAGCGGCGGCGGAGGTGGTTGTGGCGGCGGTGGCTGTGGCGGTTGCGGCGGGTGACCGCCGCCCGCATCAATCAGCGTTTCTGGCGCGACCTGTTGGCGTAGAGCAGGGCCGCGGCGATGGCCGCCGATCCGATACCGAGCCCGATGGTGGCGATCGGCCAGCGTTTAGCCTTGGCAGTGTCCCCGGTTGCAGCCGCCGCTTCGCGCTGCGCCTTGGCGGAGCGGGTCGCTGCGAGGATTTCGTTGGTGTCGTCCTGATCGTCGGTAGCCAAGTCACTCTCCCTTGGGCGGGCCAGCATAGTCCCGTCTGAACGCATCGGCAAAGGCCGTGATCCGCCGTTCCGATATCGCCCCGCGAAGATCGGCCATCAAGACCTGATAAAACCAGAGATTATGCTCAGTCATCAGCATGGCGCCGAGAATCTCGCCGGCGCGGACGAGATGGTGGAGATAGGCGCGGCTCCAGGTGCCGCAGACCGGGCAGGGGCAGGCGGGGTCGAGCGGGCCGGTATCCTCGGCGAATTTCGCGTTGCGGATGTTGATCGGCCCGGTGCGGGTGAAGGCCTGGCCGGTGCGGCCCGACCGGGTCGGCAGGACGCAGTCGAACATGTCGATGCCGCGCTCGACCGCGCCGACGATGTCGTCGGGCTTGCCCACGCCCATCAGGTAGCGCGGCTTGTCGGCGGGAAGCTGGCCCGGCGCGAAGTCTAGGCAGCCGAACATTGCTGCCTGCCCTTCGCCGACCGCGAGGCCGCCGACCGCATAGCCGTCGAAACCGATATCGATCAGCGCCTGCGCGCTTTCGCCGCGGAGCTGTTCGTCGAGTGCGCCCTGCTGGATGCCGAAGATCGCCGCGCCTTCGGCATGGGCGCCGCCACCGTCGAACGCGTCGCGGCTGCGCTTCGCCCAACGCATCGAGCGCGCCATGGCGGCTGCCTGGACTTCCTTGGTCGAGGTGGTCGGCACCAGCTCGTCAAAGGCCATGACGATGTCGGAACCGAGCAGCCGCTGAATCTCGATCGAGCGTTCCGGCGACAGCGTGTGGCGGGTGCCGTCGAGATGGCTCTTGAAGGTCACGCCGTCTTCGGAGCGGGTGGTCAGGTCGCTCAGGCTCATCACCTGATAGCCGCCCGAGTCGGTCAGGATCGGCCGGTCCCAGCCCATGAAGCCGTGCAGCCCGCCGAGCCGCGCGACTCGCTCCGCACCGGGGCGGAGCATCAAGTGATAAGTGTTGCCGAGGATGATGTCGGCGCCGGCCGCCCGGACATCGGCCGGCTTCACCGCCTTGACGGTGGCGGCGGTGCCGACCGGCATGAAGGCGGGGGTGCGGATGGTGCCGCGGCGCATCGCGATCTCGCCGGTGCGGGCCTTGCCGTCGGAGGCGTGGATGGTGAAGTCGAAACGGGGGGGCATCGCCTGCCTGTAGCGGCGGAAACCGGCGGATGTCGACACGCATCGGTCAGCGGGCCTAGACGTTGGCGCATCATGGCCGACGAAAAGACTGAAGCGCTGCGCGAGATGGCGCGGCACCGGGGGCTGAAGCTGAAGACGTCGCGGCGGCGCAAGCCGGGCGGCGATTTCGGGCTGTTCGGCCTGGTCGACGCGGCGGATGCACCGGTGCTTGGTATTGCCGACAAGGGGCTCGGGGCGAGCGCGGCGGAGGTCGAGGCGTATCTGCGCGATGCGATGCGGGCTACGTGGAAGAGCTCAGCCGGGACGGTTCCGGCGAGGAAGAAGGTGGTGCTGCCTGAGTCTGAGCCCGAGCCCGAGCCCGAGCCCGAGCCCAAAGCGGAGTCCAAACCGAAGCCGGCTGCCAAAGGCGAGCTGGCTCCAAAGCCAAAGCCGGCCCGGAAACCCGAGCCAAAACCCAAACCCAGGTTCAAGGTCGCGGTGGCCAACCTCTTCGCGAAGCTGCCGACGGCGAAGCGGGCCGAAGCCTTTGCAGCGTTGCTGGAGCGTCCCGGGGTGCGTGTCGAACGGATCGTGTCGAACGGACAGGCGACGCCGGAGGATGAGCCCATGGTGCAGGAGCAGGACGAATGGGTCGTGCTGCTGCAGGGCGAGGCGGGGATCAGGATCGAGGATTCGGTGGCGGTGACGCTGAAGCCGGGCGATCATCTGACGATCGCAGGCGGGCAGCGGCATTGGGTGACCTATACCGCGGAGAGCGAGCTTACGGTCTGGCTCGCGGTGCATGTGGGCTGAGTTCCCTCCTTTCTTCCTCCTTTCTTCGTTCCCCGGCGGAGGCCGGGGCCCAGTTGGGAAGGCTGAAGTAACGGAGCGCGGCGCTCGCCAATGAGGTCCCCCAACTAGGCCCCAGCCTTCGCCGGGGAACGGGAGAAGGGGGAAGGTCAGAAAGCTAAAGCACCAGTTCCCAGATCTCGCCCTGCTCCGGCTTGCCGAAGCTATGGTGAATCTCGGTCTTTACGATCTCGAACCCCGCACCCGCATAGATGCGCCGGGCGCTGAGCAGCACGCTGTGGGTCCATAGCCGCAGCGTCGTATAGCCTGCCTCGCACGCGAAGGTGACGCAGCGGGCGACCAGGTCTCCGCCGATGCCCATCCCGCGTGCCCAGGGCTCGACATAGAGCAGCCTAAGCTGGGCGACCCCGTCGCCGGCATCGACCACGAAGATCGACCCTGCCATCACGCCGCCGCTCTCGGCGACCCAGCATTGCTCGCGGCCGGGGCGATAGTCGCGGAGAAAGGTCGAGGTGACGTCCCCCAGCAGGACCTCCATCGGGGCGGCCCAGCCATGGCTTTCGTTGTAGAGGATCGCCTGGCGTGCGGTGATCATGCCCATGTCGCCGGCGCGAAAGGTGCGGACCGAATACCCGCCCGCCTTGCCCGCCGACAGCAGGCCGCGCGCCGTGTCGAGCGCCGAGACAAGCACGCGCCGGTCGATATCGGGCAGCTGCGTGATGCGCTGTTCGAGCACCTCGCGCTGGCGCTTGTCGAGGTCGGCGAACATTTCCTGCCCCGCCGCGGTAAGGGTGATGGGCCGCCGCCGGGCGTCCTCACCGCGCGCGCGCTCGATCCAGCCATTCGCCTCGAACTTGCGGAGCATTCGGCTCGCATAACCAGCGTCCAGTCCTGTCGCCTGTTGCAGCTCGATCGCCACCGGCTGGTCGCGCGTCGCGATCTCATACAGCAGCCGGCCTTCCGCGAGCGACAGGGCGCTGCCGAGGAAGCGCTGGTCGAGCGCGCCGGAAAAGCTGGTGTAGAAGCGGTTGAACGCGCGCAGCGCGGGAATGGTCGTGTCCATGCCCCCGTTGATGTGCCTGATACTTGACGATGGCAAGTATTTGTCAGGGCGGCGCGAACCGTTCGAGCATGTCGTAGAATGCCGCATCTGCCGCCGCCTGCGACCGCGTATCGACGATCCCCTTCGGCTCGGCTTCGGCGATCGCATATTCGGCCTCGACGAAGGCGACGATCTCGGCAGGCATCGGAGCGAGCCCTAGCTCGCGCGTTTCCGCCTTGCGCGCGATCAGGTCGGCGATGATCGCGCCGACCTGGGCCGGCGGGTCGCACTGGGCGATCAGAGTCGGGAAGTGCATCGGCGGTGTCGCGCCGGGATGATGCCGCATCCAACGCAGCACCGCGGCGGGCCGCAGGATGTAGAAGAGCCGCTTGATCGCGATCCCGCCATCCTCGCTGCCGCGCTTCCATTGCTGCATGCCGAGATGGAGATAGTGCCGGCGGACCAGCGGGAGCGGCGCATGGGCGTCGGCAAAGGCGAGCAGGGAATCCCTGAACCCCGGGTCGCCGCGATAGGCGATCGGCGAGCGCAGCCACTCGATCGCCACCGCGTTGCCCTTCACGATCAGCCGCAGCGCCTTGGCGACGTCCCAGCCATTGACGTCCAGCAGCCCGTCGAGCGGCGTCTCGATCACGTCGCGCTTTGGCCAGAGGGTCAGATAATCCTGCCGCCGCCGGACGAACAGGAAGCGGCAATCATAATCGCTGTCAGGCGAGGCGAAGCCCCAGGCGCGGCTGCCGCTTTCTATCGCCAGCGGCATCGCGACCCGATCGTCGCGCACGATCGCTTCAAGCCGCGCATCGATCGCCGCGACGGTCGCCGCGTCGAAATCGTCGGGTATTGACCGCATGCCTCAGGCCCGCCGCTGCTCGCCACGATCCGCGCGCGCATCGCCGAGTAGCAGCCGGGCAACTTCGTCGGGATGCTCGAAGCACAGGTCGGGCCGGGCGTTCACCAGTGCCTCCCGGTGCGCATAGCCCCAGAGCACGGCGGCGGCGGTGACGCCGGCCTTGCGTGCGGCGGCGATGTCGCGTGTCTCGTCGCCGATCGCGATCGTCTCATAGGGCTCGACCTGGCTGCGGCGGAGCACCCGGCGATAGCGCGGCGCCTTGCCGAACAGCGAGGCCCCGCATTCGAGCCAGTGGAACCGGGCGACATTGGCCGGTCCCAATATGGCCCGCGCATTCGCCTCGGAATTGGAGGTGACGAGGGCAATCTTCATGCCGGCATCGGACAGGCCCTGGAGCAGCGGTTCGACGCCCTCGAACAGCGAGATGCGGTCGGTCTGCTCGGCCAGCAGCGCGTGAAGGTAACGGCCGATGCCCGGCAGCTTCCAGCGCGGGATGCGCAGATAGCGGATCACCTCGCGCGTGGTGCGGCCGCGCAGGGTCTCGATCTCTTCCGGTGTGACCCGGCGAAAGCCGAAGCGCTGGGCGAGATGGTCCGACACCGACAGGAACCAGTCACCGCTATCGGCCAGCGTGCCGTCGAAATCGAAGATCACGAGGCGGTAGCGTTGCGCCATGTCGCGATCGGTCGGCGTGGAGCAGAAGTTCACGTCATTGCCTCGCCGGTTTGGCGCCGCGCTTGCCCCGCGGATCCGGGCGCTCGCCGACGGCCGTGGCCTTGATCGTCAGCAGTTCGGCGCGGGTGAGCATGCCATCCTTGTTGGTATCGAAGCGCGCGAACAGCGTGTCGAATTGCGCCTCCAGCTCGGCCAGCGTGATGCGGTTGTCGCCGTCGGCATCGACGGTGAAGGGGCTGGGTAGGGCATTGCGATCCCCGAGCCACATCAGCGCCCAATCGCTATAGCCGATATAGCCGATCGACCCGCTATTGCCGGTGTCGATGCTGGCGAAGCTGTGCTTCACACAGGCGGCGAGTTCGGCACGGGTCACCTTCGCATCGCCATTCGCGTCGCAGGCGGCGATCATCAGCGCGACCGGCTCGGCGATGATCGTTGCCTGGGGCTGGCCGTTCGGTCCGCCGCGCGGCAGCGTCGGCACAGGCGGCGTGGCCTGCTGCGCCGACGCCGAGGCGCCCGGAACGCAAAGGCTCGCCAATGTCAGGGCAAGGATCTGCAGGCGCATCTTGGAAAGGCCTTTCACGGAAATCATCGAACTGCCGCAACCATGGTTGGGAACGATAGCCGGTTTGGGGCGGCTGGCGATAGGTTGTTGTGCGGTGCGGCGTGTGGCGAGAAGCCTGTGAGCGGGTGTAAGCCTATGGGCGGGCAGGCCAGTTGCGTTTCGTACCGCGCAGCATCCGCCATTCGCGCCCCGCTTCATGCATCCGCGCACAAACGCGCGGAGCCTAGATTCGCCGCGTGGTTACGGCACCAGCAGCGATGCATCGCCATAGGAATAGAACCGATACCCCTCGTCAATCGCGTGCGCATAGGCGCCCCGCATCCGATCGAGCCCCATCAGCGCGCTCACCAGCATGAACAAGGTCGATTTCGGCAGATGGAAATTGGTTACCAGGCCGTCCACACCCTTGAAGCGGTAGCCGGGGGTAATGAAGATCGCGGTGTCGCCCTCGAAGGGGTGGATGGTGCCGTCCTCTCCCGCTGCGCTTTCGATCAAGCGCAGGCTTGTCGTGCCGGCGGCGATGATGCGGCCGCCGTTGCGGCGCACCTGGTTTAGGCGGTCAGCGGTCGCCGCGTCGATACGACCCCATTCTGCGTGCATCTTGTGGGCGTCGGTGTCCTCCGCCTTGACCGGCAGAAAGGTGCCCGCGCCGACGTGCAGGGTCAGCGTGGTGTGGCCGATGCCGGCCTTGTTCAGGCTATCCATCAGTGCGGGGGTGAAGTGAAGCGATGCAGTGGGGGCGGCGACCGCGCCTTTCTCCGCCGCGAACATCGTCTGATAATCCTCCGCGTCCTGCGCATCGGCGGCGCGGCGGGCGGCGATATAGGGCGGGAGCGGCATGCGGCCGGCGCGCTCCAGCAGCAACTCGACCGGGTCGTCGCCGACGAAGGTCAGCGCCAGGCTGCCGTCCTCGCCCCTGTCGCTCACGACCGCACTGACGCCGGCGCCGAAATCGACGCTGTCGCCTTCACGCAGCCGCCGCGCGTTGCGGAGGAAGGCGCGCCAGCGGCGGATTCCCTCGCGCTTGTGCAGGGTCGCGCCGATCCGTGCCACCGGGGTGCCTTGCACACCGTCGACATCGAGGGGGACGCGCCTGCCCTCAAGCTGGGCGGGGATCACGCGCGTATCGTTGAACACCAGCAGGTCGCCCGCGCGGAGCTGGCCGGGCAGGTCGGTGACATGGAGGTCGCGTGTTTCGGCACCGTCGAGCACCAGTAGCCGCGCGGAATCGCGCGGTGACGCCGGCCGGAGCGCAATACGCTCCGGCGGCAGATCGAAATCGAACAGGTCGACCTTCATGGGAGCGGCCTCTTTGCCCGCCCGGTGACGGCGTTGCTTACTTCGCTTTGGGGGTAGCGGCCTTCGCCTTCGGAGCGGGCGCCCTGGGCGCCGGCTTCTTCCCGGCAGCCGCCGGCACCTTCACCACCATCGGCGCGGGCGCGTCGGTCAGCGACAGGGTCGGTGCAGCCACCACGGGTGCGGGCGGCGGCGCGACATAGGCCGGGGGATTGTCCGATCCGATATAGGCGTGAAGGATCTTGGTCGGGTTCGCCGGCGGCTCGCCGCGCTGGATCGCGTCGACATAGTCCATGCCTTCGATCACGCGGCCGAACACGGTGTATTTATGGTCGAGGGTCAGGCGCGGCTGGAAGACGATGAAGAACTGGCTGTTCGCGCTGTCCTCATTGTCGGCGGTGCGCGCCGCGGAAACCGATCCGCGCACGTGCGGCAGGAAATTGAACTCCGCCTTCATGTCCGGCAGCTTCGAACCGCCGGTGCCGTCGCCCTTGGGGTCGCCGGCCTGCGCCATGAAGCCATCGATCACGCGGTGAAAGGTCAGCCCGTCATAGAAATGCTGGCGGGTGAGCTCTTTCACGCGGTCGACCATCTTCGGCGCGGCATCAGGGCGGAGCCAGATTACGACTCGGCCACCGGTGGACAGGTCGAGATACCACAGGTTCGCCGGATCCTTGCTGGGCAGCGGCATGCGCCCGGCGATCTGGGTATCCAGATTCTGTGCGGTCGCCGTGCCCGCGAAGAGAAGGGCGGATACACACGCGATCAGGCTGGCAATAAAACGCATCATATCCCCGTAACATCCTGGCCCTGATACTTCGGGCCCGTAAGGCGTAGCAGCGCGCTTAGAGCAAATCCCCGCTTGCGCCAATCTGAACATCCCGCTGCACCAGTCCTCATCCGATGCAACCGTGGCACTCGTGTGGCAGCGATGTCGAAATCGGTCAGCTTCCCTTGCGGCCGATCTTCTCGACCCGGGCGGCAACGTCGGCGGCAACGGCCGGAGAGACGAACCGGTCGATCGGCCCGCCGTACAGCGCGATCTCCTTCACCAGCCGGCTGGCGATCGGCTGAAGCGACACGTCCGCCATCAGGAACACTGTTTCCACGCGCGGATTGATCTGCTGGTTCATGCCCGCCATCTGATATTCATATTCGAAATCGGCAACGGCGCGCAGGCCGCGCACGATCACCCGAGCGCCTTCGCGTTCGGCAAAGTCCATCAGCAGCGAATCGAAGCTGACGACATGGATCTCCCCACCGATCCCGGCGACCTCGCGCTGGACCATCGCCATGCGTTCCGCCAGATCGAACATGGGCGATTTGGACGGGTTGGTCGTCACGCCGATGACGAGCCGGTCGACCAGCTTCGCGCCGCGCCGGATGATGTCCATATGCCCGAGCGTGACGGGATCGAAAGTGCCCGGATAGACGCCGGTACGGATGGTCATGTCGACTGCCTTTGCCAAGCACGCTGGGATAGGAATGTATCGGGGACGAGGACTGCTGGGGCCGGATGCGGGTGTCAAGGCCGCATCATGTCGGGCCTCGCATCACGTTCCAGTCGACCTTGCCGGTGATGCCGCGCACCCGGCGGAAGCTCGATGCCTGCCAGATCGCCCAGGGGCGGGCGCCCCAATCGGGCTCGAGCACCAGGCGTCGAAGCCAAAGGGGGCGCTTCACCCGGTCGCTCAGCGCATAAGCGTCGTCGAACTCGCGGGTGAGGTACAGCGTCACCGGCCGGCCGAACCGTGCCTCGACCGGGCGGATGAAGGCGGCAAGCTCGGCCATCAGCGCCGCGGGCGACGGGCGCGCCGCACAATTGCCGCCGAATTCCAGGTCGATGACGGGCGGCAGCATCGACGCGTCGATCGGCACGGTCGCGACGAAATTGGCAGCCTGCTCCGCGCCCGGGCGGCACAGGGTGAAGAAATGATAGGCGCCTCGCGCGATACCGACACGCCCGGCGCCCGCCCAGTTCTCGGCGAACCGCCGATCGCGGTGATCGCCGCCCTCGGTCGCCTTGATATAGGCAAACTCGACGTCCTGCGCCGGAAGAGCAGCCCAGTCGATCGGGCCTTGGTGATGCGACACGTCGATGCCCTGGCGGGGATAGGCCTGTTCCGACGGGCGCCAGTGCAACGCATATTGCCAGCCGCCGAGCCCGATCGCGGCGACCAGCAGCGGCGCGGCGAGATGGCGCGCGAGCGAGTATTTTTTAGCTATCGGTCGCGTTCCAAGGTGAAGCGGGCGATCTCGCGCAACAGGTCGGCCTCAGGACCGAAACCCTGCAGATGCTGGATCGCCTGGTCAACCAGCATGCGCGCCTGCTCGCGGGCCCGGGGGACGCCGAGCAGCGACAGGAAGGTCTCCTTGCCTGCCTCTCCGTCCTTGCGCAGCTTCTTGCCAGCCGTCGCCTCGTCGCCTTCGACGTCGAGCAGGTCGTCGGCAATCTGGAAGGCCAGCCCAAGGTCGCGTGCATAACCGCGCAGGGGGATGCGCCCTTCCGGCGGAACTCGGCCGAGGATCGCCCCGGCCTCTACCGAACAGGCGATCAGCGCGCCGGTCTTCATCGCCTGCAGCCTGGTGACGGTCGGCAGGTCGAAACTGGCCTTCTCCGCTTCAAGGTCCATCATCTGGCCGCCTGCCATGCCCGAGGGGCCGGCGGCGCGGGCGAGATCGAGCACGAGTTCGCTACGTACGAAAGGGTCGGGATGAGTCGCCGGATCGGCGAGGATCTCGAAGGCCAGCGCGTGCAGGCTGTCGCCGGCCAGGATCGCGGTCGCCTCGTCGAACATCTTGTGCACGGTCGGCTTGCCCCGGCGCATATCGTCATCGTCCATCGCCGGCAGATCGTCATGGATCAGCGAATAGACATGGATGCACTCGATCGCGGCGGCGGCCCGTCCGGTACAGTCGCGATCGACCCCGAACAGCCGAGCGGTGGCGAACACCAGCAGCGGGCGCAGCCGCTTGCCGCCGCCGATCGCGGCGTGGCGCATCGCGCGGTAGAGATCGGCCCGGGGATCGTTGGGGATCGCCAGAAAGACGTCGAGCCGACGATCGATATCGGCACCGACCTGGGTGAGGGCCGCCTGAAGCGACAGGGATGCAGCCGTCATCGGGTCAGCCGGCGGCGAAGGGCTGAGTGCCGGTGGCACGGCCTTCGCTATCGAGCCGGATCGCCTCGATCCGTGCCTGTGCGGCGTCGAGCCGGTCGGCGCAGCGGCGCCGCAGCTTGTCGCCACGCTCATACAGGCTGATCGCCTGGTCGAGCGGGGCCTCGCCGGTTTCCAGCCGCGAGACGATCGTCTCCAGCTCCTTCAGCGCGTCCTCGAACGACAGCTCTTCAATGGGTCTCTCCATCGTGCCGCTATGCGGCAGGCGGGCAACGAGGGTCAAGGACGGGTGAGGGGGTGTTGAGCAGACTCGGCCTCGGGACTATATGATAAAATCATATTGGAGGTCGTCATGGCGAGCAAAGCTGTCACCGTTACGCTTGGAGATATGGCCGAACGGGCAAGGAAGCATGTCGAGTCCGGGCGTTTCGCTTCGATGAGCGAGGTGATGCGTGAGGGGTTGCGGGCGCTCGACCGACAAGAAGCCATGCTAGACGAATTATATCGCCGCAAGATCGATGAAGCCTTGGCCGATCCCAGGCCAATGATGTCGGCCGACGAAGCGTTCGCTGAACTCGACCGCCGTGTGCAAGCGCGTCGGAAAGGGTGAGTTTTAGGGTTCGCTATAGCCCGGCAGCGGTCGATGATCTCGACGGGTTAAGGGCGTGGGTCGAAAGCGAGTCCGACTTCGATACGGCGGCGGGCTATCTCAAACGAGGCCGCGCTCGCATCGCTACCCTGGAGAACTTTCCGAACCGCGGACAGCCGCGGGATGATCTGAGGCCTGGCGTCCGAACGCTGAGCTTCGAAGGCCGCCAGCTCATCTTTTATTCTGTTTCGGCCGAATCGGTCGATATACTCCGCGTCGTAAGCACGGCGCGCGACTTAAGCCTCCTTTGGAACACCCGACCCCTCCGCCATCACCTCGGCCACAAGGTCCTTGCGGCTGAGCTTGCCGATCATCGTCTTGGGCATGGTCAGCCGTATCACGACCTGATCGACCCGTTCGTGCCGCCCAAGCTGCGGGTTGAGCCAGTCGCGCAGTTCCTCGCCGGTCACGGTCGCGCCGTCGTTCAGGGTGACATAGGCGCGGGGATGCTCGCCGCGATAGGGGTCGGGCAGGCCGATCACCATCGCCTCCTTCACCGCGGCGTGATGGTGTAGCACCGCTTCGATCTGGCTCGGGAACACCTTGAAGCCCGACACCGCGATCATGTCCTTCAGCCGGTCGACGATCTTGATGAAGCCGTCGGCATCGATCGTCCCGACATCGCCGGTGCGCAGCCAGGTCCGGCCGGCTGCATCCGTCACGAATACGTCTGAATCGGCGTCGGGCCGGTTCCAATAGCCCTTCATGATCTGCGGGCCCGCCGCGACGATTTCGCCCGGCTCGCCCTCGGGCGGCGGCTGGCTCGGATCGCCCTTGTCGACCAGCTTCACATAGGTGCCCGGGATCGGCTGGCCGATCGTGCCCGACTTGCCCTCGCCCTCATAGGGATTGGCCGAGATCACGCCCGAGCTTTCGGACAGGCCATAGCCCTCGACCACGGTCGACCCGGTAGCCGCTTCGAACTTCCGCTTCAGCTCGGCCGGCAGCGGCGCACCGCCCGAGATGCAGATGCGCAGCGAGGAGAAATCGGTCTCGGCAAGCTTCGGGTGATCGAGCAGGGCCTGATACATGGTCGGCACGCCTGGCAGGGCGGTCGCCTTGGTGCGGTCGATCGCCGCCAGCACCTGACCCGCCTCGAAACGCGGCAACATCACGATGCAGCCGCCGTTGAGAACGGTACGGTTGAGGACGCAGGTATTGGCGAAGACATGGAACAGCGGCAACACGCCGAGGATGCGGTCATGCTCGTTCGGATGCGGATCGAGACCCATCACCTGGCGCGCATTGGCGCTGAGATTCTGATGGGTCAGCATCGCGCCCTTGGGCGTGCCGGTGGTGCCGCCGGTATATTGGATCAGCGCAACGTCGTTGACCGGATCGATCGCCGCGGCGGGGTGGACGCCGTCATTCGCGATCAGCCCGGAAAAGGCCATGATTCGCGGATCATGCGGCCGCTTGGTGACTTCGCCGCGCTTGAACAGGCGATAGAGCATCGATTTCGCTGCCGGCAGCGCGCCGGCGATCGAGCCGACCACCAATCGCTCGAGGCTGCTCTCGTCGAGCACCTTCAGCGCGGTCGGTAGCAGCGCGCTGGCCGACAAGGTGAACAGCAGCTTCGTACCCGAATCGGCGACCTGATGCTCGAGTTCGGCCGCCGTGTAGAGCGGCGAGAAATTCACCACGGTCGCGCCGAGCTTGAGGATGCCGTAATAGGCGGCGGCGTAATGCGGGACATTGGGCAGGAACAGGCCGATGCGGTCCCCCGGACCATAACCGAGTGCCTTCAACCCCGCCGCGACCCGATTCGCCCCGTCGAGCGTCTCGGCATAGCTATAGTGTCGCCCGAGGAAATCGATCAGCGGCGTGTTGCCGCCGCGCGCCGCCGCTTCGTCGAAGAATTCGACCATCGATTGCGGCGGATATGAGCTGTCCCACCGGGTGGGATGGCGATAGGAATCGCGCCAGGCGCTTTCTGGGTCGGTCATTGACAAGGGTGTAAGCAACCGACTCGCACGGTACAAGCGTCAGGCCAGGCGCTTTTCGGTCCAGGTGATGAGCACCGAAACGGCCACCAGCCCGAAATCGACCGCTGCCTGGAAGCTGCGCGGCGCGCTGTCCGACCGGTCGTGCGTGAGGATGCGCAGATCGGCCGAAGGGTGACGCATCGCCATGATCAGCAGCGCGATCGCCACGATTGCCAGCCCTGTACGACGATTACGCATGATGTCTCCTGCGCCGGGAACATAGGCGCGGGGCCGTGCCGGGGCAAGCAGCCTCAGGCGGCGATTCGGCCCGAATTCCTGGCGCCCGGCTGCGTGCAGCGCGCGCGGTCGCGGCCCGCGGCCTTGGCTTCGAAAAGCGCCCGGTCGGCGCAGCGATACAGCGCCTTCCAGTCGGTTTCCTTCAACAGCGGCCCGCTGCACGTACCAATGCTGGCGGTCACCGAGAGATCGTATGGCATGCGCGACGCGCGAAGCCGGGCAAGGATGTCCTCGGCTTCGACCGCAAGCCCGACCGGTGTGATGATCGCGAATTCCTCGCCGCCGATGCGGGCGATCAGCGCCTCGGGCGGGACCGACTGGCGCAGCGTGCGGGCAAAGACGCGCAGGACCTCGTCGCCGCCGTCATGGCCGATCGTCTCGTTGACCCGCTTGAAATGGTCGATATCGGCCACCAGCAGTATCTGGTCGCCCTCGCGCCCGATCGCGTGCCGCAGAAAGGCACGGCGGTTGAACAGGCCGGTCAGCGGATCGGTGTCCGCGAGCAGCCGCGCCGCGATCTCCTGCTCGCGCGCCTCGTCGCGTTCCAGGCTGAGCAGGCGGATTCGATAGGCGATGGCCAGGCTCGAGAAGAGCGCCTCCACCGTCATGGTCAGGATCGTCGAATTGTCGAGCCAGAAGCTCCAGCTGATGGCGTTCAGCGCGCCGGCGACGCGGAAGCAGGCGAGGATGATCGGCGCGGCCCAGGCGAGCGCGAACATCCACAGATAATTGCTCCGTGTCCGCCAGCCGCGCCACAGGATCGGTATGACGATGCCGAGCTGCGCGAGGAAGACGAGCGCAAAGAAGCGGTCGAACAGGGGGATATGCCGCGGCGCCAGGGTCGCAAGCAGCGCGACCGTCGTCAGCATCAGCACGCAAATGGCGTTGCTCGCCCGTGCCAGCCATCCGGCGAAGACGCGCGGTTCGAAGAAGCTGCGGGCGAACAGCGTCGCTCCCACTGCCGCCATGCCGAGCGACGCATAGTTGATGCGGAGCCGGTCGTTGTTGATGATGTCGGGCCATATCCAGACAAGTACGCCGGACGACGATGTCGCATAGAGCATCAGCGCGAGCAGCATGCCGCAATAAGCAAGCTGGAAACGGTGGCGCAACGCGCCCCAAAGCGCGAGATTGTAAACGAGCAGGGCGATGCACAGGCCGGCGAATCCGGCATAGACGGCGCCCATCGTCAGATTGGCGTTGGCGCTCTCCGTCGGGGTCGCGATTCTCGCGCCGACCAGGATTCCGCGCAGATTCGCCGAGCCCTCGACATGCCAGAGCAGGCGGACGAGCGGCGCGCTGCGCTGGGGCAGGCCGCGCTCGATGATCGCGCCGAGCTGGAGGTGCCGGCTCGCGGCGTGGCCGTCGGTCACCGCCGAGACGATCGTGCCATCTGCATAGAGCGCGTGAACCGTCACGCGTTCCTGCCACAGGCTGGCGATGCGGACATCCACCGGACCGTTCGCGCGCACCGGGGCGGACAAGGCCCAATAGTCGCCTGGTCCAAGCGATGTCTGGCGGACGTCACAGTCGAATCGGGTCGGCTCGGCGAACAATGTCCGGGGCTCCATGCCCGGCCCGGCACGCGTCACGCAGACCGTAACCGGCTGCCCGGCAAGTCCGGTTTGCGCAGCCGCGGGCGCCGCGCACGCGAACGCGGAAACGAGCAATGCGCCGACCGACGCCAGCAGCCTGAAAACCCACCCCTTGAGCATGGGCCGGCGTGTAGGCTGCAGATGCCGAACAGAAGGTAAAGGCCGGCATCATAGGTTGGACGAAAGTCTGATTTCGATGCCCAGATCGGGCGGGTCGCCCGTTCAGGCCAGATCAAGCCTGGTGGTCGCACGCCATGACCGACTTGTTTCCGGGAATGGCCACCATGCGCAGATGCTCGCTCACCCTCATCGCGTCCCTATGGCTGGCCGCTGCGTCGCCGGCATTGGCGGAGGAGGCGCCGGCGATCGTACCCGGCGCCAACCCGCTGATCGATTATTCAGCTTATGTCGCCCTGACGCAAAAGGTCGGCCCCTATCGCGCCAAAAGGCTGCTCGGCCTTGCCGAATTCCGCCGGCGCGCCGCGAGTGAGGGGGCACTGTTGCTCGATGCGCGTTCGGCCGAGGCGTTCAGCCGCGGGCATATCGACGGGGCAGTGAATTTACCCTTTTCGGATTTCACCGCCGAGAGCCTCGCGCGGCTCGTCGGACCGGATCGGTCTCGTCCCATCTATATCTATTGCAACAATAATTTCCGGAACAATGTCGCGCCCGTGGTGACCAAGTCGATCCGGCTCGCGCTCAATGTCCAGACTTTCGTCAACCTGGTCGGTTATGGCTATCCGGAAGTGTGGGAGCTGGGCGAGGCAGTCGATATGAACGATCCTGCGGTCGGTTGGGTTCGCGGATAGGCCTGCCTGTCCGAAGACGGACAGGTGTTGATGCTTGTCTTTCCACGCCGCCGGGCTTTTACTGTTAACCATCTTCGACGATGGGAGACGGGCATGATACGGGGATTGCTGCTGTTCGCCGCGATGGCGGGGCTCACCACAGCCGCCCACGCCTATGATCGCTACGAGACCCGGTCGATCCCGGTTGCGGCGGTCGATCTCGATCTGTCGACYAGCGCCGGCATCGCCGAGCTCTATCGTCGGGTCGAGCGCGCCGTGAACCGGATCTGCGATGGCGACCGGGATTGCCGCGACGATACGTGGGCCAGCACCGAGGAACAGGCCTCCGCCGCCATCGCCCGCGATCGCTGGATGCGCAGGCTCGCCCGCGAACGCGAGGCTGAACTACGCGCCTGTGGCTGGGGCGGATGCAGGGCGCCTGCGTCCGTCCGCTACCAGCCCGCGCCGCCACCGCCGCCACGCGCGGTCGTGCATGGCGGAACGAGGGTGACGGTCACCATCCAGACGACGCCGGGCTATTACGTGCGCTGATACGAAAAAGGCCGCGACGTTTCCGCCGCGGCCTCCTCGTTCGTTCGGGCTGCGTTCGTCCGGGGCCTTACTTCGCGTCGACGCTTTCCGCCTTGCCCTTCTTTTTCGGCTTCTTGGGCGGCGCGGGTACGATCTCGAACGCAAGCGCGCCGTCCTTCATCTTCACGCTCACCTCGCCGCCATGGACGAGCTTGCCGAACAGCAGTTCCTCGGCGAGCGGCTGCTTGATCTTCTCCTGGATCAGGCGGCCCATCGGGCGAGCGCCATAGAGCTTGTCGTAACCCTTCTCGGTCAGCCACGCCTTTGCGGCATCGTCGAGAGTGATGTGGACGTTGCGGTCCGACAGCTGAAGCTCGAGCTGGAGGATGAACTTCTCCACCACCCGCGCAACCACTTCGGTCGGCAGGTAACCGAACGGCACGATTGCATCGAGCCGGTTGCGGAACTCCGGCGTGAACATCTTCTGCACCGCCTGCTCGTCCTCGCCCTCGCGGGAAAGGTTGCCGAAGCCGAGCGTCTCGCGCGCCATGTCCGACGCGCCGGCATTGGTCGTCATGATCAGGATGACGTTCCTGAAATCGACGGTCTTGCCATGGTGGTCGGTCAGCTTGCCGTTATCCATCACCTGCAACAGGATGTTGAACAGGTCCGGATGCGCCTTCTCGATCTCGTCGAGCAACAGCACCGAGTGCGGCTGCTGATCGACCGCGTCGGTCAGCAGGCCACCCTGATCATAACCGACATAGCCCGGAGGCGCGCCGATCAGCCGGCTGACCGAGTGACGCTCCATATATTCCGACATGTCGAAGCGCTGGAGCGGGATGCCCATGATCGCGGCGAGCTGCTTGGCGACCTCGGTCTTGCCCACGCCAGTCGGGCCGGTGAACAGATAATTGCCGATCGGCTTGTCGGGATCGCGCAGCCCGGCACGGCTGAGCTTGATTGCCGAGGCGAGCTTCTCGATCGCCGCATTCTGGCCGAACACCACCCGCTTGAGGTCTGTCTCGAGGCTTTCGAGCGCCTTGGTGTCGTCGGTCGAGACCGATTTCGGCGGGATGCGCGCCATCGTCGCGATCACGGCTTCGATCTCGCGCGTGGTGATGGTCTTCTTGCGCTTGTTGAGCGGCACCAGCATCTGCATCGCACCGACCTCGTCGATCACGTCGATCGCCTTGTCCGGCAGCTTGCGGTCGTTGATGTAGCGCGCGCTGAGTTCCACCGCCGACTTGATCGCGTCGGGGGTGTATTTCACCTTGTGATGGTCCTCGAACGCGCTGCGCAGACCGGTCAGGATCTTGACCGTGTCCTCGATCGTCGGCTCGTTGACATCGATCTTCTGGAAGCGCCGCAGCAGCGCGCGGTCCTTCTCGAAGTGGTTGCGGAACTCCTTGTACGTCGTGGAACCGATGCAACGGATGGTGCCGCCCGAAAGCGCCGGCTTGAGCAGGTTGGACGCATCCATCGCGCCGCCGCTGGTCGCGCCGGCGCCGATCACGGTGTGGATCTCGTCGATGAACAGGATCGCGTCGGGCAGTTTCTCGAGTTCGTTGACGACGGCCTTCAGCCGCTCCTCGAAATCGCCGCGATAGCGCGTGCCGGCGAGCAGCGCGCCCATGTCGAGCGAATAGATGACCGCGGGCAGCAGCACCTCGGGCACGTCGCCCTCGACGATCTTGCGCGCCAGGCCTTCCGCGATAGCGGTCTTGCCCACGCCGGGATCGCCCACATAGAGCGGGTTGTTCTTCGACCGGCGGCACAGGATCTGCACAGTGCGATCGACCTCGGGCCCGCGCCCGATAAGCGGATCGACCTTGCCGTTCTTCGCCTTCTCGTTGAGATCGACGGTGAACTGCTTGAGCGCGCTTTCGCTCTTGCCCTTGCCGTCAGGCTTCTGCGCCTTTTCTTCCTCGGCGCCCTTCACTTCGCGGGGCTCCGGGGCGGCGCCACCCTTGCCGACGCCATGCGAGATGAAGCTGACGGCATCGAGACGGCTCATGTCCTGCTGCTGGAGGAAATAGACGGCATAGCTCTCGCGCTCGCTGAACAGCGCGACGAGAACGTTGGCGCCGGTCACTTCGTCGCGGCCCGAGGACTGGACGTGAAGGATCGCGCGCTGGACGACGCGCTGGAAACCCGAGGTGGGCGAAGGATCGGTCGCGGCATCGACCTTCAGCGCCTCGAGCTCGGTGTCGAGATAATGGGCGAYGGTGGCCTTGAGCTCTTCCAGTTCGACCCCGCACGAGGTCATCACCTTGGAGGCGTGCTCGTCGTCGATCAGGGCGAGCAGCAGATGCTCGAGTGTCGCATATTCGTGGCGCCGCGAGGACGCGGCTTCGAGCGCCTTGTGGAGGGTTGTTTCCAGCGCTGATGCGAAAGAAGGCATTACTTTACTCCATGCGGGCCGCAACGTGACGGACGGCCCTTTCCTCTTATGTCGGAAGGCGGGGCGCCCGCATCAAGCTCTTGACGAACGCTCCGGCCTGATCGCCGCGCCGGAGCCTCGCTGCTCATCGCTTGAATAGATCGTTGGCGCTTGCCCTGTGGTTAACGGCACGCGTCAACCTGGCCTTCGTCCTGGTGATTTCCGCCTCGAGCGCCTCGATGCGCGCGGTGCATTCCTCGACCGAAAGGGGATCGAGGTCTTGCCGTGCAAGCTCGGTAAGCGGATCGCCCGCTTTTCGTGCGAGAATCTCGTCCGGGTCCATGGCATGGAACGTTGACCCGGCAGGCCGCGATGTCAATAAGGCCACTCGATTCCGCGACGGGGGGTGGGCGGATTTATGGTTAATATACCAACGACGATGCAGGCGATCGATCCGGATGTTCCCGGCGGTCCCGAGGTGATGCGCCTGGTCGAGCGGCCGGTGCCGCTGCCGGCCGAGGGCGAGGTGCTGATTCGCGTCGCCGCGGCCGGCGTGAACCGTCCCGAGGTGATGCAGCGCAAGGGGCTGTACCCGCCGCCGCCCGGCGCACCCTCGATCCTGGGCATGGAGGTGTCGGGTACGATCGTCGCGGTGGGGGAGGGCGTTCAGTCCGAGTTGGTCGGCCAGTCGGTCTGCGCGCTGATCAGCGGTGGCGCCTATGCCCAATATGCCGTCGCGCCTTATGGCCAGTGCCTGCACGTGCCCGAGGCGCTGTCGATGGTCGAGGCGGCGGCGATGCCGGAGACGCTCTTCACCGTCTGGACCAATCTCTTCGAGCGCGGTTATGCCAGCGAGGGCGACACGGTGCTTGTCCATGGCGGCACCAGCGGCATCGGCACAATGGCGATCGGCCTTGCAAACCTGTTCGGGCTGACCATCATTGTCACTGCCGGGTCGGACGAAAAATGCGCCGCGGCGAAGGCCCTGGGGGCCGATCACGCGATCAACTACAAGACGCAGGATTTCGTCGCAGAAGTGAAGGCGATCACCGGCGGCAAGGGCGTGGCGGTGGTGCTCGATATGGTCGGTGGCGATTATCTGCCTCGCAACCTGCAATGCCTCGCCGATGATGGCCGCCACGTCTCGATCGCGGTGCAGGGCGGGCTGACCGCGACGATCCCGATCTTCGAGATCATGCGGCGGCGGCTTACCCTGACCGGCTCGACGCTCCGCCCGCGCGACACCGCGTTCAAGAGTCTGGTCGCCGAGGAACTGGCCCGCACCGTCTGGCCCTATGTCGAGGAAGGGCAACTGAAGCCGGTGATCGACCGCACCTATCCGCTGGCCGATGCGCCCGCCGCGCATGAGCGGATGGAATCGGGCGACCATATCGGGAAGATCGTGCTGACGATGGAGTGAGGGCCCGCCGGGCTCGGGCGATCCACAATGGCTGCTTGTCGATCGTCCGCCGCATTTGATTTGACGCTCCGCGCCGTCGCGTCATGAGGATGGCGCAAAAGGGGAGTGCCACATGTCCAGCCTGATCCTCCACGAATATGCTGCGTCCGGAAACTGCTACAAGATCCGGCTGACGGCCGCGCATCTCGGCATCCCGCTCGAGCGCCGCGAATATGACATCATGAAGGGCGAGACCCGGTCGGACGCGTTCCTTGGCGGCGTCAGTGCGAATGGCCGGATCCCGGTCCTCCAGGTCGGCGACGATTATCTGCCCGAAAGCGGGGCTGCCTGCCTATATCTGGCGGACGGATCGCACCTGATCCCGCAAGATCGCTATGACCGTGCCGACATGTTCCGCTGGATGTTCTGGGAACAATATAATCACGAACCCAATGTCGCGACCCTGCGTTTCTGGCGGTTCTTCATCGGGGAGGCCGGGCTGAACGACGTGCAGCGGGCACATATCCCGGCAAAGCAGGCGGCTGGCGAGGCGGCGCTCGAGCTGATGGACGATCATCTGGCGAAGACGCCCTTCTTTATCGGCGACCGGCTGACCCTCGCCGATATCGTACTCTACCCCTATACCCATGTCGCCGAAGAGGGTGGTTTCGACCTTGGGCGCTATCCGGCGATCACCACCTGGCTGGCCCGTGTGGAGGCCGAGCCACATCATATTGCGATGAAAGCGTAACCTGCCTTTCACATAAGGAGAATCAAGCTGTAACATAAAACAGCCATAGCGCAGGCCTGTCAGGGGCTTTGCGGGATATTGCCAAGATGGATGCCATCACCAGAATCGCGATGGACAATAGCATCGCTGATTTCGCTGACTTCGTGCACTCCAAGCCATCGATTCCGGAACGCGAGGTCACCGAGCGCCGCACGTACCGGACGATCTGGATTTCCGATATTCATCTGGGAACCCGTGGCTGCAACGCCGACATGCTGATCGACTTTCTCGATCATGTCGACAGCGAGCGGATGTATCTTGTCGGCGACATCATCGACGGCTGGCGGCTGAAGAAGAAATTCTACTGGCCTGCGTCGCACAACGACGTGGTGTGGCGGATCCTGAAGCGCGCCAAGCGCGGCACCGACGTAATCTACATCCCCGGCAATCATGACGAGGTGATGCGCCAGTTCACCGGGCTCGATTTCGGCGGCGTCTCGATCCGCCGCAAGGCGATCCATGAAACCGCCGATGGCCGTCGGTTGTTGGTGCTCCATGGCGACGAGTTCGACATGATCACGCTGACGCACAAATGGCTCGCGCATGTGGGCGATGCGGCGTATGAATTCATGATGGCGCTCAACAGGTTGGTGAACGCGTATCGCCGCTTCTTCAAGCTGCCCTATTGGTCGCTGTCCAAACACGCCAAGGCCAAGGTGAAGAACGCGGTGGAGTTCATCTCCAACTATGAGGAAGTGATCGCTCAGGCGGCCGGCGCGCGCGGCGTCGATGGTGTCGTCTGCGGTCACATCCATACGGCCGAATTCCGCAATATTGGCGGCATCGAATATTATAATGACGGCGACTGGGTCGAGGGCTGCACCGCTCTTGTCGAACATTTCGACGGAAGGATGGAGCTGCTCCACTGGGCCGACGAGATCGCGGCCAGGGAGATCGCGCCTCCCGAATCCGCGAAGATCGAGATGCTGGCGGCCTGACGAGCGTGCGCATCGCGATCGCCACTGATGCGTGGACCCCCCAGGTGAACGGCGTGGTGCGGACGCTGCAGGCCGTGCGCGCTGAGCTCGAACGGCAAGGCCATGTCGTCATGGTCGTCTCCCCCGACCTGTTCTATTCGATGCCCTGCC
The DNA here is from genome assembly GCF_056402595.1 of Sphingomonas sp. P3_C6. Taxonomy (NCBI): domain Bacteria; kingdom Pseudomonadati; phylum Pseudomonadota; class Alphaproteobacteria; order Sphingomonadales; family Sphingomonadaceae; genus Sphingomonas; species Sphingomonas sp. P3_C6. The sequence goes on from NZ_JBFUHB010000007.1 coordinate 145,660, forward strand.
CGACCTATCCGGAGATCCGCCTGGCGTTCGCGCGGACCCATGCGGTCGGCCGGATGCTGGCCGACTTCAACCCACAGGCGATCCACCTCGCGACCGAGGGGCCGGTGTGCCTTGCGGCGCGGCGCTGGTGCCTGATGAACGAATTTCCGTTCACCACCGCTTATCACACCCAGTTTCCCGATTATGTCTCGGCGCGGACCGGAGTGAATCCGGAATGGGTGTGGCGCTACATCCGCTGGTTCCACGCGCCGGCCCAGTCGATCCTCGCCTCGACGCCGTCGATCGCCTCGACGCTCAAGGAGCACGGCCTCGGCAAGGTGCGGCACTGGGGTCGGGGGGTCGATCTCTCGACCTTCTCCGCAGCGAGCGCCCCGGATCCGGCGCTTGCCGCGCTGCAGCGGCCGATCCAGCTCTATGTCGGCCGGGTCGCGGTCGAGAAGAATATCGAGGCGTTCCTGACCAGCGACCATCCCGGCACCAAGGTGATCGTGGGTGACGGCCCGGCACGGGCGTCGTTGGAGGCGCGGTATCCCGAGGCGAAGTTCCTCGGTCCGCGTTTCGGCGCCGATCTGGCGGCGGCCTATGCCAGCGCCGATGTGTTCGTCTTCCCGAGCCGGACCGACACGTTCGGGCTGGTGATGATCGAGGCGATGGCCTGCGGCGTGCCGGTCGCAGCATATCCGGTCACCGGCCCAATCGACATATTGAACGATGCGGTCGGCGCGATGGACGAGAATCTGACACACGCGATCGCGCAGGCGCTGACAAGGGATCGGAAGGTCTGTGCGGCCTATGGGCGGACCTTCACCTGGGAAGCGAGCGCCCGTCAGTTCCTCAGCGCGCTGGTACCGGTCGACGCCGACGAGGCGATCGCCGCCTGAGCCTTGCCTCCCTGTTCAAGGAAGACTAAGTCAACGTCATTGTGCGGCCGCTCCGAAAGGGGCGGCCCTTATTATTTGCGCTGTTAGTGCTTTTGAGGAGTTTCCGGTGGCCCAGCCGCTCATGCCCCACGCGACCGCCTCCTGGCTGGTCGACAATACGTCGCTCAGTTTTGAGCAGATCGCCGAATTCTGTGGCCTGCACATCCTGGAGATCCAGGCGATCGCCGACGATACTGCCGCGACCAAGCTGACCGGGCGTGACCCGGTTCGCGCTCACGAACTGACTCAGGACGAGATCGACAAGGGTCAGGCCGATCCCGACTATCGTCTCATCATGCTGAAGGGGCCCGAGCAGGTCCGTCGCACCAAGGGCCCGCGCTACACCCCGGTATCGAAGCGGTCGGACAAGCCGGACGGCATCGCCTGGATCATCCGCAACCATCCGGAAATCTCGGACGGCGCGATCGGCAACCTGATCGGCACCACCCGCACCACCATCGCCGCGATCCGCGACCGCAGTCACTGGAACATCGCCAACATCACGCCGAAGGACCCGGTCACTCTGGGCCTGACGACTCAGCGCGAGCTCGACGCGGCGGTGGCGAAGGCAGCCAAGGCGGCAGGCATCGAGGCCCCGGTCGACACCCGTCTCGAGGGTGACCGTGAGGCGCTGATCACCGAGCTGCGCGCCCAGCGCGACCAGCTCGCGCGCGATGCGGAGGCAGCCGAAGCGGGTGAAGAAGCACCCCGTGCCGAGCCGACCGCGGAGACGCTGTTCCGTCGTTAATCCTTTAGACCCCTCCGTTGGGGGAGGGGTTTGGTTGGGCCGTAGCGAGCAGGCTATGGCCGTTTCCCGATTTTCTCCGTTCGTTTCGAGCGACGTCGAGGAACAGTCACGCAGCGCGGGCTTCGGTTTCTCTACTTTGCTCGACACGAACGGTGCAGAGGCGCGTCGACAATTGGCGCGTGACTTGGCCGTAGTTCCGTTGCTATCCGCAACCTATGGCAACCGTTTCCCGCTCCGATGCCGCGTTCGTCGCGGACGAAAGCTTCGTCCCGACCAGCCATAAAGGGCTGACCTACCCCTTTGGTGGCGCCGAGCCGGCGCCGGGTGCCGTCATGACGGTGGCCCCCGGCATCCGCTGGGTTAGGCTGTCCGTTCCGGGCCCACTCAAGCACGTCAATTGCTGGCTCGTCGACGATGGGGAAGGCGTCGCGCTGGTCGATGCGGGCATGAACCTGCCCGACGCGCGCGAGGCGTGGAAGGCGGTGTTCCGCGGCCCGCTCGCCGGGTTTCGCGTCACGCAGATGATCGGCACGCATTTCCATCCCGATCATATCGGGCTCGCCGGTTGGATGTGTTCGCACCACGCCGCACCCATGGTGATGACGCGGGGCGAATGGCTCACGCTGCGGTCGGTGATGCTCGATGCGCGCGAGAGCGTGCCCGACGAGATGATCGCCTTCTGGCGCGCCGCCGGCTGGAACGACGAGCAGGTCGATCACGCCAGCGAACGCGGCTGGTCGGGTTTTCGCCGCCTCGTGACGCCGCTGCCGCTGAGCTATCGTCGCGTCAAGGATGGCGACAGGCTTGCGATCGGCGGCAATGACTGGCGGATCGTGGTCGGATCGGGCCATAGTCCGGAACATGCCTGTCTGTTGAACGATGCTGCCGGCGTGCTGATCGCTGGTGACCAAGTGCTGCCGCGCATCAGCCCGAATGTCTCGCTCGGCGTGACCGAGCCGGAGGCGGATCCACTCGGCGAATGGTTCGCCTCGATCGCGAAGCTCCGCCTGTTGCCGGATGACCTCCTTGTCCTGCCCGGACATGGCGATCCCTTTACCGGTCTCTACGCCCGACTGGATGCGATGGCCCGCGAGCATCACGAGCGCCTCGACGAACTCGAGGTCTTTATTGCCGAGCCCCGCCGCGCAGTCGATTGCTTCGGCCGACTGTTCCGGCGTGCGATCGGCCCCGACATGCTGGGCATGGCGACCGGCGAGGCGCTTGCGCATCTTCGTCGCCTTGAAATCGAGGGCCGGGCGGCGAAGGAGGTTCGCGACGGCGTGTGGTGGTACCGCTCGATCTGAGGTCGCGCGCGGGCTGATCCGGCGGGAAAATACTGATCCGTTTTGGTGGCGCTTTGCGCTTTCAACAATGGCACATCGGTGGAATATACCGCCAGATCATGCCGGTGCGTACCAGGAAAGGTGGCTCCGTTGTCTCTTCAAGTATCTGAATAGTAAGAAGACTGCATTTTACCGGGAATGGAAGGTCGTCGTCGCAACGTGCATCCGATCTGGTTGTATTTCGACCTTTCAGCGGTTACGCTTTTCTTGATCCGCACAGGGGCGGCGTAAGGGAGGCTTCCATGTCAGATATCAACGATCAACCCGTGGCCGGTTTCGGAGCGTTGGGCCGCAAACCTGTCGGTCGCCGTGGCGTCGTGGTCGCGCTTTCAGCAGCCCCGGCGGTATTCGGTTTCGCCGGTTCCGCGTTCGGCGCCGTGACCGACGACAGCCTCAATGCCCGGAATATCCGCTATGCTCTGCGCGGTGGCAAAGTGCTTGAAGGCTATTTCGCCTCTCCGCGCGGCAAGGCCAATCTCGGCGTGGTCGTGGTGATGCCCGATCAGGTCGGCGCCGATGCAAAGGCACAGGAAACCGCGCGCCGCTATGCGCGTGCCGGCTATCTGGCGATCGCGCCCGATCTTGGTGCGACCTTCGAGGGTGGTAATCGCGATGCGATGGTCGCCCAGATGATGAAGACCGTGCCCGAACTGAAGCGCCTGTCGCACAGCAACAGCAAGGTCTCCAGGATCAGCGTCGTCGCCGCCTGAGAGGCGCGATTCGACGTTCAGGGCCAATTTTCCGACCGGCGTCAGGGGCGACCTTGACGCCGTTCGCTTGTCGGGTTCTATCTATGTTCCGCGAGGCCGATTCGACCGGAACATGCCTGGGAGGACGAGATGGCAACCCAACTGACTTTCTACACCAATCCGATGTCGCGCGGGCGGATCGCCCGATGGATGCTGGAGGAGACCGGCGCCGAATATGAGACGATCGTGCTCGATTACGCGTCGACGATGAAGCAGGAGCCCTATCTCTCGATCAACCCGATGGGGAAGGTGCCGGCGATCGTCCATGATGGACATGTCGTCACCGAATGCGCTGCGATCTGTGCCTATCTGGCGGACGCCTTTCCCGATGCGGGGCTGGCGCCGCCCACCCAAGACCGCGCCGATTATTATCGCTGGCTGTTCTACGCGGCGGGACCGGTCGAGCAGGCGGTCACGAACAAATCGATGAACTTCGCGCCCAACGACCAGCAGCAGCGCATGGCGGGCTATGGCAATTACGACCTGGCCGTCGATACGCTCGAAAAGGCGGTGTCGATGCATCCCTATATCGCCGGCGACAGCTTCACCGCGGCGGATGTCTATGTGGGGTCGCAGGTCGGCTGGGGGACTCAGTTCGGCACCCTGCCAAAGCGCGACGCCTTTGCCGCCTATCTGGAACGCATCACGTCGCGCGACGCCTATAAGCGCGCCAACGATATCGACAATGCGCTGATGCCCGTGGCGGAGCCCGAGCGGGCTGAGTGAACGGCGTCCGCTGACGCCCCTTTTTTTGAGGCCCTCGCCTTCAGGGGGCTTTAAGGTCGCCGGCCCGGCAACGCCGCCATCACCTCATCACGCCAAGGCGCGCTCCCGCTCGACCAGCCGGCGATCTCGTCGATCGTTCGAGCGCAGCCGACGCACAGCCCCGTGGCCGCGTCCATCTCGCAGATGTTGACGCAGGGACTGTCGATCCGCCGGACTGGCACCGCTTCGACGATCCCGTCCATTCGAAGCTCAGTAGGTCAGCTTCGCCATCAGGAAGTCGGGCAGAGGCCCATTCCAGCCCTCGTCGGGGCCGTCGTCCTGCGATCCGCGCGCGGGACGATCGTCGCGCGCCGGGCGTTCCTGGCGCGGCGGGCGGCTGTCGCGGGCCGGCCGCTCTTCGCGGGGTGCGCGTGCCTCGCGTGGGGCACGGGCGGGCCTTGCGGGGCGCTCTGCTTCGGCCTCGACCTCGACCGCTGGTTCGATATCGGCCGGCTCGGCCTTGGCGGCCCTCGTCCTGGCGGGCTTTTTCGGCTCGGCCTTGGGCGCCTTGGTAACGGGCTTGGCCCTGCTGCCGCGGCCACGTGGGGTGGCGGCGGATGCGGGCTCGTCCTCGGCGCCTTCGAAGCGCTCGATCTTCAGGCCCGTCAGCTTCTCGATGTTCTGGATATTCTCGGCATCGTCCGCCGTCACCAGCGTGAAGGCAACGCCGGTCGCGCCCGCGCGGCCGGTGCGGCCGATACGGTGGACATAATCGTCGGGATGCCAGGGTGCGTCGAAATTGAAGACGTGGCTGACGCCTTTGATGTCGAGCCCGCGCGCCGCGACGTCGGAGGCAACCAGGATATTGACGTCGCCGGCCTTGAACCGGTCGAGCTCGGCGATGCGCTGCGATTGCTCCATGTCGCCATGGATCTCGCTCGACCGGAAGCCCTGGCGCTGCAGTGCCTTGTTCAGGTCGCGCACCGTCGTCTTCCGGTTCGAGAAGATGATCGCCGTCTTCACGTCCTCATGCTCGAGCAGTTCGACGAGCTTGTCGCGCTTCTTCGAGGCGGAAACGGGTACAAGCCACTGCTTGATGTTGATGTTCGCGGTCGCGGGGCGCGCGACCTCGATCGTCTTCGGGTTCGACAGGAACTTGTCGGCCAGCTTCTTGATCGGCGGCGGCATCGTCGCGGAAAAGAGCAGGGTCTGGCGCTGCTTGGGCAGCTTGGTGCAGATTTCCTCGATATCGGGGATGAACCCCATGTCGAGCATCCGGTCCGCCTCGTCGATCACCAGCAGATTGCAGCCGGTCAGCAGAATCTTGCCGCGGCCGAACAGGTCCATCAGCCGGCCCGGCGTCGCAATCAGCACGTCGACGCCCTTTTCGAGCGCCTTTTGCTGGTCGCCCATCGACACGCCACCGATCAGCAGCGCCATGGAGAGCTTGTGGTACTTGCCGTATTTTTCGAAATTCTCGGCCACCTGCGCGGCTAGCTCGCGCGTCGGCTCGAGGATCAGCGAGCGCGGCATGCGCGCGCGGCTGCGGCCTTCGCCCAAGATGTCGATCATCGGGAGCACGAAGGCTGCGGTCTTGCCCGTGCCGGTCTGCGCGATGGCGACGATGTCGCGCATCATCAGGACGCTCGGGATCGCGCTCGCCTGAATTGGAGTCGGCTCGGTATAGCCGGACTCGTTCACGGCTTTCAGAAGTTGGTCGGATAGGCCGAGGTCGGCGAAAGTCATGCGGTGTCCGGAAAAAAGCCAGGTCATCGTGGCCGGGCTAGCCCCTGAGCGCTTGCCGATAAGGGCGAGATTGTCAAGAAAAAGGGGCGTTTGCACTCTATTGGGGCCGCCCGAAGGCGATTTTTAGCGCTTCACCTTGGCCACCAAGCGCTTGAATTCCTCGATCGGGCAGGACCCGCCGGATCGCGAACGGATCGCGTCGCGATCGGCGCAGACCATGCCGTCCGGCGTCGGTTTCAGGTAGTAGCTTGAATAATAATCGAGCGGCGGACAATCGTCGTCGAGTTTTGCCCGGACCCTCGATCCGTCGTCGATCATCAGGTCGATGCTGTCGGGTGCCGAGATGGCGGCGCCGACGAGATCGCCCATCATCACGCATTTCGGGCCCTTCTTCTCGGACCAGGTGACGGACGACAGGGGCTGGACCGGCTGTCGCGGAGGAACCGACATGCGCGGGATGCGGATGATGATCCGCTGGTGCACCGTCAGCTGCGCAACCTCGACCTTCTCGATGCGTGACTCGTCGACCGACGCCCCCGGAGCGAGGGCGAGCAGGATCAAGGCGAGAATCACCGGTTGTGACATTGCTTCGCGGCGTTAACCGAAATGCTTGAACAGTGCATGAATTGGCGTGCCACTTGGTGCGTGGTAGGGCGTCGGCCATGACGCCCGCCCAACATAGTCTGACCGAATCGGTCCGCGAGAAGCTCGGTCCCAAGGCCGTGATCACCGACGACTCAGCGATCGCCCCATGGGTCAGCGACTGGCGAGGACGCTATCATGGCGCGACGCCGGCGATCCTGGCGCCCGACAGCCGTGACGGCGTGGCGACGATCCTGACGCTGGCGCGTGACCTGGGCGTGCCGCTGGTACCGCAGGGCGGCAATACCGGCATGGTCGGCGGCGCCACTCCTGGCGCTGATGGCTCGGCGCTGATCCTGTCGCTGCGGCGGATGAACCGGATCCGCTCGATCGAGCCGGAGAATGGGCTGGCCGTGGCGGAGGCCGGCGTGATCCTCGCCGATCTCCATAATGCCGCGCTCGACCGTGGCATGCGTTTCCCCCTGACGCTCGGCGCGCGGGGCAGCGCGACGATCGGCGGCCTCTGCTCCACCAATGCCGGTGGCACCCAGGTGCTGCGCTTTGGCACGATGCGCAGCCTGGTCGCCGGTGTCGAGGCGGTCTTGCCCGACGGCAGCGTCCATGACGGGCTGGTTGCGCTCAAGAAGGACAATCGCGGGTACGATCTCAACCAGCTGCTGGTAGGCGCCGAGGGGACACTCGGCGTCATCACGGCGGCGACGCTACGCCTCGTGCCGGCCATCGCGGCACGCGCGGTCGCCTGGGCCGGGGTGGCCGATCCGGCGATTGCGCTCGCGCTGCTGCGCCGGCTGGAAGCGGGTACCGACCGAATCGAGAGCTTCGAGATCGTGCCCGATACGACGCTGCAGCTGGTGCTGCGGCATATCCCGGGTACGCGAGCGCCGCTTTCCAGCCAAAACGACTGGCATGTGCTGATCGAGGCGGTGACGACCGATCTCGCGGCCGAATCGCCCACCGACCTGCTCGAGCGGCTGCTCGCGCCCGCCATCGCCGACGGCCAGGTGGCCGATGCGGTGATCGCCGCAAGCGAAGCGCAGGCGGATGCGTTCTGGCACATCCGCGATTCGATCTCCGAGGCCGAGCGCAACAACGGGCCGGCCGTGCAGCACGATATCTCCGTGCCGGTGTCCGGCATGCCGCGCTTCATGATCGAGGGCGGGGCGGCGTGCGAGGCACGGTTCCCCGGTACCGAGGCGATGGCGTTCGGCCATCTCGGTGACGGCAACGTGCATTTTCACATTCGCGCGCCGCACGGCGTCGACCCGGCTCGCTGGTATGCCGAGGAGGCGCCGGTCGTCACGCGTTTCGTCAACGATCTGGTCGTCGCCGCGGGCGGCTCGATCTCGGCCGAGCATGGTATCGGCCAGATGAAGCTCGCGGAGCTCGAACGCCTGTCATCTCCTGCGCGTATGTCTGCTCTGCGGGCGATCAAGGCTGCATTCGATCCGGGGGCACTTATGAACCCGGGTAAGCTCGTGGCGCTTGCGCCCGCGTCGCTGGCACCATAGAGCCGGGCGCCGTCCGGCACGCACAGGCCGTTACATTCAGTCCCGATGGAGAGTTTTCATGGCCAGCGCGCCGCAATCGCAACTTCCGCTGTTCTATAACGCGCTCGAACCGCTTTCGAGCGAGACGCACGTCAACTTCAAGATGCGCCCGATGGCCCAGGCGAAGTTCCTCGTCGGCCAGCATGCCATTCCGATCACGGTCGACGAATTCCCGCTGGCGCAGCGCCATTTCCCGATCGTCTTCACCGAAGGCGATGATTCGGTGCCGCTCGCGCTGATGGGCCTGAACGAGGGCATCAACGTGTTCGTCGACGCCGAAGGCGCGCTGACCGAGAATTTCATGTACGTGCCCGCCTATATCCGGCGCTACCCGTTCATGCTCGCCCGCCTGCGCCCGAACGCCGACGAGCTGTCGCTGTGCTTCGACCCGACCTCCGACAGCATCGGTGGCGATTTCGACGGGCAGGCGCTGTTCGACGACGGCCAGCCGTCCGAAGTCACCAAGAACATCATGCAGTTCAACGAATCCTTCGAGCAGGCCGGCGCCCGTACCGCGCAGTTCATGCGCGACCTGAAGGAGATGGACCTGCTGATGGACGGTGAAACCACCATCCAGGCAGACGGTATCGAGCAGCCGTTCATCTATCGCGGCTTCCGCATCGTGAACGAAGAGAAGCTGAGCGACCTGCGTGGCGACCAGTTGCGCAAGATCCACAAGAACGGCATGCTGCCGCTCCTGTATGCGCATCTCTTCTCGCTTGCCCTGATGCGCGACATCTTCAGCCGTCAGATGCAGCTCGGCCTGGTGCCGCCGCAGCTTCCGGCCGCCTGATCGGCGCTGAGCAACCTCCCATTCCGGTCGCTACTCTCGACGAGCGATTCGGCCTGAGGACAGCGTCTCTCCTTATCTGAGCCTTCGACCCTCCGGTGCGACTCGTGCCGGCGGGGTCGGGGCTTTCGCATGTAAGGGGGGCGCCGGGTACGCACCCGATTCATCCTGCTGCGGCACCGCGGCATTATTTTCTGTCGTGAATGGTACCGTTCACGCAATTAACGCGCGAAAGCGGCTGCTGCCGCCAAGCACATTCAAACCGGCTCTTTTCGCTCTTGAAGCGCCAAAACCGGGCTCCTATATCTGTTTAGCGCGGCGTCGTGTCCCCCCTTTCGCGGGGCCGTGCGACACACCTCCGGGTGTGTCTCCTCCCTGAACCTTGGCCACCGCGTGCTGCATTGCACGCGGTGGTTTTTTTATGATTCTGCCTATTCGGCGGCGATCGCGCCGGGCAGGGCCAGGGTCTCGTCCGCCACTGCATCGATCATCCGCCGCAGCAATGTCGCCATCGCCGTCAGCCCGTCCCCCGGACCGTCGAGCGCGGGGTCGAGGTAAAGCGAGCGGTCGAACTCGATCTGGATCGCGTGGATGCCGGTCGCGGGCCGGGCCTGCGCGTCCAGGATATACCCGCCGGCATAGGGTGCGTTCAGCGCGACGGATATCCCGTCGGCGAGGATCTCGTTTTCCAGTCGATGAACGAATCGAGACGCGGCCGACCGGCCAAAACGGTCGCCCAGCACAATCCGCGCCGTTCCCTGCGCCGGTGTCAGCGGCGGCATCGAATGAACGTCTAGGAGCACCGCGATGCCGAAGCGTGTGCGGGCGCGCTTCAGCGCCTCGGCCAGGGCGGCGTGATAGGGCCGGTGGTCCGTTTCGATCCGCGCCATTACCTCGTCGCCGTCGAGCCGCCGCCGCCAGATGTCGCCGGCGCCTGAAACCCGGCGCGGAACGAGGCCGAGTCCGCCACGCATCCTGGCCGACTGGATCGGCATCGCCTGGCGGCTTGCACCGTCGTCGATGCCGGGGTCGCGTTCCTGCTCGCTGCGGTTGAGGTCGATCCAGGCCCGGGCGACGCGCTGCACCAGCATCGTCTCGTTGGCACGTGCCAGGATGGCCACGGCGTCGATGTGGCGGTCCTCCAGCGGCGTCAGCGCCACCACGGGCACCCGCAGCGCAGCACGCAATGCCAGCGGATACTCGCGCCCGGCGTGCGGCACTGACAGGATGACCGGGCTCTCCGGCTCGTCGGGGCCGTATCGGTCGAAGGAAAGGGCGCTCTCGGCCATTGTCTTCAGCCTAGGCCGGGTGCCCCTCCGCCGCAATCGCGCTTTGTGCCGGAACGGCATGGCAGGGCCGGTCCGAACGCTGGAAAATCTTAAGAGCTTGGCGCATATGCTCGGGCCACCAACTGAGCGGGATCGCGATGATCAGAATATTGCTGGCCGAAGACGACCGGGTGATGCGCGAATATCTGACGCGTGCGCTCGAGCGTTCGGGATATGCCGTCAGCGCGGTCGATCGCGGCACAGATGCGATTCCGCTGCTTGAATCGCAGCAGTTCGACCTGCTGCTCACCGATATCGTCATGCCGGAAATGGACGGCATCGAGCTTGCGCAGCGCGCTGGCGAGATGTGCCCGGATCTGCGCGTCATGTTCATCACCGGCTTCGCGGCGGTCACGTTGAAGGCAGGCAAGACGATGCCGCAGGCCCGCGTTCTCTCCAAGCCGTTCCACCTGCGCGACCTCGTGCTCGAGGTCGATCGCATGTTCGAAATGGAGAATGCGACGAGGGGTCTTTGAATGAAGGGTGCGATTTCGTGCATGGCCGCTTGCGCCATCCGATAACCCTCGTTAGAGGGCGCAACTCGCGTGGGCGTGTAGCTCAGTGGTAGAGCACTGTGTTGACATCGCAGGGGTCGCAAGTTCAATCCTTGCCACGCCCACCATTTTAAAAAGCCCGCAAGGTTTCAGGACCTTGCGGGCTTTTTTATCGCCGTCTCAGTCAGGTTCGCGCTGGGCGCCGGATTCGACCGCACGCAGCATGCGTGAGCGGAACTTCACCCGTTGCCAGAAGGTCGCGTCCTGCAGGCGCCTTTCCTTGATCGCGTCGCCGGTCAGCTGGTCGAGCATCGCGTCGCTCATTTCGGCGTCCCCACTGGCGAACTCGCCCGAGATTTCGTCGAAACGGTCTCGCTGCTCCTGCGCCGTGTAGGTGCGGGGAACGAACGCCGTCGTCCGGGCCGAGGAACCGTTCATGTCAGGACCGCCTTGATGGAATCAACGGTCCGGACCGGCGGCGTGTTCCCGCGTTGATGGCGCGCGCCACGGGGCACGTCGCTTGCGTCCCCGCCCGCGCGCCGATAAGGGCGCCAGCGTGACGGGTTCCCGGCAAGGGGAACAATAGGGAAGTCGGTGCGCGGAACGGTCCGCAATTCCGATGCTGCTCCCGCAACTGTGACCGGATAGCAGATGCTCCCAACTGCCACTGGGCGAAGGCCCGGGAAGGCGGAGCATCAGGCGAAGACCCGGAAGTCAGGAGACCTGCCCGCCACAGTCGATCCATCGCGCGGGCGGGATGCACCGGGCGGTCGAGGGCATTGCCTCGAGCGAGCGACATGAACCGGGCCATCGGGGCCGGATGTCGCCTGAGGCGCGTCCGGCATTCGCGGCCCCATGTAGAGGGGTAGATTATGTCCATCAATTCCACGGTCAACGACAACGCTATTTCCTCCCATTCCGGAGATATGCGTAACGATCGTTGCGGACTCGCACTTTTTCGTCGTCACCGGCTTGGTAACCAATTGAGCCTCCTGGCAATCCCCGTTGCGTTGTTGTCCGCTGCGCCGGTGTCCGCGCAGGAGGCGGGCGAGGAGTGCAAGGCCGGGTCGGACGACTGCATCGTCGTCGCCGACCTGCGCGCGGGGCCGGACATCGTCGTCGCGGCGCGCGTCCCGCAATATGCCAGCCAGATCGGCCAGTCGGTCACGGTCATCACCCGCGACCAGATCGAGCAGCGCCAGACGGTCGCCGTTTCCGATCTGCTGGCGACCACGCCCGGCATCACCGTTTCGCGTAACGGCGGACTTGGGACCGTCACGGCAGTGCGTATCCGCGGCGCGGAAGGCGAGCAGACACTGACCCTGATCGACGGGGTGCGGGTCAATGATCCGTCCTCACCCGGGGGCGCTTTCGATTTCGGCTCGTTGCTCGCCGGTTCGATCGACCGGATCGAGATCCTGCGTGGGCCGAACTCGGTGCCCTGGGGTAGCCAGGCGATTGGCGGCGTGGTGAACATCGTCACCGCGCGTCCAACCGAGGGCCTGCAGGGCCGCGGCAGCGTGGAATATGGCTCGTTCGACAGCGTCTTCGCCAATGCCGGCATTTCCGGCGGCCGCGGCCCGGTCACTGCATCGCTCACCGGCGGCTATGCCCGTACGGACGGCATCTCGATCGCCGCGAACGGCACCGAGCCCGATGGCTATCGACGCTACGGCGCGACCGGTCAGGTCGGCATCGCGTTCACGGACGAGATCGGGGTGGATCTGCGCGGCTATTACGCGCACAGCAAGACCGACTTGGACGGCTTCGCCTCGACCCCGCCTTATGGCCTGATCGACGATCCCGAATATTCGACGTCGCAGGAGATCTACGGTTATGCCGGGGTCCATGCGAATTTGCTCGACGGGCGATTCCGCAACCGCGCCGCCTTCACCATCGCCGACATCAACCGTGACAATTTCGATCCACGGGCCGGTTCGGACGCCATCTTCTTCGGCCGCGGCCGGAGCGAGCGTTATGAATATCAGGGCGATTTCCAGGCCGCGCGGCAGCTCCGGCTCGTTGCCGGCGTCGAGCGGGAGAACAGCAATTTCCGCACCGACACCGACAGTCACGCGAGCCACATCACCAGCTATTACGGCCAGGCCATCGTAACGCCGATCGACATCCTGACCGTCACGGGTGGCCTCCGCCGCGACGAGAATGCCGATTTCGACGGGCATACCAGCTATAGCGTCAATGCGGCCCTAGCGCTGCCCGAGGGGACCATTTTTCGCGGCAGCTACGCCGACGGTTTCAAGGCGCCGACGCTGTATCAGCGCTTCGCCTCCTTCTACGGCACAATCGACCTGAAGCCGGAGGTTTCGCGCAACTATGATTTCGGCGTCGAGCAGCGTCTGTTGAGCGGTGCGGCGACGATCGGGGTCACCTATTTCCACCGCGATACGAAGAACCAGATCGATTTCGATTCGGTCACCTTCACCTACAGCAACATCGTTCGCACGCGCGCCAAGGGTGTCGAAGTGGAACTGTCGCTGCGACCCACCGACGCCCTGACGCTGACCGGCAATGTCAGCTATATCGACAGCGAGAACCGGTCGCCCGGCCTCAATTTCGGCAAGGATCTGGCACGGCGTCCGAAGGAGACGGCCAATATGTCGGTGGACTATCGGCTGCCCTTCGGTCTCTCGGTCGGTGGAACGGTCAGCATCGTCGGAGACAGCTTCGACAATGCCGGCAACACCACCCGGCTCGATGGCTATGTCTTGACCGGCCTGCGCGCGGAAATGCCGATCGGCGATCGCTTCTCCGTCTATGGCCGGGTCGACAATCTGTTCGACGAGAAATATCAGACGGTCGCGAACTATGGCACGGCCGGTCGTGCCGCCTATGGCGGTATCCGCGTGAAGCTCCACTGATGACCCTCCGTTCATCAGAACGGAAAATCGGGCGCGCGGTCCTGCCGCTGCTCCTGCTTCTCGCCGGGTGTTCGCCCGCGCGGCCGCCGGGCGGCGGCGGGATCGTTTCCACCAATCCCTGTTCGGATGCGGTCCTGATCGATCTGGTCCCGGCCGGTCGCATCGCCGCGATCAGCCATTATTCGCAGGATCCCGGGGCGACCTCGATCGACCTGTCCGTGGCGAACCGCTTTGCCTCCACCACCGGCACTGCGGAGGAAGTGATCGCGCTCAAGCCCGACCTGGTGGTGACGAGCAGCTTCACGCCCGCCAGCACGCGCAACGCCTATGACCGTGCCGGGCTGAAGACCCTGGTGCTCGATTATCCGTCGACGATCGAGCAGAGCAAGGCGCAGGTCATGCAGATCGCTGCCGCCGTCGGGGCCGAGGCGCGGGGCAGGGCGCTCAACGCGCGAATCGACGCCGCCGTTCTTTCTGCTCTTCCCCGGCGAAGGCCGGGGCCCAGTTGGGAAGGTGGAAATAAGGGAGCGTCGGCACCAGCCAAAGGGCCTTCCGATACTGGGCCCCGGCCTTCGCCGGGGAAGAGGGAAGAAGCGAATCCCTCGGCACTCCTCTTCATCTCCGGAGACCTCGCCAACGGGACGGGCACCCTGCTCGACGAATTGCTGACCAGGGCCGGCTTCCGCAACGCCGCGGCCGATTACGGACTTGCCTTCACCAGCACCCTCCCGATCGAGACCATCGCCATGAAGCCGCCGCGCGTGATCTTCACCCCCGGCCCGTCGCGCATGGCGGGGCTGCGCGGGCGTGTCCTCGCGCGCACCGGTGCGACAGTGTCGGAGGCGGCGTTTCCCCGCACCCTGGTCAATTGCGGTGGGCCGACAATCATCCCGGCCATCACCCGCCTCGCGGCGGTTCGGCGCTCACTGAACATGCTTGGTCGGAGCGAAGGCTCGTTAACCCCTCTCCCAGCGGGAGAGGGGCAAGCTGCGCAGCAGCGCGGGGTGAGGGTGACGCAAATCACCCGCACCCTCCCGGCGCTTCACTCTCTCCCGATGGGAGAGGCAAAGTGAAGCTCAAGCTGTTTTTGCTCTCCCTGCTGGTCGTGCTCGCCTTCGGGCTCTCGCTGATCGCGGGCAAGGTCTGGATTCCACCGAGCGCCTGGTTCTCCGGCGATCCGCGGTTCGCCATCATCGTCGAGCTTCGCCTGCCGCGCGCGCTGCTCGGCCTTGGTATCGGTGCGGCGCTCGGCCTGTCGGGTGCGGTGCTGCAGGGCTATCTCCGCAACCCGCTCGCCGATCCGACGGTGGTCGGCGTCTCGGCCAGCGCCGCGCTGGGCGCGGTGGCGGCGATCGTCTTCGGCATCGCGGCCAACCCGCTCATCCTGTTCGCCTGTGCCATGCTCGCGGCGGGCGGCGCGATGGCGCTGCTCGCCGCGCTGACCTGGCGTTCGCCAAGCCCGGTGCAGTTCATCCTGGCCGGCACCGTGCTGGCCAGTCTGGCCGGTGCGCTTACCGCCTTCCTCATCTCGATCGCGCCCAATCCCTATGCGGTCGCCGAGGTGATCGACTGGCTGATGGGCGCGCTGACCGATCGCAGTATCGAGGATGTCCGCATCGCCATGCCGTTCATGGCGTTGGGCGCCATCCTGCTGTTCCTCACCGGCCCGTCGCTTGACGCGCTGACCCTGGGCGAAACGGCGGCGCGGTCGCTCGGCGTCAGGCTCGGCCGGCTCCAGGCGCTGGTGGTGCTTGGCACCGGCCTCACCATTGGCGCCGGCGTCGCGGTGACCGGCGTGGTCGGTTTCGTCGGCCTGGTCGTGCCACATATGCTTCGCCCGATCTTTGGCCACCGGCCGTCTGTCCTGCTGCTGCCGAGCGCCCTGGGCGGGGCGGCTTTGGTCCTTGTCGCCGACAGCCTGTGCCGCCTGGCCCCCGGCGCGGGCGAGGTCAGGCTCGGCGTGGCGATGGCGCTGCTCGGTGCGCCCTTCTTCCTGATGCTCCTGCTCAAGGGTCGCACGTCATGGAACTGAGTATCCATGGCCTCGGCGTCACCCTGTCGGGCCGCACGGTGCTCGATGGCGTCAGCGCGGTACTCCGCCCCGGCCGGGTTACCGCGATCCTCGGCCCCAATGGTGCGGGCAAGTCGACCCTGATCAAGGCGGTGGCTGCGCTTATAGTCCCGACCACCGGCTCCGTCCGGCTCGGCGACCGCGACGTCGCCGCCCTGGCCCCCCGTGAGCGGGCGCGGTGCATCGGGTATCTGCCGCAGGATGCGCGGGTGCAATGGAACATCACCGTAGCCGACGTGGTCGCGCTCGGCCGCGCCCCACACCGCGCGCCCTTTGCCGGGCCGGATGCACAGGATGCCGAGGCAGTGGCACGGGCAATGGTGGCGACCGAGACCACTCATCTTGCCGATCGCCCGATCAACGAGCTGTCGGGTGGCGAACGTGCGCGTGTGCTGCTCGCCCGTGTCCTTGCCGGCGAACCCGACTGGCTGCTCGCCGACGAGCCGCTGGCCGGCCTGGATCCGCGCCACCAGTTCGATATCCTCGACCGGCTGGGCGAGGTCGCGCGACAGGGGAGTGGAATCGCGATCGTGCTGCACGACCTGCTCCATGCCGGCCGCGTGGCCGACGATGTGCTGCTGCTCCACCAGGGCCGGGTTCTGGCGAGCGGGGAGGCGGGCGCGGTGCTCACGCCGGAGAACCTGCGTACTGCTTTCGAGATCGAGGTCAGCGTCCAGCGGGATGCACAGGGGCGGCTGACCTGCCTGCCATTGGGCCGGGTGGGCTGAGCGGGCGGTCGACCGCTATCCTCACGGGGTGGGGTGGGGGTCAGGAGACACTCGCGCATGTCGCAGACGAATTGATCATGCTGAGTATCTAGAGTCGGATGACATTAGCTTGATCCGTATCCGGAGTTGAGCAAGTAATTGCGGCATTCATCTGGGCTGAAGGTGTCTAGTATGGAGCCGATGCGTCGCCAGGTTGCGTCGTGGGTACGCTCTGCGGCCTTGCGCAGCAGGTGCTTGAGCTTGGCGAAGACCTGCTCGATCGTGACGTGCTCCCCCGAGTGTTACCACTCAGACATAGAGTCCATGCCCATTTTGCTGGCTGGTTGCTGATATGGCAACGGGCATGGGGGCATGCCCCCATGCCCGTTTGCCGGCGATCTCGGCGGGTGTTTTTCCGCCCAGTTTCGAGTGTGGCCTGACGTTGTTGTAGTCGTCACGCCAGGCCGCCAGTACCCGGCGCGCATGCGCCAGTGACCGGAACAGCGT
>NZ_JBFUHB010000008.1:0-157712 GCF_056402595.1 Sphingomonas sp. P3_C6
TCCTCGAGCGTGCGTAGCCGCTTGGTCTCCGACACCTCCAGCCCGCCGAACTTCGATTTCCAGTTGTAAAACGTCGCTGGGCTGATCCCGTGGCGCCGGCATACATCCGCCGTCGCCATCCCCGCTTCCTGCTCCTTCAATATCCCGATGATCTGCTCTTCGCTGAACCTGCTCCGCTTCATCCCGTCCGACTCCCTTCGCGTGTCGGACTCTACTTATCCGCGGTCACATTTCAGGGGAGCACGTCACCGGCGGCCGCCCGTTCTCGGAGGAAGAGCGGCGTGAAGCCCTCGGCCCCAACTGGAAGTCCCGCCTGCCGCAGTAGCGCCCGCCCAAATCCCGGCCCTCGCGCCCTGCGCCAGATGCCTGCCGCGAATCCATAGATATCTCCCGCAGATTGCTTTCGACCCGGCCGATCGATTCAAACCTTCTCCGCCACCGCTTAATCCGCCTCCATCACAGGAGGTGCCGCGTGGCCGCAATCAGCGACAAAGTTTCAACCCCGATCCAGAATGGCGATGGCACGAACAAGGCATTCGCGTTCGATTTCTCGATCATCGCGCCGGGGGACATCGGCGTCTATGTCGATGGGGTCGAGAAGGCCTATCCCGGCGACTATGGCGTCGTGTTCGGCGATACGTCGGGCACGGTGACGTTCCACGAGGCACCGGCCGCCGGCGCGCAGATCCTGCTCGTTTCCCAGCCGGACTACCGCCAGACCAGCGAATTCGCCAACCAGGGCGCTTATAATCTTTCGACCGTCAACACGATCAACCGCCGGGCCGCGATCCGCGACCTGGTGACCGAGGACAAGGCCAGCCGTGCCCTGAAGGTGCCGCTGGGCGAAACCCCGCCGGAGATGGAAGGCCTTTCCGGTGCAGAGGGCATGGTGCTCGGCATGGTCGACGGGAGGATACGCGGCGTTGCCTATGATGCAGTGGCGATCGCGAGCGACGTCGCACGAGCCGAGCATGCGGCTGATCAGACGGCGCTTGATCGCACCGTGACGGGCGCCGATCGCCACGCTGTCGAGGATATCGCGGACGAGTTCGCCGATGTGCGCTCCGCTATAGCATCGGGCACCGTCGCCGCGCTGATCGGCGAGCGCGTTTATACGAGCAAGGCGGCGCTACTCGCCGATCCGGCCCCGGCCAATAATCTCTACGCACTGGTCGTTGGCGATGCGACGGCCGGCAATAACGACCTCTACAAAAAGAACGGCGCGAGCGGCGCAGGGGGCTGGATCGGGCCGCTTGGCATATTCGCAGCTGCATCGGCTAAGGCGCAGATTCTCCGAGACGAAACCGAGAATCTGAAGAACGAGGCTGAGGTTGCGCGTGACGGCGCGGCGGCGTCGATGGTCAGCCTGTATTCCGTCACCTCCACGCAGACGATTGGGCGTCCGGCCAACCCCATCACTGGCACCGCTGCGACCAACAACAGCTATGGTTGGAACAATCCGGTCACCACTTCAGGAAACCTGACACAGGTCAGTATCTTTGCGATGGCCACGGGCACGTTGCAGGTGGCCCGATACACTAAGTCGGGCACCGAGCTGTCGCGCGTAGCGATTAGCGCCGCGGTAAGCATCGCGTCGGTCGGACTTAAGATCCTTACGCCCGCCGACTTCGGAGTGTTCCCCGTCGTCGCGGGAGAATACCTAGTGATCTACTGCAATGGTGTACTGGCGTTCACCACCGCGGCCGCAGATGGAGCGGGATGGTTCAATTTTGCTCCGAGCCTTCCTTCGAGTGGCACGGCGACTGGGCTCACGCCGTCGCTTCGCCTTGAAGCAAGCTTCACGGTTTCCGTCGTTACTCAGACCGTAACCGCGGTTACGTTCGCGGCGGTCCAGGATATTGTCGCCGCAAACTCGGCGTCGATCGACAACAACGAAGCCGCGCTTGCGTTGCTGAACGCTCCGGCGACGCAGACTATCGGTCGGCCCTCGGGTGCTCTGTTAACAGGGCCCAGCGCCGTCGGCGGTGCCGGGTATATCTCCGCCGATCCGGTCGCCAGCGCCGGCGTGCTGAATGCACTCGATTATTTCGCTTATGCGACTGGCACGGTAACAATCTCCGCGTTCACCCTGTCGGGCGGTGTGTTCACTCGAACACGCTTTGCAACCTACACCGCGGCGTCGGCGGGCGTGAAAAATTTGACCCCGGCAGACTTCGGGGCTTTCCCCGTCATGGCCGGGGAGTATGTCGGCATGTCGGGTAACGGGCTCATAGGGTACACCAATCAATCCGCAGACGTTGGGTACTATTTTGCAGCCGGCCCGACCGGTGGCGCCGCTGGGTCGTTGCAAACCGGGGTGCGGTTCCAATACCGGTTTTCGGTCCTCGGGTCGGAGCAGGTTGTCACCGCCGCCGCCTTTGAGGCCTTGCAGGCCGGTGGGTCAGGAAACCATCTCCGGGGTAAGAAGTTCGGTGTCCTCGGCGACAGCCTTTCGGGAACCTATAACCAGCTTTGGCAGGATGCGTTCGTCGCAAGGACCGGAGCTGTGCTTTGGCGTCAGGATGCTCGGGGGGGTAGAACATTCTCGGCCGCGTTAGAAGCGTATGGAGCTTCGGCCCCGTTGGCGACTTTGGAGGCGCTCGGTACCTATAGCAACTCGGCGCCGCTTACTGGGGCGCTCACTTCGTCCGGAACCATCGGCCAGAAGAACATCTATGGGCAGGTTCCGGCGGACGGCACGACGCTAGCACAGTGGCTCGCGGATCTTGATTTCCTGATCCTTTGGCTGGGGACAAACGACGCGGCCGCGATCTCCGCCGGCAACGTCCCGACATATGCCGGGGCGACCGTCGCGGCTCGTGTTGGGGCGCTTACGGACGGATATACGGCAAATACGCTGCATGGCGCGATGAACTTCTTGCTCGATGCACTGCTAACCGCAAAGCCCAACCTCCGCATCATCGCGGTAAACCTTTACCGGAACTCGCTCGCGCCTGTCGCCACGCAGGAGGCCGTCGCAGATGCGATACTCGCGAATTTCGAATCCCGAGCGATACCGATGCTGAACGCCCGCAAAACGTGGGGTATCAACGCACTCTCGGCAGCGACTTTGCTTCGGGTGGATGGTGTGCACCTCACGGACGATTCGTTCACGCGCCTCGCTGGGCCGACGATCGCTCAGTTCGCGGCGGGGCAGCTGTGATTTATCAGATCACCACTGCGACTCTTCGTAGCAAGATGAGCATTCGCGCTCGCCTTCCTGCGCTATCGCTCCGCAAATTTTGCATGAGCCGTCCTTGCGAGCCTGGCGCAAAGCGGCGCGTAGCGCCTGCCCTAACCATATCCGAGGGGCGTGTAAAATTGTGGCGGCAGCTTGTCTCATCGGCTCCGATTGTACGCTCGAAGCGCCCGTCACTCAAGTCAGGGTTCGATGCCGCGACGACTGGCCCGCAAGGCTTCGTCTCGCTTCTGCTGACGCCGCGCGCGGCGAGCAGGGCTATTGCGACGAGACCACGCGATCGCACAACCCGTTCCGACGATGCTCACCGCGATCAAAACCAAACCAGTGATTACTCTCATTTCGATGCGGGGCCGGATACTCGCTTGAGCGCGGCTAATCTAGCCGCTGCACATCAGGTCTTTTTATGAGCGATTCACTCGACTCTACAGGGATAATGCTCGGCGAGATGAAGGGCCAGATGCGCGAGCTGATCCACAACGTGAACACGCTCTCGGCGAAGATGGACAGCCTGACGGAGCGGGTGGTGGGTGCGGCAGGCCTGCCCGCCAGGGTCAAGGAACTGGAAGACCGCGTGGCCGTGCTCGAGGCCGACAAGAACAAGCGCGACGGCGCCATGAGCATCGGCGGCTGGCTGCTCAAGTCGCCTTTGCTCGGCTGGCTGGCAACGGCCGCCGTCGCGCTCTGGGCTTTGTTGAAAGGAAGGATGTGATGGGCGAGCAAGGATCACGCCATCAAGATCGTCGCACGACCTTCGGCCAGGGCACGCGGCGTGCGTTTGGGGTGCCCTGGCGCGCGCTGAAGGCGCTGCGCGATCCCGAGGCGCGACGTGGTGCGGCCCTGCTTCTGCTCGCCGGTAGCGGGGTCTCCAATACCGGTATCGCGGTCTATGCGCTGGTGCTCGTCCAGCAGCACGCCCGATATGCCTTCTATATCGGCATCGGCGCCCTGTTGCTGATCGCGGTGGTGCAGACTGGCATCGCGGCCCTTCTGGTCAAGCGCAACATCAGGGGCAGTATGTTCGGCAACAGCTTCGAGATTTCCGACGAGCAGGTCGAGCAGATCGCGAGGGTGAGCGCGGCGGCCGGTGTCGCCGCAGCCGCCGCTACCCACGTGGGCGGGGCTGCGCAATGACCCTGGATCGGCGCAAGTTCGTCGCGGGGGCGATCCTCGCCGCCGCCGCGATCGCGATGACCCTGTTCGCCTGGCAACAATGGCAACGCGCGCGATCAGCCAGCGCCGAGGCCGGCCTCGTCACAAGGCAACGCGGTGCCGCAATCGAGAGCGGGGCCGACGCCGTCCGGACGATCGGCAACACCATGTGGAACGAAACAATGGTCCGTGCGACCGTGAAGGAGGGAATCGATGCGATCGATCAGGCACCTGGCGGTGACAGCAACGATGCTGCCGATCGCGCTGCTTGCAGGCTGCGCTCATACCGTCATTCAGGCAAATGCGTCGCCCTGCTCGGCCCTGTTGCCGACTAGCTGGCGGGACGGGGTTCAGCCGGCGGCACTGCCTGACAGTGCAAAGCTGCCCGATGGCCATGACGATGCCCGGCCGTGGCAATCGGGCTTCGTCGAACAGACCGGCCAGCTCGAAGTGGCGAACGATCGATATGGCGCGGCGATGGGCATCGTAGGCCGATGCGAGGCCAGGGATGCGGCGGCGGTGAAGAAGGCACGGCCGAAATTCATGGGGATATTCTGACCAACAGTACCGGGTCGCCGCGAAGGGATACACGCACTGTCCCGGCCCGATCATTGCGGGCTGTCACCGATGTGATATGGCGCCGAACGCGGAAGCGGGGTGACATGTGAGCGAGCGGTACAATTTCCTCCAGATTGGCCGCGCATTCGCAGCGATGGCGGTGGTTCTCGGCCATTCGGTCAACATCACCAACAACATCGCCCCGCAGGGGCTCGGCCTGCCGGAATGGGTCAGTTTCGGGTATTCCGGCGTCGATATCTTCTTCGTCATCAGTGGCTTCATCATCGGCGTCGTCGCCAGCTCCAACACCGTGACAGCGTCGAATTTCCTGTGGCGCCGCGCGATCCGGATTCTGCCATTCTATTGGGCATTCACGATCATCTGGATTCTGCTCAATCGTGCCGGTGGCCACGCTTTTCCGTCGGCACTCGCGCTGGTCCAGTCACTGCTCGTACTGCCTCAGTCGGGGCTTCCGCTTCTAGCCCCCGGATGGACGCTGGAACATGAGTTCATATTCTACGGATTCGTGGCATCGCTGCTTGCGATAGGGCGCCTCCAATGGCTTCCAATCGTACTGGCGGTGGTGGCGATTTTCGGGATAGTCCTGCATGTCCTGGTGCCGGCGATATGGGGTGGCGACGTCTGGGACTTCCATGTGGCGTCACTTTACCAGGTAGAATTCCTAGCCGGCGTCCTGCTGTTCAAGCATCGAAACAAAGTGCGTCATTGGGATTGGCGCGCGTGTCTCGTCATTGGTGCGTGCTTGTTCGTCGGAACCACATTCCTCGTTGCCGAGATGAACGGCAACCCGCACATCTCCACCACGCCGACCGGTTTGGTCGGCCTTCTGCGCGTCATCGGCTTCGGCGCTGCAGGCTTCGCGCTTCTGGCCGGTGGTCTGGCCTTCGAATTCAGACGCCCATCCTATGCCTCCAATCGCGGCATCGCCTTCCTAATCCTCGTGGGCGACGCCTCCTACGCATTGTATCTGTCCCACCCGATCGTCTTCGGCGTGATTGGTGTCGGCCTGTCGCGGCTCCACGCCCCCGTGACTGCCATATGGCCGGCTTTCCTCATGGGCATCGCCTTGGCCGTGATCCTGGCCGTCCTGTGGTATCAGGCCATCGAGAACCCGACCTTGAGCTATATCCTGCGGAAACGCCGGCGCGCGGTGCTGATCCCCGCGGAAACCGGCGTGTAGGCAGCATGGGCGATCTGCCTGAGCGATCAAACGCCACCTCGCACGCTGCCCGGGATTTTGTAAGTGGTCGTGAAAAGCCCGGAGCGGTTAAGAGCCCCTATCCATCCACGACAGACGCACGTTGACAGATTCGTTCCAGCGCCTGATCTCGTGGCACGCCGGTATCCGGGCTCCCCTGAGCGATACGCCTACCGTTTCAGCTGGCGCTTCATCATGACGTGGAGCAACATCGAAAACCGTCTCGATGCCAATGGCGAAAAATGGGTTCTCCGGAAAAAATCCTCGACCGGCGGACGGAAGCTCGCGTCGTCTTCGCCGCCCCGCCCCCCGCTGGCCTTTTGGGCAAACTGGCCCGCTATCGACAACGCTACGGCACCATCCACGCGCTGGCGCGGTTCGCCGCAACCAAGGTGCCCGGGATCTGGCCGGTCGTCGGCCCTGTGGTCACCCGGCGGTACCGGGAACGGTGGAAGCTGAAAGAGGGGGTGAAGCTGCTCAACCTGGGCAGTGGCAGCCGGTTTCACCGAGGCGCGGCATTCGACCTATAAGGACCCGGCATCGGAACTGGGTTTCCTCGACAGCCATGCCGATCGGTTCAGCCACGATCCACTATTGTCGCAATATGTGGAAGCCAGGCGATAGGTACCCTCGTCCTGAGCTTATCGCCGCCTCGTCGCTAGAGCAGCCCCATCTCCCGCATGCTCGCATGGCCGGTGGTCGACATGATCAGGTGATCATGCACTGCTATTCCCAGCGGCTGCCCCGCCCGCGCGATGCGGCGGGTGAGGTCGATATCGGCGCGGCTTGGCGTCGGATCGCCGCTCGGGTGGTTGTGCACCAGCAGGATCGATGCCGTGTGGAGTTCTACCGCGCGGCGGATCACCTCACGCACATGGATCGTCGCCTCGTCGATCGTCCCGCGGGAGATCTCCTCGTCGAGGATCAGCCGGCCCCGGCCGTCCAGATGAAGCACCCGCGCGATCTCGACCGCGCTGAACGCATGGGCGAGCCGCAGATAATCGAGCAGTGCCGGCCAGCTGTCGACCACGGGCCCGCGTACGAACCGCAGCGTGGCGATATGGGTCAGCGCCGCACCGAGCCCGCCGATAAGCGCTTCGAGATCGGGCCGGTCCCGCAGCACACGCTGCCGCGCCTGGCCGCTCGCCGCCAGCACGCCGGGCAGCGAGCCGAACTCCTCTACCAGCCGGTCGGACAGTCCCTCCGCCCCTTCCCCGGCTAAGGGTCGGAGGAATCCCTCCAGGATCTGTCGACACCGTAGAGTCGAAGCCGCCTCCGGTGGCGCCAGGCGCCAAACGCCACGAGCAGCAACATCGGATAGGCCTCGAACGCGATCAGGAACTGGTAGCCCCTGGGCAGAATCGTCTGGTCGAGCGCGCGGATGAGGTGCGCGAAGACCGCCAATAGCTGCAAACCGGCGAGCCACAGCGGCCAGAAACGCGTCGAGGCGATGGCGAGGACGAACAGCCCCAGCAACAGCAGCAGGTCGATCAGGAAAATCCAGACCTGCACCTTCATGTAGGAGGCGCCGAAGGGATGGGAATAGGACGCGAAGCTGGCGACGGAGGCCGCGAGCATCATGCCCGCGGCACTCCGTTCCGGCGCGCCGCCCCGCGCCAGAGCATAGGCACAACAGATGATGAGAATCATCTCGTACAGGATCACGCGCAGCATCGCTTGAGCGGAGCATTCAACCAGCCCTCTCGTCAACAGCCGATCAGGCGGCCGTCGCGATCGAGACGACGGTCGCGGGTGCGATCGACCCTTCCTCGCAGGGCGTCTGATCACCGAACCAGGCCTTGAAGCCGTCGAGCCCGATGTCATGCTGCGCGGTGCGGAGCGCCCCGTGGACGAGCGCGATGCTCGACCAGGCCTGGGCGAGCGCCACATTCGCATTGGCATTATGGCGCAACGCATCGCTGGCGATCGAAAAGGGCAGCCGCGCTTCCTCGCGCGCGGCGAGCATGGCCAGCGTCAGCTCCGCGTTGCTGCGCAGCGAGGCGTCGAGATTGCGTTCGGCAGGAATAAGGGTTTGCGCGACCTTGCGGGCCGCGGACAGACGGTCGTTAAGCATGGATACCCCCGGGCGCCGGCGCGGCGCGCGGGCGCATCAGAAAAATGGTGTCAGAAACCGTGGTTCAGGACGGTGCCGATGAACTTGCCGGCCCCGTTGACCACGCCGAATCCCAGAAACAAAAGGGCCATCACCGATGTCGCGATCGCGAACGGCCAGGCCAGTCTTTGCATCGTGCTCAGGTCATTGCGTTGCCCTTCCCGTGTTGGGATGGGCCAGCGCGCTTCCGGCCCGATCGGCGCCAGTCTTTCGCCCGTCATGGGCCAACTGTCGCGAACCGAAGCCGAAGCGGGAACCGGCCCCTCCTCGTCTGGGAAAAGGATTGCACCGGAATCGGGGGCATCCGGCAGATGGGATGGACCATAGTATGGTTCGACCGAACCCTCCCAGCCCTCGCGCGCGGCGACGATCAGCACCGCAGCGCGGGTAGAGGCGACGTCGAGCTTCTCCCGCGCGCCGCGCAGATGCCCCTCGACCGCGCGCTGGGAAATGCCAAGCTCGTACGCGATCTCCTTGTCCATCTTCCGATCCCATTTGCCGCGAAGACATTGCAGCTGGCGGGCGGTCAGGCCGTTGAGTCGAGTCAGTCCCATTTGGAGCAATCTACTTTATGGTAAGCGCTTGGAAAGCATTCGCATGCCCGGATCGTGCCTCACAGGGACGATCGCCCAAATCCGGCCTTGCCACGGCGTGGGAATCGCAGCGATGCATGGAGATCGGGCTGGCGCGGCCCACGCAATCCTATAGGATATACGCATAATAAGCGCCGATGAGGAGAGAACCGATCGTGCCACGCCTTCGTCCGGTGGCTTTTGCCGCATCGATCTTCGCCTTGACCATCGCTGCCAGCCCCTGCTCAGCCGATGTCGGCCGCCACGCCTTCGGGCAATTGCAGGACGGCACGGCGGTCGAGGCGATCACGCTGACCAACCGGCACGGCGTCAGCGCGACGGTGATCACCCTGGGCGCGACGCTTCAGTCGCTGATCGCGCCGGACCGGCGGGGCAAGCTGGCCGACGTCGTGCTCGGCTATCCCGACCTCGCATCCTATGAACGGAACAGTTCGTTCTTCGGCGTGACCGCCGGCCGCGTTGCGAACCGCATCGCCAAGGGCAGCTTCGTGCTGGACGGCAAGACCTATACGATGCCCGTCGTGAACGGGCGCGTCGCGAACCTGCATGGCGGAGCGCGCGGCTTCGACAAGGTCGTATGGAAGGTTGAGTCGGTGACGAACRGGCCGGTGTCCAGCGTCACGCTACTGCATGTCAGCCCGGACGGGGACCAGGGCTTTCCCGGCGCGCTCACCGTCCGCGCGACCTATTCGCTCGACGAGCAGGACCGGCTTCAGATCGATTATCGTGCGACCACCGACAAACCCACCATGGTCTCGATCACCAATCACAGCTATTTCACCATGGGCGGCGAAGGTGTCGGGCATGGATCCGACAATCTGCTGACCGTGTTCGCCGATGGCTATACCCCGGTCGATGCCGATCTGATCCCGACCGGACAGATCGTGCCGGTCGCCGGCACGCCGTTCGACTTCCGCACGCCGCAGCGAGTCGATGCGCGGGTACGCGACGTGCGGGATCCGCAGATCAAGCAGGGTCGTGGATATGATCATAATTTCGTGCTGCGCGACGGGCACGGCGCGGTGCGGCTCGCCGCGCGGCTCAGCGACCCGGTGTCGGGGCGGGTGCTCGAACTGTCGACCAACCAGCCGGGTATCCAGGTCTATAGCGGCAACGGGCTGAACGGCGCGCAGATCGGCAAGTCCGGGCGCGCCTATCGCCAGGGCGACGGCGTCGCGCTCGAGGCGGAGAATTTCCCCGATGCGGTCAATCATCCCGATTTCCCGTCAGCGCGGCTCGATCCGGGCAGCGAATATCGCAATGTCATTGTCCTGAAGCTGTCAACGGAGCCCGCGGGCAAGCATTGAGCGCCGCATGGGAGCGGCTTTTTTTCACATAAGACGGGAAGAGGTATTTCATGGACGTCGGTTTCATCGGGCTGGGCCTGATGGGTAGCGAGATCGCCGCCAATCTGCTCAAGGCTGGTCACAAGGTCACGGTGTGGAACCGCAGCGCCGACAAGGCCGCGCCGCTGATCGCGGCAGGCGCGACGCTCGCCGCGACGCCCGCCGAGGCAGCGCGCAATCCGGTGGTGATGAGCATGCTCGCCGACGACAAGGCGCTCGAAGCGGTCGTGTTCGGCGAGAACGGCATCCTCGCATCCGGCGGGCCGACCATCCATGTGTCGATGAGCACGATCAGCGTGGCCATCGCGGACCGGCTGACCGAGGCGCATGAGAAGGCCGGCCAGACCTATGTTTCCGCGCCGGTCTTCGGCCGGCCGATCGCCGCCGCCGCGCAGAAGCTGTTCGTGGTCGCAGCTGGCCAGGCCGATGCGGTCGCGACCTGCCAGCCGCTGTTCGACGCGGTCGGCCAGCGCAGTTTCAACATGGGCGAGACGCCGCACAAGGCGAACATCGTCAAGCTCAGTGGCAATTTCCTGATCATGACGGTGATCGAATCCCTGGCCGAGGCAATGACGCTCGCCGGTAGATATGGCGTCGACAAGGGTACCCTGCTCGACACGCTGACCGGATCGGTGTTCGGCGGCATTATCTACGAGGTTTACGGCAAGGTGCTGGTGGAGGAGAATTTCGAGCCGGCCGGCTTTACCCTGCCGCTCGGCTTCAAGGACATGACCCTGGTGGCCGAGGCAGCCGTCGCCGCCGGCGTGCCGATGCCGATGCTGTCGCTCGGCCGCGACCGGCTGATCGCGACGATGGCGCGGGAGCGGCCTGAGCTCGACTGGGCGTCGATGGCAAAAACCGTCGAGGCGAACGCCGGGCTCTGACGTCCCCATCCCAGGCGACCGCACCTCTGAACGAAGCAACTGCAAGCGGACACTCCTGAGCCGAATATTTAGGCTTGGGTAACCGTCGGCCAGCACGATGGGCCGACAAGGGCCCAGCCGTTGCCGACGATTGAAGACCCTGACGGCAAGGCCGCGGATGCCGAACGAAGGCGCCTCGACTGCCTCCGGCGCCATGGCCTTGACGGCACGCCCGGCGAGCCGGACCTCGACCGTATCGTGCGCTTTGCCGCCGAATTGCCCCCTTGACTTGCAACAGCCGCGCCGACGCGTGAAAGAGCGGGCAGGCAAAGCGGAACGACCATGACCCAGCGCACCATCTACCGCATCCACGCGGCCGCCCGCGACGACATTCGCGACCTGGTGACCCGCCGGCCGGTGCCCGCCCCGGGGCTGGACCAGCTCGATCCGTTCCTGTTCCTCAACCATCACGGGCCGCAGACCTATGCGCCCGGCAATCACGGCCTGCCCTTCGGCCCGCACCCGCATCGCGGATTCGAGACGGTGACCTTCATCCTCGACGGAAGCCTCGCCCATTCCGACAGCGGCGGGCATGAAAGCATCATCGAGGCGGGCGGCGTTCAGTGGATGACAGCCGGTTCCGGCCTGATCCATGCCGAGCTGTCGCCCGAGGCGTTCAGGCGCGAGGGCGGGCCGATGGAGATTCTCCAGCTCTGGCTCAACCTGCCCGGGCGGCTCAAGATGACCGCGCCGCGCTACACCGGCCTGCAACAGGATGCGATCCCGGCGGCCGATCTCGATGGCGCAAGGCTGAACCTCATCTCCGGGAAATTTGCCGGCCTGACCGGCCCAATCGCCTCGCTGACCGGCGTGTTCATGGCGACCGCCTCGATACCCGCCGGCGGGGAGATCGAACTGCCCGCACCGAAGGGTCGACAGATCTTCCTCTATATCGTGCGCGGCCGGGTGCGGATCGCCGGCGCCGAGATCGATCGCTGGCACCTAGCCGAGCTGAACGACGATGGCGACACGGTCGGGATCGAGGCGGTGACGGACAGCCTGATCCTCTATGGCCATGCCGATCCGATCGGCGAGCCGGTCGTTGCCCATGGCCCGTTCGTGATGAACACGCAGCAGGAAATCGTGGACGCGGTGCGCGATTATCAGGCGGGCAGGTTCAATGTCGCTGCGGCGGGGTAATGGGTCGGTCAGCGGACTACCGCGAAAGAACCCATATCAATGCCGGGCTCGCTTACCCATCGTAGCGTGGCAGAGGCTGTTTCATATAAAAGCGTACCTCTCGTGAATGCCGCTCGCTGGCTCGGGCGGGTGCTGGTTTCGCCAGCTTCAATGAAGCGGTTCGATCGAGCTGCCACACCGAGTTTGAGAGGGAGACCAATTTGGAGGCGCAGCCGTCCAGGTGCGATGTGCATCGGCGATGAAAGGGCAATCCTAGATTTTTCGTGCCGCCTCGATCAGCAATACGGGGACGCCGTCCCGGATCGGATAGGCGAGGCCAGCTTCGTCCGAAACAAGCTCTGCCGCGGCGGCATCGTACCGAAGCGCGCTGCGCGTGACGGGACAGACCAGCTTGGCGAGCAATGCCGGGTTGAAATCAGGCCGCATCCATATGCCCTTCAGTCATCTACCAATGGCAACATAACGAGCCATGGCGCCACCTCCGCCACCGCATCACGGACGACCGGCCACGGCTAGGCATAGCAGGCCCCATCAGTAGTCACCACGCCTTGTGCCGTGCATCGCGACGCAAGTCACGAGTCCAGGCCGCAGATTGCAGTCGCCGCCGCCACACCGGGTTGACACGGCGGAGCCGCCTTAGCCATGCCGTGTGTCCGGGACATATATAATAGGGATATCGCTCATGCGGTTAGGGTTCGCGCTTCTCGCCACCACGCTCCTCTCGTCGATGGCCGTCGCGCAGTCGACGTCAGGCGCCCCCAAGGCGCCCGCCAAGGACGCGTCCGCGCCGGGCGGTGACATTCCCGCCAAGTTCACGCCGCCGACGGCAAACTATGATTACGAGAAGCGCGAGGTGATGATCCCGATGCGCGACGGGGTGAAGCTGCACACCGTCATCATCGTCGCCAAGGGCGCGAAGAACGCGCCGATCCTGCTCACCCGCACGCCGTATAACGCTTCCGGCCGGGTCGTGCGGATGGAAAGCCCGAACATGATCTCGACCCTGCCCGAGGGCGACGAGCTGTTCGTCAAGGACGGCTATATCCGCGTGTTCCAGGACGTCCGCGGCAAATACGGGTCCGAAGGCGATTATATCGTCACTCGCCCGGTGATCGGCCCGCTGAACAAGACCAAGGTCGATCACGTCACCGACGCGTACGACACGATCGACTGGCTGGTAAACAAGGCCAACCTGCCCGAGTCCAACGGCAAGGTCGGCATGCTCGGGTCGAGCTATGAGGGCTTCACCGTCGTCATGGCGCTGCTCAACCCGCACCCTGCGCTGAAGGTCGCCGCACCGGAAAGCCCGATGATCGACGGCTGGATGGGCGACGACTGGTTCCATTACGGCGCGTTCCGCCTGACCAATATCGGCTGGCTGGCCGGACAGACCGGCTACAAGGGCGCGGGCAAATCCGCCGGTTCGCCGGCCTGGGACGATTACGATACCTTCCGCAAGGTCGGATCGGCGGGCGAATGGGCCAAGCAGTCGGGCTTCGATCAGCTCCCTTACTGGAACCGCATGTCGCAGCACCCGGCTTATGACGAGTTCTGGTCGGGCCAGGCACTCGACAAGCTGCTCGCCGCCGCCCCGTCCAAGGTGCCGACCCTGTGGGAGCAAGGCATCTGGGACCAGGAGGATATGTACGGTGCGATCCATAGCTGGGAGGAGCTCAACAAGGTCGGGCACGGCGGCAACAACTTCCTGCTGATGGGCCCGTGGCGGCACAGCGGCTTCAACTATAACGGATCGTCGCTCGGCGTGCTCAAGTTCGACGGCGACACCGCGCTCCAGGCGCGGCGCGATATCCTGGTGCCGTTCTTCAACGCCTATCTGAAGGACGGCGCACCGGCCTTCACCCCGCCGTCGGTCACCTTCTACAACACCGGCGAGAACAGGTGGAACAGGTTCGACAAGTGGCCGCTCGCCTGCGACACCGGCTGCGCCGCGCCGATGAAGCCGATCTATATGGGCGGTGACGAAAGCCTGGGCTTCGACAAGCCGGCGGTCGGCGAAGACAGCTATATCTCCGATCCCGCCAAGCCGGTGCCTCATCTGCCGCGGCCGGTGAATTTCGGCGACGGACGCTGGCAGAGCTGGCTGGTCAGCGACCAGCGCCATGCCGATGGCCGCCCCGACGTCCTGACCTATGAAACGCCGGTGCTGACCAAGGCAGTCACCGTCTCCGGCGTGCCGATGGCGGACATCTATGCCAAGACGACTGGCACCGACGGCGATTTCGTGGTGAAGGTAATCGACGTCTATCCGGACGAGGTCGCGAGCGACAAGACGATGGGCGGCTATCAGCTCCCCATCAGCCTCGACATCTTCCGCGGCCGGTATCGCGACAGCTTCGCCAAGCCGAGCGCGATCCCGACGGGCAAGGTGCAGCGGTACAAGTTCCGCCTGCCGGCGATGAACCATGTGTTCCAGCCGGGCCACAAGATCATGGTGCAGATCCAGTCGAGCCTGTTCCCGCTCTACGACCGCAACCCGCAGACCTATGTGCCGAACATCTTCTACGCGAAGAAGAGCGACTACAAGAAAGCGACCGTGACGATCGAACGCGGCGGCGCCACGCCGAGCGCGGTGTGGCTGCCCGTGGTGTCCGGCGCCGAGTGATGGACGCGACGATGGCGGCCGGGCCCAAGCCCGTCCGCCATCGTCGATCCGGCAATAGCATTGCGGCGGAGCCGGACCGGCTCCGCCGCAGACAGATAGGGCCTGATCAGAATTTCGCGCGGACGCCGACGCGGTAGATCCTGCCCAGGGTGTCATAAAGCGCCGGGTTCACGTCGAGACCGGTGTTGGTCTGCGGCGCTGGCTCCGGATCGCGATCGAAGAGATTATCGACCTTGAAGAAGGTCTCGATCCCCTTGGTCAGCTTCACCGAACCGCCGATGTCGATATAGAAGGCGCCTTTCATTTTGTTATAGTCGATCGTCGGATGATTGGTGGTCGAGGCTGGGCAAGCGGTCGAGCAGACGACATATTGATTGCCGAACACGCCATTGCTGAACCAGCGCTGCTGGAGGTTGAGGCTGAACCGGTCGTTGCTGTAGGTCTGCGTCGCCAGCCATTTCCAACGGGGCGTGTTGCCGGTGTTGGCACCGGCCTGATCGACGACATCCACCCCGGCGATACCGGCATCGACGAGGAACTCGCGAATGTGCGTTCCCAGGGCGCGGACGGTGAAGCTACCCGGCAGGCCGAGCGGCCTTTGCCATTGGTAGCTCGCCTCGATGTCGAACCCGCTGGTCTTCCACGACGCCAGGTTGAACGGCTGGACGTTGATGAAGTTGTCGGCCTGATTCACATTGTCCAGTTTGAAGGCGCTGCAGAAGTTCTTGAGACCGTCGGCGCAGAACTGCACGATCTGCGCTGCCGACAGGGTCGAGATCACGCCCTTCAGCTTGATATTGTAATAGTCGAACGACAGGCTCAGCCCCGGCAGCCAGGACGGACGCGACAGGACGATGCCAAGTTCGGTGTTGCGCGCGATTTCCGGTTTCAGGTCGGGATTGCCGACCGTGTTCTGGAACGCCTGGACCGGGGGGCCGAACGGGTTGGTGAAGCTCGGCTGCGTCGTGACGGTCGGCGCCGCGAACAGCTCCGACAGGTTCGGCGCGCGGACGTCGCGCGACGTCACGGCGCGCAGCCGGATGCCGTCGATCGGGGTTTCCCAGGTGCCGCCGATCTTCCATGCCCAGACCGTGCCCGACGTGCTGTAATGCGTCACGCGGCCAGCACCGTTCAGGTTCGCCTTGCCGATCCCGTCACCGTCGAACAACGGCACGTCTAGTTCGAGGAACCCTTCATAGACATCGTACTTACCGCTGCCGTTCTTGTAGTTGCCGGCCGCCCAGTTGCTCCCCTGACCGGCGTTAAGCAGCGGATCCGCCGGATAGGCGGCACTGCTCGGGCTGATGCTCGAAACGCCGGCGCCATAGGGATCGGCGTTCACGCGATAGAATTCGTGCCGATATTCCCCACCGAAAGCCACCGATAGCGGCCCTGCCCACAGGTCAAACGGCTGTCCCGAGAAGTTGAGGCTGACGACATCCTGGGTCAGCTTGGTATGCTGGAACGGCCCATTGGCGGGCGTGATATAGGCAAGCGCCGCCGATGACGGGACGCCGCCGAAGATGTTGATCGGCTGGCAACCGGCGGCCCGCGCAGCCGCGTCGGCGCACACGATGGCGCCGTTCAGCGTGATCGCATTGGCTGCTGCCACATAGCGGTTCTGAATGACGATGTCGTGGACCGCGATGTCGGAAATGGTCGTGCCGTGCTCGTAATAGGCATCATATTTCCATTCGGAACCGCCCAGGCCGAACGCGCCCTTCACGCCACCGACGAAGCGATATTGACGGCGGTCGGTGAAGACCTTGGGATCCGGGAAATAGCCGTTGCTCGACCCGAAGTTGAACTTGGTGATGCCCGCGGTGACGCACCGATCCTTCACCAGCTGCGGCAGGAAGGCGTTGGAGCATTGGACGTCCGCCAGATTTTGTCGATTATAGCCGGGGCTCGGCTGATTGCTGGTCTTCACCTGGGCGACGTTGACGGTCAGATAGACTTCATTGTTTTCGGCGAAGTCGAAGCCGATCCGGCCAAAGCCGTTGAGGCGCTCCAGCGCCGACTTCAGTGACGCGCCGGAACCCGGCGCACCCGTCAGGTCGCCGCCCACGCAGAAGCCATTGCCGGGGAAGCAGCCCGTGACGGTGCCGGTGCCAGTCGGTTTGCCACCCGACCCATAGTTGAAATTATACGGCGCGCCGTTCTGGTCGAACGCGATTCCCTGCAGCGGACCGTTGTTGATCAGGCCGTAGCGCGCATATTGATAGGGCTGCGCATAGTCGCGATAGTTGAAGCGTGGCAGGCCGTTGTTGGACTGTCCGGTGTCGACCAGCGTGGTGGCGCGATACCAGTCACGCCCGCCCGCGAGATCAGTACCGAAATCGCCCGGGCCGACGCCGTCCTCGTGGTCATATTCGCCGCTGACGATCAGGTGAAGCCGATTATCGAGCAGTGCCGTGCCCCACGCCGCCTGGGCAAGCACCTGCTGGTCATCGCCATAGTTGGTGATGCCGCCCTGGACATTGGCCTTGAAGCCGGTGAACCGCGTGTCGGTGATGAAATTGACCACGCCGCCGACCGCGTCGGAGCCATAGGACGCCGACGCACCGCCATTCACCACGTCCACCCGCTTCACCAGCAGCTGCGGGAACATGCTGATGTCGGGAACGCCGGTCACATTGGCGCCGACGACACGCTGGCCGTCGAGCAGGGTCAGCGTGCGGATCGTACCGAGACCGCGCAGCGAGAAGGAGCTAAGGCCCTGCTGGCCGCTCGAGGTGCTGAACGTGCCCGTAGCCGCACCGGTCGACCCCTGCAGCGAGGGCAGCTGGGCGATGGTGTTGAAGAGGTTGGGCTGCGCATTGCGGGCAATTGCATCCTCGCCGATCACGGTCGTCGGCGTCGGCGCGTTGAAGCCACTCGACATGATGCGGCTGCCGGTGACGATGATATCGCTGTCCGGCTTGTTTGCTTCCGGTGTCGATTCGAGCGGTGCCGGTGCAACTGCATCCGCTTGAGCGGGTACGGTTTGCGCGAAGGCCGGCGCGACCCCCAGCGCCGTCGCGAGCGCGGCGAGGCTGGTAACGGTACCACGAAAGCCCGTCAGAGCGCGGCGATCAAATGACTGTTTCCCCATGATCCATCCCCTGTTTTGTGTTTTTGGTGGCGCGACGATTCGTTGAAGAATCACGCCGCTGCCCGACATGCTTACCGGATCGCGCTCCGCCCATCATCTACGACCATGGTCGCATAGGGATCGGTGGGAGCGCTCACGGCTTCGCCGAATAGAGTGTGTGGTGGGTGAGAATGAACAGCGTCTTCCCCTCCGGGCCGCCGAACAGCAGTTGCAGCGGCCGTTCCGGCACATCTATCCGTCCCTGGTCGCGACCATCGGCGCCGTAGACGAACACCTGACCGTTCGCGACATAGACGCGGCCGTCGGGCCCCACCGCCACGCTCTCCCCGCCGCGCGGCGCGAAGGGCTTGAGATCGGTCACCGCGCCGCCCGGTCCGATCAGGCCGGAATAGGTCCGGTCCTCCGAGCCGTTGGCGACAAAGACCCGCTCGCCGACCTTGCCGGTGACCCAGCCATAGGTGTCGAGCGTATCGGAGAAGCGCCAGCCGAGATGATTGGCCGGCCCCTGCTGCCAGACGCGAAAGGCGGGCAGGACCAGGCTGCCGTCGGGCGAGACATATTCCCGCGATTTGGGCGCCGCCATGTCCCGCGCGAACATCTCGGCAAGCGTGGTGAAGCGGTCATTGGCGGGATCATATTGATCGCGGAACTCGCCGTTGTTCCAGAAGCTGCCGGGCAGCGCGACGCGTGCACCGGACCGGCGGCCGGCGGCCGTCGGGGCGATCACCTGCACCGCCTGGGGATCGCCGGGCTTGACGCTGTAGACGGTCGCTTCAGGACCGTCCGAGGACAGCACCAGAAGATTGCCCGATCGATCGACCGCCAGGTTGATCGGATCGAGCGGTGCGTCGGCGACGATCGAAAGCCCCTCCTTGTCCGACCAGCCATGGATGCGGTGGAACTGGCGATCGACGAAATAGAGTTTGCCGCCTGTATCCACCGCACCGCCGCCGAGCGCATAGAAATCACCGGCGAGCTTCTGCACCGGGGCAAGCGCTGGAGATGCGGCTGGCGCCGGCGCATCGGTCACGTCGAGCACCGCGAATTCGCGCTCCCGCACCTCGGCACCGCGCGTCAGATCCTGGATCGCGTTCGCATAGGGATATTTGCTCGCCCGCAAATAGGTGCCGCAGCCATTGGCATCGCAGGTCGAGAAGCCGCTCTCCGCGTTGACATGGACGTTGCGGAACCGGATGTCGGTCGAGCCATAGAGCCTGACCGCGGCCGGCGCCGGCTGGAGCGAGCGGGTGACGCGGTAGCCGTGGAAATTGGCGAAGAGGATGTCGCGCGAATTGCGCACTTCCAGCGCGACGGTGGTGCGGCCCTCGCCTGCCTCCTCCTCCGTCTGCGGCGCCAGGAATTCCCAGTTGCGCACGCGATCGAGCACGATCTCGGCGCGGACATGATGCTCGGCCGACATCTGATAGACATGCCCCGGCGTGGCGGTATCCGACACGTAGAGCCCGGCCTGGGCATAGGTATTGGGCGTCCACAGGCCGTTGAAGGTGCCGCCCCCGCCATCCGTCACCCAGAGGCTAGCATATTGCCCGTCCCAGCGCATCTTCGGATCGGCATCGGAAGTGTGGTTGGCGTTATAGGGATCGAACCGGCTGCCATCGGCGAGATTGGTACCGTGCCCGCCCTGGAACTTGACGTCATCGACCAGCGATCCCTCGCCCGCGCGCCACAACAGCGCCGTCGCGCGCGGATTGATGCCGCCGGTGGCGAGACCGAGGCCGGAGACGATTGCATCGCCACCCCTGGCGCTCTCGACCAACGCCCTGGCCGGGCCGACGCCGCGATAGGCGGCGGTGTCATCGGCAAGGACTATCTGGGTCAGGCTGGGGTGCAGCCCGATCAGCACGCTGTCGGCGCGCAGCTTCAGCGTATCGGTGACGCGGTAGAAGCCGGCGGGTAAATAGAGCACGCGGTGCGTATCTATCGCGCGCTGGAGCGCGGCGGTATCGTCGGTCTTGTTGTCGCCCTTTACACCGAGATCGCGGACATTGGTCCAGGTCGGGCTGGCCGGGAAGGCGCGGATCGCCGGATCGCGGCGGCGCCGCAGGGCCGACAAGGGCGCTGCGTCCATGCGCGTCGCGAAGCTGCCCGTCTGGCCCAATGCCGGCAGGGTAAGCCCATAGCTGAACGCCTTGACCCGGTATCGCGACGCCGGCCCCGCCACAGTCTTGCCGCTGTCGCGGAAGAGCGCGAACACCGGCGTGCCGCTGGCCACCGCGTTGTCGAAGCCGACCTGGGTATAGGCATTGCCTTCGTTGCTGATGATCACGCCGGCCTTCGAGACATTCTCGAAGCGGACATCCTTGCCCCACAGCCAGTCGCCATAGCCGCGGTCGATCTCGATTCCGACGGGCACGTTGCGCAGCACTGTGTTGACCAGGGTCAGCCCCGCCTCATGCTCGCGGATCGCGGCATCGCGCTGGCCGTCGAACACCGAATCGAGCAGCGTATATTGCCAGGCCGGCGAGGTCTTTTCCGTGAGGATGCCGTAGCGCCCGCCAAAGAAGCGCAGGTCCATGCCGAGATTGCCGACCTGGTAGATGCCGGCCAGCGCCGAGCCGAGATGAAAGTCGATATGGCTGAGATAGGTGTGCTGCGCGGTGTGGAATCGCACCGCCGTCGCCGCCGGATTGCCGGCGCCGATCTCGAAATTCACATTGGCCATCGCCGAATAGAAAGTGCCCGAATTCGCGTCGGCGATATCCGGATCGAACGGCACGCTGGTCGGCGGCGGTACCGGCACCGTGCCGCGCAGCGGGACGCCGCCAGGCCCGGGCGCGGCGCCGCTCGGCTGGTTGCCGGTGAAAAAGACCATGCTGCCGACGCCGCGCTGAAAGCCGGGCGTGGTCGGGGCGAGCAGCAGGACCGGTCGCGTCCTGCCCACGCCGAACAGGCGAACACCGGGCCACATATAGAGGGTCCGGGTGATTCGGTGACGACCGGAGGGCAGGAACACGATGCCGCCGCCGGGCCTGGCCGCCGCCGCGTCGATCGCCGCCTGGATCGGGGCGCTATCGTCGGTCACGCCGTCGCCCCGCGCCTTGACGGTGACCGCGGCGGGATCGTTCGGCGCGACGGAGAAGGCCGAAACCGAAGGGCCCGACTGCGCGCTGGCGGTCGAGCCGACCGACAGGGCCACCCCGATCAGACATCCCGCGATCAGGTTCGCTGCGCTGGCCGTCATGCCTGTCCACCTTTCGTGAAATCATATCCGGATATCGTGCCGGATAGCCGCGCCCGGGCGGGCCGACGACCGCGACAAAGGTCGCAATGGTAAAAGCCCGCCACCCGCCCAATAGGGTCGCCTGTGGCTGCGCGGTCGTACCGCGCCTGCCCGATGACGAAAGCTGGGGATACGTGGTGACAGCACAGGCGAACGGGACCGGATTGCCGCCCTGCGCGATCGTCGCGATGGGGGTGAGCGGCTGCGGCAAATCGACGCTGGTCGCGCATCTTGCCGCGTCTCTTTCCTGTCCGGGCCTCGAAGGCGATGATTTCCATGCAGCCGAAAGCATCGCCAAGATGCGGGCCGGGCAGCCGCTCGACGATGCCGATCGCTGGCCCTGGCTCGACCGGCTGGGCGCCGCCATCGGGGCCGCCGTGCGCGAGGGGGAGGAGGGCATTGCGCTCGCCGCCTGCTCGGCGCTCAAGCGACGCTATCGCGAGCGGCTGGCGGCGGCGGCCGGCGTGCCGCTGCTGTTCGTGCTGCTCGACGGCGCGCCCGACGAGATCGCCGCGCACCTCGCCGCCCGCACGAGCCACTATATGCCGCCGAGCCTGCTCGACAGCCAGTTCGCCGCGCTGGAACGGCCCATGGCCGACGAGCGCGCGCTGATCCTGCATTGCTACGCGCCGATCGAGGATCTTTGCCGGGACGTCCTGGCATGGGCGCACACCGGCGTCGTCGCGAGCGCCCGCTAACCTCACGGCATCAGCCGCTTGCGGCCCTGTGTCAGATGCCAGCGCATCGCCAGCGCCGCGCCGTCGGCATCCTGCGCGCGGACCGCATCGACGATCGCGTCATGCTCCTCCATCATCGTCGCGATCACCTGGGGCGGCCGGGAGCGCGAGATATCGACGCCGGCGCGCAGGATCAGCATCACGTCTTCCTGGAGACGATCGAGCGTGTCGACAAAGGCGCTGTTGCCGGTCGCCTCGGCGATCGCCCGGTGCAGCACCCAATCCTCGGCATGGGCCGGGCCGCTCGACAGCAGCGCGCCGCGCAGCCCCTCCAGCGCCGCGTCGATCGCCTCCATCTGCTGGTGCGAGCGCCGCTGCGCGGCAAGGCGGGCAGCCTCGGCCTCCAGCACGAAACGCACTTCATAGGTGCCGAGCGTCGCCGCCAGGCCGTGCATCGGCATGTGCGAGCCGAGCCGTTCCGACGGACGGCGCTTCACGTAGGAGCCCGCCCCCCGCCGCGCCTCGGTGATGCCGTCGGCGGCGAGGCGGACCAGCGCCTCCCGCACGATCGAGCGCGACATGCCGAAGACCTCGGCGAGCCGCGCCTCGGACGGCAGCCGGTCGCCGGCCACCAGGCCCTCGTCGTTGATGATCTGAACGATGCCGGTATAGGCGCGCGCCGCCAGCGTCCCTTCCCGGACGACCGGGCCTTCATGGGCGGCCCGCATCATACGACGTAACTGAGCGCCACGACCGCGGCGAGGCCGGCCACGGAGATGACCGTCTCCAGCATCGACCAAGTGCGGAACGTGTCGGCCGTGCTGGTGCCGACATAGCCCTTGACGAGCCAGAAGCCGGGATCGTTGACATGGCTGAAGAACACCGAGCCCGCGCCGATCGCCAGCACCACCAGTTCGGGCGATACGCCGGACGCGGCGACCACGCCGGGCATGACGCCGACCGCGGTGATCGTCGCGACCGTGGCCGATCCGGCGGCAAGCCGGATGCCCACCGCGACCAGCCAGCCGAGCAGCAGCGGCGAAATGGCGTACATCATCACGACGCGCGCCAGCAGATCCGACAGGCCGGCGCTGACCAGCACCTGCTTCAGCGCGCCGCCGGCACCGATCGCCAGCAGGATCGCGCCCGCCGCGCCCATCGTCTCATACCAGATCGCATCCTGGATCGCCGCCTCGGCCAGGCGCCGCCCGAACAGCAAGGGCAGCGCCAGCAGGTTGGTGACGAGCAGCGCGAGCACCGGGTTGCTGGCGGCGGCCAGCCAGACGGCATCCTTCAGCCCCGGCACGAGCTTGCCGAGCTCCCCCGCCGCGATCAGCAGGATCGGCAGGAGCACGATGAGCAGCGACACGGGGCGGGGCGGCGGCGACAGGTTCAGGGCGCGATCGTCGCTCAGGACGGGTTCGACGAGCTTCACGCCGCGCGTCGTGAACCTGGCCAGCACCGGGCCGGCGAGAATGGCGATCGGGATCGCGATGATGATGCCGTACAGCATGGTGAGGCCGAGGCTGGCGCCGAGTGCCTCGACCGCGAGCAGCGGCCCCGGGTGCGGCGGCACCAGCGCATGGACCACGCCCAGGCCGGCCAGCGCCGGCATGATCAGCCGCAGCTTGGCGGCATCGCGGTCGCCGTCGTCGGGCAGCGCCTTTGCCGCCGCCACCACGATCGGCAGCAGCAGCACCAGCCCGGTTTCGAAGAAGAGCGGCAGGCCGACGATGATGGCGATGCCCAGCGTCGCCCAGGGCGCCGCCTTCGGCCCGGTCAGCCGCAGCGCGCCGGTGGCGAGCGAGGCCGCCGAGCCCGAGAGATGCAGCATGGCCCCCAGCGAAAGGCCCAGCGCGACCACCAGCCCGGTGCCGCCGACGATGTCGCCGACGCCCTTCTGCACGGCCTTGGCCGTATCGGCGAGCGGCAGGCCGGCCAGCATCCCGACCGCGAAGGCGCCGCACAACAGCCCGATGAACGGATGGAGACGGCCACGGACGATCAGCAGGATCGCGAGCACGATGCCCGCAATGGCGGCCATCACCAGCCTGATATCGCCGCCGGTCATCGGCGCTGCCCGTGAAGCAGCACACAGCCTCTGATCGCCCTGGACATCGCCCTCTCCCTCTCCCCGGCGGCGTTTTCGCCTGCGGGCTTCCCATATGATATCTGTAGGACAGGTTTCCGCATCTCAGCAACGAAAAAAGACTTGATCCTCGGTACGGTTGAAGAACATAAATAAAGCTGTCCAACTGATTCTGGCAAAACGGGGTGGTGGACAGGGTTGCATGAGCAAGCCGGTCCATGACGCGGCAGGCCGAAGAGCCAAGGGAGCGAGGATGATATGAAAGGAAATCGCCAGGAAGCCCGGCAGATCGAAGCGGCTGCGATCCCGCGCGCCATGGATGGCATCGCCGCGCCGGTGCGGCTCACGCCGACTCAGGTCAAGGTCATGCGCGGCGTCCGGTCGGGGCAGCTCAACAAGCAGATCGCGTTCGAGCTGGGCATCGCCGAAGCAACGGTCAAGGCGCACATGACGGCGCTGATGCGCAAGCTCAACGTGAGCAATCGCACCCAGGTCGCCATCGCGGCACAGGCACTCACGCTCTCTGCGTCCTGACCTGCCGGCAGGAAGGCGTCCATCGGACCCCGTCAGGCGATCAGGGGTCTGGCGAACGCCGAATAGCGCCCCCACATCGCGCGAGAAAGGGGACGAACATGGTCAGCACCTCGAACGACGGCATCATGACCGAGTATCTCGTGAAATACGGCGCGCTCCGGATGAGCCCGAAGGACAGGTCGGCCGACCTGCTCGAGACGCTGTACATCACCGACTGCTATCGCGCCGGGCAGGATCTGGCCACAGCGCGCCGGGACTATGACAAGACGGTGTGGAACGGCATCTCTTCGGACGAGTTGCGGCCCCGGCTCGAGGATCTGGCGACCTTCATGGCAGGCCTGGCCCGCGACCGCGCCGTCCTGTGGGGCGTCGAGCTTCCTGCCTAGAGGTGAAAATCACACGCTTGGGACCCGCTCGGGAATGGCATGAATCGACCAGAGCCCGTCGTTCCGCTGTTAACGCTTGAACGTCCGCTCACGCGAGAACTGGTCACTTATATGTAATTCAGCAGTAGAGTGGCTGTGCACCAACATCGTTCATTCCAGGCCTTCCGTGCTGCTCCTGATTGCTGTTGGTCCGGTTCTGCGCGAGAGAGGGTCGATGGCTGGAGCTGCATGGACTCCCAAGCCGGGCCACCAATGTGATATGATCTGGTGCGATTTCCGGCTACCCCGGTTCCTATTTTACGGTTTATGAAACCGAGCTCAACTTTATCAGCTGGGGCCGATCGATTATCACCCTTCGCCGGCCGGGACTAGCAATCAATTATGGTATATGATGTATTTATTTCTTATAGCTGGGCTGACGAGCCGTTTGTAGACTGGCTCTGCAAGGTTTTTTCAGACAGTGGAATCACATATTTTCGCGATACTAACAATTTCGCTTTGTACGATAAATTCGATGTATCGATTAAGCATCATATATCTGAATCGCGATTTGTTGTGGCACTCATATCCCAGTCCTATCTTTCCTCGTACTGGTGTATGTTTGAAGCGCTTGAAACGATGCAGGGCGAGGATCGCGCGCAGCGCCTCCTGCCGGTGGTCCTCAAATATAACTCCGCGGATCAGTCACTCGACGAAGATTTCGTATTTGCCTCACTGGGGGATCTTGCAGAGAAGAGTGCCGAGTTTGAGCAGCGGATGATCCGTTTTCAAGCTTATGATTTGAGCGGTAAATTAGACAAGCTAGCCTTTCTTAAAGCCAATCTCCCCAAGATCTACGCCAAGATCCAGCAGCGCCTTTATCCCGAGATGAAGCTATGGTCGGAGGCGGAGGTTCACCGGGCGACGCTCGGGTTGCTACGCTGGATCAATCCAGCGATCGACCCAGATTTGGTGCTGCCCTCGTTCGCCGTCGGCCCTGCGGCTCAGGAGGGGGCGCTGACATCACCGGTTTTCGCGTCCATCCCCCGAATTCTCTGGCGAAGCCGTATCGGAATCTGTGCTTCACGGAACAGGCCAGTGATTGTCGGCAATGATGTAATCGTCGGATCGGGAGGGCGGGACTGGAATATTCCGGACGAGCAAGACGGCATTTATTGCCTTGATGCGACGGATGGTGCGCTGAAATGGTTTACCGCGACGCCGACTGACGCGAACAGCGTAACTGTTATGAAGGGCATGGCCATAGCAGGCTGCGACGATGGTTCTGCCGTCGCGGTATCGGCCGTATCTGGCAAACCGATCTGGCGCCAGCGACTTAGTGGTGGAGTGACTGGAGGCCCCTTAAAGCTTACAAGCCGCGCGCCTGGGCGGGGATCGCGCGATACCAAGGAGGACGAAGACCGGATCCTGTGCATAACCTATGAGGGTGACTTATGCACATTGTCGGCAGAAACCGGCGATATACGGCAGGTTTCGTGCATTGGGCGTAAAGTTCTGGCCCAGCCGCTTCTCGTCCAAGTCAATCCAGGCGATTTTTATGCTCAGCGCGCTTCGCTGGCTGAAGAACTTTTGATTGTTGGATGCGTGGACGGAACTGTGCTGCAGGTCCCGATATATTCGGGATCCCTTGGCGAGCCGATTTCGCAGCTGCTGCAGTACACGATGAATGGCTCTCCTTCGGCCAAAGAGGAAGCCGTTCAACTGACTGCCGCGCCGATCCGCTTCGGAAACAGTCTCATTTTTCCATTTGCTCGACAGACATATGATCAGCAGCCGCCGCTCGTGAGGGTGGATCTATATACGCTAGCGCCGATCTGGTTCTCTAAGTCCGAAGACCCTCAAAATTCATTTGGCAATTTGCGCGCCACGCCCTACGTTTTTGGAGAAAATGCCTTCTTTGTAACGGCCTATTCCCGCGATCTTACCGGTATCAGCCTCAAGACCGGCGAGGTTGTAAGCGCCACACGGCTCGGGCCAGAGATGTTTGAACAGTGGCCTGGCGTCGTGGGCGTTGATAATTCGGCGTTTGTCGCGCGCCACGACGGATATGTCCACCACGTCGATATAAGCAGCGGTGAGCGTCGCTGGAGCCTGTTTCTCGGAGCCGCTGATCGCGCCGGGTTTGCTGTGACGGGCACGCAAGCCCTCCCAGAGTTTAACGATACGGCAAGCTGGATGTCTCCGGGAAGCTCCCCCATCCTCGCGACGCCGACGCTCGACAGAGGACGACTTTATGTGAGTACTGCCGAGGGGTGGCTCTATTGTGTTGAAGGTCTCGGACTCTAGCCGCTTCGAAACTGCTCAGGCGGCAAGCAACCAGCCATTCTCAAATCGGGCCACAGATAAGACCGAGCTGGAATGTCCAGTTCCGACGAACTCTGCCGTTGATGGGCGCCGCATGGAATGACCGCGAAGTCCCACCTTTGGTCATTTGGCGCAGCACGTAATCGGACACCAAGCATCAGGCGAGAACCACTAAGTCGTTCGCGAGAATGTTCGGTAACGCGGTGCGACCACGGCCACCGCGGTTGCCCAGACGCTGACCAGAGCGAATTTCGCACAGGCAACGCCAAGACGGGCGGCCGAGACGACTTTGTCAGTTACAATGCTAACATGCTCAACTTGACCAAGAGGTGGATGCAATGCTCAAAATAGCTTTTTTCGCAGCAGGTCGTAG
This sequence comes from Sphingomonas sp. P3_C6, assembly GCF_056402595.1. Classification (NCBI taxonomy): domain Bacteria; kingdom Pseudomonadati; phylum Pseudomonadota; class Alphaproteobacteria; order Sphingomonadales; family Sphingomonadaceae; genus Sphingomonas; species Sphingomonas sp. P3_C6. The sequence continues at coordinate 27,565 of NZ_JBFUHB010000008.1, forward strand.
GGCAGGTGTCAGCTGGATTTGCGCCGATCTCGCTGGCGACATCTGAGGCGATAGGCATCGCTCCAGGCGCGGCGATCGAGCTCGAGAAGAGTCGGGAGACCATTGCGCGCGGTACGTTCGACGGGGTGGACTCGAAGATCGATCAGCTTCCTGGCTATATCTCATATACAATCTCCAGAACCGGCCCATCCTCGACATCAACATCGACCTGCGAACAGGGCAGGTGGTTGAGCGAAACCGGTGTCTTTACTTTGCCGGCGGACCGTTCGCGACGCTGAGCAAGCGTGTCCAAGCCGTCACGGGAGCGAGCGCGATCCCTTTGACGCAACTGCCTACGAACCTCGGTTGCGACCGATTGAGCAAGGTTACGTATTTAAACAGGCGACAATGAGAGGCAATATCTGATAAAACGGACATACGAACCGCTGATCCTCGTGCTCGCAGAGTCGAGGGGCTAGGTCAGTGCGATGTGGCCGTCTCACCCAAGGCTAGCGATCGCTATTTTGTGGCGCTCTCCGATACTTGAAGCCCGCAGCCCTTGAGCACGGACAAGACCAGCTTCGGCTTATCGGCATCATCCGCTAAGGCCACCATCTTCTCGCCCATTTGCATGCATGCTGCCTTGTTGGCGGGATTGGTGCTGTCTTTCACACCCTGCGCCATTTGCTGCGCGGCAACTCCTGTCGCGAAAACCTTGCCCAGCCCAAGCGTCGCCCCGTCACTCTTACCACCTGCGCTGCCGTTGAAACTGCCGTAGAGCGACAAAGCATCCAGTTTGGCGTCACCGGAACTCAAGTTCTTCTCTTCGATGAGGCGCCTACGGTCGGCTAGCGCTGTTTCGATGCGCTGATTGGCAGTTTCGATTTCACCTGATAGCGTCTTGCTGCGGGCGTTGAGCACGGTGGGATCGAGCGCGTTGAGCGCTGCTAGTTCAGTCATCAAAACAGTTTTGCGGCTCTTGTCATCCTCCGAGAGAACCCGAGGGCTGCCTGTGACTGGGTCGTTTGCCGGATTCTTCAAAGCTTCCAGCTCTGCTTCCTTATCTTTCTTCGACTTCAGCTGGTCGATCGAGGCATTCACGCCGGCCAACTCGGCTTGCTTGCCGTTACGCTCAAGCTTGGCTGTTTCGATGCTTTTTTCGAGTTCGTCGATTTGCCGCTCGCTGGCCTGAGACTTGCCCGTGATGTTGTTCTGGCCCGTGATGACTTGAACCTCGTGCAGCTTTGCGGCGCAGTGGCCCGTTTTGGGGCAACGCTTGGCGACAGCCACGGGCACGAATGCGGAGTCCAACGCTTTGAAGCCAATGTTGACGTCGAGGCCTGGACTGTCGGGGGTTCCTGCGGCGACGGTGACGCCAAACTGGTTTTTCGAAGCATAAACAAGTGGTGCCTGCTCCATGGGATAGCAGCCCGCCAACAAAAAACACATGGCGATAGGCATTACCTTGATATTCATTTAGCCCCTCCGCTTACAGCGCAAATACTGGAATTTCCCGCCAACAATCTGTTCCAGAAGTCCTTGTCGCGTTGGCCGCTAGGTGGGTTGAACAGCACGACGCGACAGTCGTCAGCACCGCGTACGATGGCGACTTGTTCGGAGCGGTACCCCAAGGTAGCGCCGCCTTGGCCGGGCACTAATCCAAAGCCTTTGAGCCTGTATGCGACGATTCGGGCGTCGGGCCGAGCATTGATTGACAAGATGCCAATGCGGCTCACTGTCACGCCCTCCGCGCCTTCAACGTGAATCATCGTGCAACCGCTGCAAAGCAGCGACAGCGCAGTCGCGAAGCGAATAGTCAAACTTGTCATTTGGCCCCCACCATCCCGCAACCATAAGCAACGAGACGCATAAGGCAAATACGTACCCTTATAAATATCGAAAGGGCAATCGATTTTCACGATGAAAAAGATGATCCGGGTGCGCAAAATGCTTTACGTAAATTCGGCGTACAGAACTGACAACTCGGTAGTTGGGAGTACGCAATGCCGCTAGTTGAACGGCAGGTTTTGGCATTGCGCCGCCGCTCACCCCACGTTTGGTTCTAGGGCGCGTAATTGCCCGGCCGCTATCAGCGTTGCGAATGGCCGGTTCCGGCATGAGCGGACATTCCCGCTACCGCATCGGAACGGCCCGTGTTGGTCGACTGCTGCCGGAGAGCCAGCGGCTTCTCATGGGAAAGGATGTGGAGGGTGGCCTCCGTCCTGACGTGCTTCAGTGTTTTCGTCTGGAAGTGCGTCGAGCCCATCCAGGCTTTCAGCGTGCCGAACGGATGCTCGACAGTCTGTTGGCGGATCCGCACGCCTCTGGCGCACGATCGAGGCGCCGCTCCATCGCCTCGACGACTGCCTCATGTCCCATCTTTTGACCCGGCGCTCCTTGCCGGTCGTGCATTGGTCATGGAGCGCGCATGTCTGGCAGTTCGAGCTCCAGCAGCTATGAAGCGTCATGCCGTCCTCGACCGAGGTGTAACGATAGATCAGATCTTCGCCAGCGGGGCATCGATAGACATTTTCCTGCTCCAGATAGCGGTTCGCTGCCTATCTCGGGCAGGAAGCGCGTCACTTCGAACGCTACCGTGCCTGCTATGCGGTGATCGCCGACGACGGAGAGGTCGTCACCGCCTGCTGGCGGCGGTGAGCCCGAACCTCACCCCTTGCCACCTCGCTCGCGATATTCAGCGCGGTGCCATTCCAGATAGGGAGAATGCCCGGCGGACACTGCGATGCCCCGGTGAGGATCACAACCCAGCGCGATCAGATCATCCCGGTCTATATCAGGTCCGATCAGCATCTCGCCTCTATCGCTGAACGAGATCAGGAAGCGGTCGAACAGCGCATCGACATTGGCAACCAGCAGCAGTCCATTGAAGCGATCGAGCCGTTCGCTGTTCGACGATGCCCGCCACGGCTTGATATGCGACGCGCGGAGCACCGGGCGGATCGCGCAGTCCGTGACGCAGCACCGGCTCTGCCAATGGTCGAGCAGCGCGTCCCGGAATGCCCCCTGTCCGATGCGCGCCTGGATCAGCTGCTCCTTCTGGGTGGCTGTGAGCGTTGGGTCTTCGACTACCTTCTGCTCGGCCAGGAGGTCGAGGCGGTCACGCATATCGGCGGTGAGCCAGTATTTGCGGGCGACGCCGAACGCCCCGGTCTGGGACGGGGCAAAGCCGAGCCGCAAGCAAAACTGCTGATACTGGTCTTCCAGAGCCGGTTCGAGCACCGGCGCGTGACCAAGGACCGTATTGATCGCACCATTGGTCAGACGCCCGTCGCGGGCCTCGTTGGCGGCATGTCTGGCGAAGCTATTGCCGGCATAGCCGATGAAGCGCGACGGGGCGAAGGCGATCCCGTCCGGCGTTGCATAGGGTAGAAAGCAGGTGCCGCGCTTGATGAGATTGAGATAGGCCGCATTGTCTGACGACGCCGGGTCGGTACGCACCGCGTCGAGCATCGCGACGTTGACGAACAGCTGATCGAGATCGGTGACGAATGCGATCTTGTCGTCGCTGCCGCCAGCGGCCTTCCCGGTGCGCGCCCTTTCGCAGAGTTTGACGAACCGCGCAGTGGTGCGGCGAATTCGTTCGGGCGGGTCGTCGAGACTTGCAACGAGAAACCAGCGGCGCGCTGCGGCCTTTCCGGCGGCTGCGACCGATATCGCCGCAAGCCCAGTCTTCTCTGCGAATTCCTGCTCGCGGATATCGGGCGCTGACCGTCGGCCACGCAGCCAGCCCTGGCGCAGCAGATGCAATCCACCGCTCGCATCGCGCGCAATCCCGGACAGGCGATTATGATCGCCCGCCACCGGGGGTGCGTTGATCTCGACCGACCATTCGCCGCCATTCGCATCGAGACCGAGCTTTGCATCGATCCCGGCTTGGCTGTCCCTCGCCTGCAGCCAGACATTGTGGCTGGTGATGCTGCGGGTTGCGCCATCGGCGGGGCCGGCGCCGAGCGCCTCATGCCAATGCGCAAATGCGTTGCGGGATATTTCAGGTTCGGTGACAAGGCGCATCTGCGGTGCGATCAGTCCGAGTTCCTGCGAGAGCGCATCATAGCCGGGCTCGAAGGTGCCGATCTGATCGCACGACCAGTCGACCAGATCCTCGAACGACATTGCGAGACCTGTCTCAGCGGGAATGATCTCAGCGAAAGGCGAGAGATGATTGTCGTGATGGCGCAGCTCGTCATACCGGCGCCGGGTCTCGGTCCCGTTGATCTGGACGGTATCGATCTTGACGCAGAACTCGCCCGACGCATCGATGCCGACCGTATAGGCCAGCTCCTTCGGTGCGCCTTTGCGCGGATAAATTCGCACCCAGGTATAGGGCTTGAACTTCTGCGCCATATCGGTCGGTCGCGAGAGCTTGCGGACGCAACCTTCCGGGAAGAGACGGTCCTGTACAGCGCGTGCCCAACGGGCGGTTGCCTCATACGCCTCCACCAGCGTTTCGTAGTCTCTATCCTGCGCCGGATCACCGCTAGTCCTCGCAACGCCATCAAGCGCGTTGAGTAGGGTAAAATGTTCAGCGCGAATCCCGTGATCCATAATATCCGCCCCCATTCAGATATTTGGCCGCCCGACATGCAATTGTCGACATTAACGGCTGGGTCATCGTGACCGATCAACGATTTCTCAACTATCTGCCGCCGCGCGTCAGTGCGCTCGAGACAGTTCCCACATGTAGGCCATGGGATGCTTCGCGAGAACGGTGCGCTGCTTTTCGTTGAAGCCCATACGATCCTTGACAAACCCCGCGACCGTCTTCGCGACCTCCTCGACCTTTGTTCCTACTGCGGCTGTCAGCCCGATAGTCGCAGCGGTCTGGAGATCGTGCGTGAGGCCCGAGAGAAGCGCACCTCCGGTCGCAACTGCGGCGACGACGACCGGCGTGAGGACGATCTGACCTAGGTTGCCATTCAATTCGCGCCGCAGGTCGGAGAGATCCGTCTCCATTCGGTAGCGGAATTCCTCGGTCAGTCGATTTCTCTCGGTTTGGTCGAGCGCTGCGCCGAGCGCCTTGATCTGCTCCTGCACCATGTCGGCATAGGCATGGCGCAACCGGGTGTAATCGCGCCCGCGCCGTTCGGTCGCCTCGCGTTTCCGGAATGCGATCAGGGAGTCGAGCGGAATGGATGTGGCATCGATCAGGTCGAGGGTAACGGGGATCACGTCCGACACGTCTCCGGCACGCTGATCTCCAGTGCCGATCATTCCGTAAGCCATCAGACGATCGGTGACGCGGGCCAGCGTGGTACCGGCACAGGCGTCGGCCAGCTTGGCCATGACCAGCAGACCGCCTTCCTGGGTGAACGGATAATCGCCATTCGGAAGCGGCAGGTCAGTAAGCCTGTGCCTGCGAAGGAGCTCGAACGTCTGCTCAGTGAACTTCTGCGGCCAGACCTCATAGTATTCCGTGGCCTGCTCCACCTGCGCGATCTCGTATAGGTGGGGTGGCAGGTTTCCCGCTTCGAGGGTCGTCTCGATGGCAGTGTACGCCCGCTGCTGCTGCCGAGGCGTGGGGGTGATCTTCCGTCCGAAAAGCTCCCAGGCCTCAGCCATATCGGAATCGGCGCGGTAATTCGGTGCGTAGGCCGGCATGGGCACGATGGTATGCAGTTGGTCCCAAAGCAGCAGCGAGCTGTGCATGACCTTGCGACTACGGACCTGCGTGCTTGGATAGTATATTGCAGAGCGCATTGTTCCGTTCCCCGACACTGCCAAACGAATGCACTCCCCATTGCGCGTTCCAGCTAAGGCTAACAGAAATCTACGACGTCTACCACTTGCATTACAGTTCAACTTTGTGGACGATCCGGCACTTATGGAGAGCGAAGCACTGCTCGCGCGCTTTCGACTGATTAGGGCTCATCAAGACGATGTCTTGCGGTGTACCACGACTTAGGCTTCCGTTTTGCAGCATTCCTTGAACCTCGGCGAACCGGACGACTGAGATGGGGCGCGTAGCCGATCGACGGCCTTAATCAGGCCGAACGGCAGCTTCCGTCAGGACCGGACGTCCCTCGCCGCGGATGTGAAGGACCGACTTTGGTCGATTCATGCCATTCCCGAGCGGGTCCCAAGCGTGTGATTTTCACCACTCTAGAGCCTGAACCGTCCGATCTGAAACGTCTCCCCGGACTTGTTCCGGGGGCCACTGCGCCGCGTACGACAGGCTTCGGCTCCTGCGGCCCGGTCGATGCCGGAACAAGTCCGGCATGACGGTAGGATCGGGCGCTTCCGTCAGCTTGGGCCAGACTCCAGGGCCCTTTCCTATTGCCGGACGGGCAGCTCGATATAGCTCTGGTCCGCCCCGGCATGGTGGACCGCGTTATCGGCGACGACGCCGTGCTTCTCGCTCTCGTTCGGGCCGCCGGTGTTCAGGTTGCGCACGAATTTCGGGAAGTTGGACGAGGTCACCTCGACCCGGATACGGTGGCCCACGCCGAACTGGATGGCGGTCGTGATCGGCGTCGGGTGGATCGTATAGACCTGGCCCGGGGCCATCATCACCGGTTTGTCGAAGCCATCGCGGTAACGGGCGCGCAGGATCGTGTCGCCGATGATCCAGGCGGTGCCGTCCGGTGCTACATCGACCAGCTTGACCGCGAAGTCGGTATCCTTCGCGCTCGACGAGACCTTCAGCACGGCGTCGACGAACCCGACCACGTCGATCGGCCTGGTGAGCGGATCGCTGGTGTAGACGAGCACGTCGCCGCGCGCCTCGACCGGCCTTTGGTCGGCCGCGCCGGGTGTGACGATCCCGCCATTGCAGCAATCGCCGCCGCCGACCGTCTGCACCGGGTTCATCGGATCATAGCGATACCGATCGGCCGCCTCGGTCGCCGGCGGCGCGTCGGTGGTGAGCCGGCCGTCGCCATTCAGCGTGTTGGCGTTGCCGCCCGAGCGCAGGTAGAAGCGTATCGGCTTCACGTCCCTGGGCGGCCATTGGGTCGCGGTCTGCCACTTGTTTGCGCCCATCATGTAATAGCGCACATAAGGCGTAGTGGCGGGAAACGCCTTGGCATCACCCTTCAGCCAGCGGTCGAACCAGCCATAGATCGCGCCATCGACGTCGAAGCTGGTGTCGCCCATGTCGCGATCGCCGACCGTCGTGTGCGGGCCGAGGCGGGCATATTGGCAATGCGGCACAGGCGCGATCACCGCATATTGATTGGCGCTCGCTTCCTTGTCGGTGTTCGCGGCACGCGCGCTGTTGAACAGTTCCAGGTTCGGCCCGATCGACACGTCGTACCAGGTGTTGAACCACAGGGCCGGCACGCCCCAGCCCATATCCTCGTGATAGAGCCCGCCCTGGCGCCAGCCCGGATCGGCCGGGGTGCGGCCGATGAACTGCTCGAAGGTCGCGGGCGGCTCGCCCAGGTCGCTGAGCAGCTGGTTCACCGGCAGGTGCCTGATCTGCTTGTTCCAGTCGACCTTCGGCTTGGTTGCGTCGAGATCATTATAGGCCTCGACGCGGGCACGCATCTTCTCGTCGGTCAGCGATACCGGCAATTCGGCGCGGAGCGGATTGTCGACGCCGTAGAGCCAGATGAAGAACAGGTTGCGCGGTACGCCGCCGGTGTACCAATTGCCCTGTTCCTGGAAGCGGCCGACCTTGCCGATGCCCGCGCCGGCCGACATCGGCACCATCGCCGCATGGGCCGGGTGGTTCATGCCGGCAAGCGCAAGCTGCCATTCGGCCGAGGACGAACAGCCGAGCGTGCCGACCTTGCCGTTCGACCAGGGCTGCTTCGCGATCCAGGTCAGCGTGTCGTACCCGTCGGTCTGCGGCTTGCCGAGGATTTCCCATTTGCCTTGCGAGAAATACCGGCCGCGCTCGTTCTGGACGATGAAGGCATAACCGCGCTTCACCGATTCGAGCACGTAGCGGAAGGTGCTGCCGCGCAGCTTGTGCTCGTTATACGGCGTTTTCCACAGGATGGTCGGCAGCGGCCCCCTGGCACCCTTTGGCGTGTAGATGTCGGTCGACAGGCCGATGCCGTCACGCATCGGCACCATCACGCCGAGCCGCGCGGTGGCGCTCTGAGCCAGTTCCTTCTCCAGCGCCTCCGGGCTGTATTTGGCATAGTCCTGCGCGGCGACGGCGGCCGTCGCGTTGGACAGCACGAGCGCGGTGGCGGCGAGGCTGGCGATGATCCGCTTCACAGGCGATCTTTCTTGTCGAGTACGGCTTTCGGCCAGGGCGACGGTGTCCGTCACTGGTTTCTACCGAATCCGTAAATCTCCGCAATTGGGCAGCGTCGCGGCCGGTACCGGCTCAATATCCCGCCACGGAAAGCTGGCTGCGCAGGTTCCGCAACACCGAGTCCGGCACCGGCGGGAGCTCCCGCGCCGGCTTGCCCTTGCGCAGGCGTTCGCGGTCCTGCTCGGACGGTTCGACCCGGCGGACGCGCACCGGGGCGACACCCTTTGCCCTGGTGCCGAGCTGTTCCGCCGCGCCGCTCGACAGATCGATGATGCGCGGGCCCCGCACGAACGGGCCGCGATCGTTGATGCGCACGATGATCCTGCGTCCGGTATCGAGCGAGGTCACCTCGACATAGGTCGGCAGGGGCAGCGTGGTATGTGCAGCGGTGATCCAGCCCGGCCTGAACTGCTCGCCATTGGAGGTGCGGTTGCCGGATTCATTGCCATACCAGCTGGCATAACCGAGCACGTCATAGGCCGGATCGGCGGCCGGCACGAACGTCGTGCCCCTGACCTGATAGGGATTGCCGATCTTGACCGGCGTGTCGCTGACCGGGCGGTAATTGCCCCCGGCACAGGCAGCGAGCGCCAGGAACGCGCCCGCCAAACATCCCGCCCGCGCCGTCCGAAGCACCCGCATCGCCTGACCCTAGACGCAAGAGAACAGGGCATAAACCCGAAATGCCACCACCGGGACACAACTCGGCGCCGATCCACGTCCCGTCACCCCGCGACGCCATTGCCTTGTCGGCAATGGTCAGCCAACCCGGTCGATCACGCCGTCCGATGACGGTGCCGCAAGGAGGACCGATGCCGCGTCGCCACCATAACCGATACCCGATAGGCCTGGCCCTGATGCTGACACCATGGCCGCTGATGGCCGGCCAGGCGCAGATCGAGACCGTGAAGCCCCGGCACGACCCGGACCCGCCCGTCGTCCGGCTGCTCGACCCGACGGCGGTCGAGGCGGAGACGCCGCCGGCGACCGCAACGCCGACCGATGCCTCGCAGTCTTCGGCCGAAGACGTGACGGAAGTCCAGCGGCTGGGCACGGCGTGCGATTTAGGCGAGGTCGGCGACTGCGCGAAGCTCGGTATGCGCTACGCCGAGGGCGACGGCGTCGCGAAGGACGCGGCCAGGGCAGCGACCCTGCACGACAAGGCCTGTACCGGCGGCAAGGCGGACAGCTGCACGCTGCTCGGCATCGCCTATAACGACGGCGTCGGCGTCCCGCGCGACGCAACACGGGCGGCCGCCCTGTTCGCGCAGGCCTGCGACCTTGGCGGGCCCTCCAGATGCGGCAATATCGGGCTTGCCTATGTCATGGGCGACGGGGTCGAGAAGGATGTGCAGCGTGCGTTCCGCTACTTCACCATGGCGTGCAAGGAGGACAATGCCGCGAGCTGTTCGAGCCTTGGCGCCGCTTATTCCCTGGGCGTCGCGGTCAAGGTCGATCACCGGCGGGCGCGGCAATTGTTCAAAAAGGCGTGCGATGGCGGGGATGCCGGCGGCTGCTACAATCTCGGCGTGGTCTATGACCAGGGCCTGGGTGTGAAGAAGGACGCAGAGCGCGCCGCCGCGCTCTATATCGGCGCGTGCGACGAGGATGACGGTGCTGCCTGCGGCAATCTCGGGTCGCTGGTGCGGGACGGCCGGGGCATCGCCCAGGATCCGGTCCGCGCTGCCGAGCTGTTCGGCAAGGGGTGCGACCTCGACGATGCCGATGGGTGCCTCAATCTCGGCAAGGCCTATCAGTCGGGCACTGGCGTTGCCCGCGACCCGGCGCTGGCCGCCAAATCCTTCCGCCGGGCGCTGGCGATCGAGCCGGACAAGGCCGAAGCCCGCACCGCACTCGACGCGCTGCCGCCCGGCTGAGCTTATTGCGGCGTGACGGGCACCGGACTCGAGACGGTCTCGTCGCTGCAGCCGCCAGGAGGGCAGACAAAATCGTCGGGCGGGCGTTTTTCGATCATCACGCTATAGGTGATCTGGTCGGGCGACGCCTTTCTGATGGTGATGGCGAGGTCGCGAATGTTGACCTTTTTCTCGTTCAGATAGGCTGGCTGGGTCTGGCCGCTGCCGGGATGGACGAGATCGTCGATCGAATAGCCGCGGATCTCGAACTGGATCTTGCCGCCCTTGATGCCCTGATACGCGATATCGTAAATCTGCCCGACCTCGTTCGACGGATAAGCGGCGGGATCGGGGACCTGCGCCCCCTTTTCGTAATCGCGCGGCGGCACCAGCGGCTGGCCGGTCTTGACCGTCTGGACCGTGCCGAACGTGTCGGTGCCCGGCGCGGTGGAGCGAATGACGGGCGTGGCCGGGTTCGCCGCCAGGCGATCCTGCACGTCGCGTGGCGAAACGGCCTTGTCAGTCTCGGCCAGCAGCGCCTCGGTGAAGGCGGCATCGTCGACGGTCAGCCGGAAGAACCGGCCTTCATGGTCGCCCGCGCCGGAGCAGACGAAGCCGAGTTCGTCATCGGCGAGCGCGTCCGGCGGCACATCCTCCATCTCCGCCTTGGCGACGGTCGAGGTGTCGATTACCGCCTCGTCATAGCCGAATTGCTGGACGCCGAGCCAGCCAAGGCGGCGTCCGGCGCAATCGGCCTGCATGAAATTGCTGGTCATCGCCACCGGATCGCCCTGCTTGCGGATGACCGTCTTCGACGCGTAGCTGACCACGCCGCCCTCGCGCTGGATCGAGCCTGAATCGACGAACACCGCGCGGTCGGCGCCGTGGCCGACATACCACCAGGGCGCCGCCGCTGCGGGGGTGGCGATGGCGGCGAGCAACGGGCATGCGACCAGGATCAGGAAACGGCGTTCGCGCATCGATGGGGGTCCTGTGAAAACGGTGACGGGCCAAGCGTAACGCGCGGCGATGGCGTTCGGCCTCCCATACGGGCAGGCCCGGGAAATATTTCCGGAAAACGCCCTAACCGGCGCGCCACCAGGCGAACACCTCTTCCTGCAGCCCGCGCACGAACGCCAGCGCTTCCGCCCCGGTCCAGGGCCCGTCATAGCCATGCCGCATGGCGATGCCGCCGACCCACCAGCCCTGTCCGGGCAGGCCATCCGATTCCCGCACGACGAGCACCGCCAGCCCCGGCTCGCCCGCCGCCGCGCCGGCGGTGTCGATCGCGTCGAGCGTCTTGCACACCGCGCGCATCTTGGGCCGGGTGAAGCGGTGGCCGAGTTCGGCCAGCAGGTGCGAATAGCTGATCGGCTCACCCGCTTTGGCCGAGGCGATGAGGATGGCGCGGACACGCGCGACGTCGCCGATCGCAGTGTCGGCGGGAGCGGCCGGATCGACCGGGCCGTCCATCGCGGTGCGCGGCTTGCTCATCGCCGCCGACCATGGCGCATCCCGGCGTCCGCCGCGAGCCCGAAGACGCGGGCGGGATCGCGGTGCCGCTGAAATTGCTGGCGGGCGAGCAGGTGCCGAGCTTCCCCAGCACCACTACCGTGTTCGGCACGGTGCCCGGACGTGACCCTGGCGGAACTGACGCTACCCGATCGTCATCGCCTGTTTCCGGGCTTGCCGGGGCGGGAGCGGCGAACCGCCGCCGCGCCGCTATTTGCCGCATCCTCCTGCGCGAGCTTGCGCCACCGGTCGACGCGAGCTGGATCGAGCGTTCCTTCCGCCATCGCGGCGTTGATGGCGCATCCGGGCTCGTCGCCATGGGCGCAGTTCGAGAACCGGCACTCGAGCGCTACGGCCGTGACGTCGTCGAACACCTCCGTCACGCCGGTGGCCACGTCCGCCATCTGGAGCTCGCGCATGCCCGGCGTGTCCACCAGCCAGCCGCCCTCGCCCGCGCCGCCCGCTAGGCGATGCATCTCGCGGACGGTCGTCGTATGCCGGCCCTTGCCGTCATCCTCCCGAACGGCCTGGGTCGCGATGCTGTCCGATCCCCGCAGCGTGTTAACCAGGGTCGATTTGCCGACGCCCGACGACCCGACCAGCGCGACGGTCTCGCCCAGGCCGCAATAGCCCGAAAGCCGGGCGACGCTCGCCGGATCGCGCCCGTCGACCAGTTCCACCCGCAAGCCCGCCTGGAGTGCCCGCGCCGCCTCGACCAAATGGCCGGGATCGGGCGCCAGGTCGGCCTTGGTGAGGACGACCACCGGACGCACGCCGACCTCGCGCGCGAGCACGAGATAGCGTTCGATACGCGCGACGTTGAAGTCCTGGTTGCAGGACGTGACGATGAAAAGCGTGTCGACATTCGCGGCGATGAGCTGGACCCGGCGGTCATCGCCGGGGGCGGGCCTCTTGAACAGGCTCGTCCGATCGAGAAGGCGCACGATGCTCCCGGTGTCCCGGTCGATCAGCAACCAGTCGCCGACGGTGGGCCGGTCCTCCGCGCCTCCTGGCACAGGCAGGCTGGACGAGATCGAGTCCTCGAACCCTTCGCCCGAGACGGTCACCCGTCCGCGATGAACCGACATGACGCGGACAGGCCGGCAATGGCCGCGCTGCTCGGCGGAGAGCTGTTCGCTGAAGAAGGGCTTCCAGCCGAGCTGCGCCAGGGTGGGACCGGACGTTTCCATCGTCGCCTCAGCCGGTCTGCGGATCGCCCGATTCACCCGCGTCCGGCGTTTCCGGCTCGGCGGCCCGCTTGTCCGCCTTGGCCTGCGCCTTCTTCGCGGATTCCGCCGCCTTGGCCCTTTCGCGCTCGCGGCGCTCGAAATCATAATTCGGTTTGCGTGGTATGTCGGTCGCTCCGGAACTCGGGGCTCGGCCAGAGCAAAGCGCTCGACCTGCGGACCCTTGCCTCCCGGCTACACTGATCCGGCGGTCGCGACTAGGCCCAGGCGGGGGGTTACGAGGGGGCTGGCTCGGGTCAAGATTCTTCTTCGACCATCGAACGCAAGCTGACTTGGCACGTCGTTGATGACGGCTTACACCTTCCAATATGGCTGAAATTCAGCAGACCTTCCTGAACGGGAAGGACGGCCCGATCTACGTGTCGGTTGAACCTTGGCCGGAGTGTTTCGAACTGGAACCCGGCGAAAAGCTCACCCTCGTCTGGAACGGTCCAGCGACTGGCGATACAGTTCAAATCGACTTCATCAATGAGCGCGAGCTCGTCGTGTGGCCCAATGGCGAAGTCGATACCATCAAGTATCTGATCAACGGCGAGGACGCTGAAGCTCGAAGCTGGACCTTCAAGCATAAATGACCCGTTGACCACGGAGCTGCAGCTTTCGGGAATCGTCTATCGTAGTTTTAAAGGCCCCAGTTGGAGCGCCTGCCGATAGACCGCATTTATGAGCCTACGATGCAGTTGCGCGTCACGGCAGGACTACATAGTGAGTCCACCATGACCGCCTATATAGCTGCGCAAATGAGAAATCTTCCGTTCAAGCGGGTGATCGGTCTCCTCTACGGCCCTCTTTTTTGCTGTGCGGTCTTGTCCGGATGCGTCGATTCCCGGATTGCGCCCGGCCCGAAAGAAATCGGCGCGACCGGCGCGCAGCCCGTGCCAGCCCATGGTGCCTCCAAAGCGACGGAAACCGAGACGCTGAGGAATATCTCCGCCGCTCCGCTAAGTCCGGATCAGGGCGTCGACGAGCGGAACATCGGCAAGCGCATCCGTTGGGCGGGCGCCGTTCAGTACATAACGGAATCGGACAAGGGCGTTTGCCTGACGATACTATATGCCCTCAGCGGCGACCATGGCGAGCCGCGCTGGACCAACGAACCGACCTATCAGACCTTCAATGCCTGCACTGCCGGCTCGTACGACCCGGCGCTCGTTCAGCAGTCTACCAATGTCACGGTGGTCGGCAGTATCTCGGGCAAAACCACGATAGGGATGGGAGGGGGCGGCTCGACCGGCCCGGTGGTCGAGATCGAAAAACTCTTTCGCTGGTCGGATTGTCTTGAAGGCGACACCAGCGCCGTCTGCAAATACGGGTTTCTGAGCCCGAAAGCGCGTGCCGACTAAKGTCGATCGGTCGACGAGAGAGGGCGTCACCCTTTCGCGTACAGGCTTCATGATCGCCGTCGGGGTGTTCGCCACAGCCTGTCTGTGGGTGGCGGCGCTGATCGGCCATTGGGGCGTGGAGCGATCGGCCCCGACCGGCGGCGGCTCCTACAGCCTCGACACGTTTGTCTATTCGGCCCTGATCCTCCTTCTCGCCGGCTCCTCATCCTTCTGCGCGCTGGTGCTGGGGCTGGCGCGTCAGGATCAGGCCCTCGCCCGCCGCGCTTTCATTTTTTCCGGTATCGCCCTGGTCGCGTTCCTCGCGTCCTGTTTCATCTATGGCCATAGTCTCCGCTAGTCCGAGACGGGCATCACGGCGTGACCCATCGATGCGCGCCCTGCAAGGCGACCGGCAACCTGTCGAGCGCCCTGTCCGCCCCTCCCGCCGAGCCTCACGCGCCCGCGATACCGGCGCCTGGATCGGAGAGGATCGCGTCAAGCTGCCTGAGCTGCTCACCCCAACCGCTGGTGCTGCCGGAAGCGATCGCCTCGTCGAGCGATTCCTTCGAGGGGTAGCGGTCGTGGACAGTTACGAGCGTATCGCCGTCGCTCTCCTCGAAGGTCACCGTCGTGACGGGGCCGTCCTGGTCGCCCTCGTCGTTGGTCCAGACGATGCGGGCATTCGGGACCACGTCGAGGTACCGGCCATAGAATGCCATGGTCTGTTCCGACGACGGATGGCCCATCTCCAGGCGGTAGGTGCCGCCGGTGCGGACGTCGGCCTCATAGGAGACGATGGTCACCCCGAAGGATGCCGGCGCCCACCACCGCCTGAACAGGTCGGGCCGGGCCCAGGCCTCGTACACGAGCCGCGCAGGGCCCCTGACGATCCGCGTGACGACGAGCTCGCGGTCGGATGTTCGCTCAACGGTGGCGTCGGCATCAATCGGGCGCATCTTCATTCTCCTTCGCTCTCAGTTCCTCGACAATCCTGTCCAGCGCATCGAAGCGCGCCGCCCAGAGCCGGCGCTGCTGGTCCATCCACGCGATCTCGGTCTCGAAATCGAGGCGACCCAGCTTGCACGTCCGTACCCGCCCGACCTTTTCCGTCGTGACGAGGCCCGCCTGTTCCAGAATGCTGACATGCTTCTTCATGCCCGTGAGGGTCATGTCGAAACTTCCCGCCAGAGCGGAGATCGATGCGTCCGCGCGCGCCAGCTGCTCCAGCACGCCGCGCCGCGTCGCGTCCGACAGCGCCGCGAAGGAAGCATCAAGGCTGGCCGGCATAAACTGAACCATATGGTTCAGTGTCTAGCCCAAAAGACCTGACGGCGCAAGCGGCACGGGCGACCGGCAGCTTTCGCCGTCTCCCGTCCCGATAGCTGCCGGTCGCCGATATCGTCGTGCGGCGGGCATCACCCGGGATTCAGATCGCTTGACCGCCGTGCCGGTACCAGCTTGGATCAAACCCCGGACCCTTCACCGAAAGCAAACGCCCATGACGCCGTCAGACCTTCTCGTCCCGACTTACGTGCAGATGTTGGGCACCCTGTCGGCATGGCTTGCCAAGGCCGAGGCACAGCGGCCGGGCGACGACGCGGAGGCGCTGCTGACCGCGCGGCTCGCGCCGGACATGTTCCCCCTGGCGACACAGGTTCGCTTCGCCTGCCGACAGGCGCAGGAGGGCGTGTTCCGGCTACGCAAGCAAGATTTCCCGGCGTCGCTCCAGACGCTGCTCGACGAGGGGCGCAACGCTGGTGAGCGGCCTGGCACGCTTGCCGACGCGCGAGCCCGGATCGCCGAGACCCTGACGGTGGTAGAATCCTCGGCGGCGGCAGGCATCGCCATCGATCCTGCAACGATGATCGCGCACGCGTTGCCGAACGGCATGACGCTCGACCTGACGGCGGAGCAGTACGCCCGCGACTGGGCGCTTCCACAATTCTATTTCCACGTGGTGACCGCCTATTCGATCCTTCGCGCCCAGGGCATCGAGCTCGGCAAGGCGGATTATGTCGCGCACATGGTCGCCTATTTTCGGCCGCCTGCCATGCCCTGACATAGGGCAACGTGAGCGCGGGTTATTTCGGGAGGCGCGTAGTTCTTTGTGCGGGAGGCCCAAAGGCAGACATTCGGGTCAGACGAAGCGCTTCCCAACCACTGACGCCCGCTTCCGGAACGCACGATCGTCGATCGGACCGGCATACCCTGATGGAAAGACGCCGCATAGCTGGTACGGCGGGCCATGGTTCATGTACGTAGTCTGGCTGGCATCGTCGATATCGATGGCCTGAAATATGAGTGGCAGCTTCAGCGGGAGCCGCAATTCACGGCCGACGGCTGGAAGGGCATGACGGTCTCCCTTCGGCAGGTGGACAGCCAGCGCGAGGCGCTACTGGAATTTCCCACGCCCAAACGCCTGTTGAAAGGGTTGCCCAAGGGTCGTTCCCAAATCAACGACGTAATTGCCGCCCGGGGGGTCCGCGCAGCGTTATCGGCGGGGTGGGAGCCGGCATCCCGCGGCAAGACGATGGTCTTCATGGTCGATGCGAACGGCGAGTGATCGTCGGCGCGATGATGTGCCTTGATGGACTGCCAGCGCACACGATTGGCCCGCCCCTTACAATGGAGCTTCGGCATATCGGATGATGCTCTGATTTTGAACGCTTTCGATCAATTCGTCGGCACGCGACAAGAGTCGGCGAAGCAAGGGTGACGCATTTGCCTCAGCATATCCCAGCGTGAGATCAACGGTCGGGCTCTCGCCCTCGAGCCCTCTGGCAACGACGTTCGGCGTCAACATATTCTGCGCATAATGTGGGACAAGAGTCACGCCGCCCGTGGATGCGACAAGTGACATTGCCGATGAAATATTCTCGCCTTCGTATTTCGGCCTTAGCGCAATCCCGACGCTCGATGCGTAATCCTGGATCACGGATTGCAGGACGGGAGACGTTCTCGCCGAACTGACATAAATCTCGCGCGCAAGATCCTGCGGCCGAATCCGCCTGTGCGATGCCAGGCGATGACCAGCGGGCAGCACGACGATCAGCGGCTCCTTCGCCAGCAATTTGAAGGATAGCCCCAGGCTCTGTTTCTCGGGGCGAAGAAAGGCCATGTCCAGCTTCCCGCGCATCAATGCCAGAGCGAGTTCCGGGGAAGACAGACTGCACAGCGTCACTTCGATCTCCGGCGCTTCCTCTCGGATGATACGCAACAAGTGCGGTAGCCAGGTGACCTCCAGCCCAACCAGAAACCCCATCGACAGTACGGGCCTTTTGGGCTGTGCCGCCCGTTGGGCGCCATCAATCGCGGCCTCGACCTGCAAAAGCGCCAGCCGGGCATGGTCGAGAAAGACGCGCCCCGCGGTCGTCAGCACGACGCCCCGCGCCTGCCGTTCGAACAACGTCACGCCGATTTCGAGTTCCAGATCGCGAATCTGCCTGCTCAACGACGGCTGCGACGTGTTCAATCGGCGCTGGGCGGCGTTCAGCAGGCTGCCCTCCTCCGCAACCGCAACGAAATAGCGCAGATGGCGAAGCTCCATCGAGATTCCCTCCTATACCTTCAAGGCATAGATCGAACCTACAAAGTCTTTGTCGTCAATAGAAGCCGAATTTACTCGTCACGCCTTCGATCAACGAGGGAGATGCAAGATGTCAGCAAAGTCCAACCCCACTATCGTCTTCTGTCACGGCTTGTGGGCGGACGGCTCCTGCTTCAGCAAGGTCATCCCGACACTGCAAGCGGACGGGCATGAGGTCATCGCCGTCCAGTACGGCCTCGATTCCTATGAAGAGGATCTGGCGACGATCAAGCGCACGATGAACCGCGTGGGCAGCCCGGTTATCCTGGTCGGCCATTCCTATGGCGGCGCGACCATCACCGGCGCGGGCATGGACGATCGCGTCGTCGGCCTGGTCTATATTTCCGCCGTCGCGCCCGATGTGGGCGAGACCGTGCAGGGACAGCTCGACCAATATCCCTCCGACATCTTCGGCCATGTCGAGATCGCGGACGGCCGAGCGTGGCTGAAGCCGGAAGGCACGCGCTTCTTTTGCGGCGATCTTCCCGAGGCGGAGCAGAAGCTTGTGTGGGCGACCCACTTCGCCCCCGACGCGGACGTGCTCAATCAGCAGAAGCTGACCGCGGAGCAGGTCGCCTGGCGGCACAAGCCGAGCTGGTATGTGCTCGCGACCGAGGACCACACAGTGAATCCCGACCTACAGCGCTGGGTCTCGGGCCGCATGGGCGCTCAGGTCACCGAGGTCGCGAGCAGTCACGTGCCAATGCTGTCACAACCCGATGTCGTGATCGACGTCATCCGCAAGGCCGCCGCCGCGGTCCATGATAGCTGACGGACGTTATTGGCGGAAAGATTGGGGAGACTGCCACCAGGTCGTCTCCCCTTGCCCGTGCACGCGAGTGCCGAACGCCAGGGTTGTCGGCAACCTTATGATCGAAGCTGAAGAAGGGCAGCATGAGCCCGAACGCCGTTTCGACGTTGGTTGACAGAAGGCCGATCGACACTGGACGACGAAAATGACTGTATGGCAACTTCCAGGATCGACAATTCGTCGCCTACACGAATCCGCTGCGCGGGAGTGGTGCTGGTGGTGAGGCAACAGCAAGGCCGCGGGCGCGCGGCCTGGATCGAGCTTCGACCTGCAACCGGCGATCACTCCCGCGAAAGAACGGATTGTGCGTAACTCCGGCCGAGCGTGACCGAGACGCCGCACAGCAACTCGACGATCCGGTGGCCGCCCGCTCCCTTTCGAATCTCGCGTACCTGGCGCCCGTTGACCACGGTCTGGCGATGCACACGGATGAAACCCATCGGTGCGAGCCGGTGGGCAAGGTCGGTCAGGGGGACACGGACGAGATGTGCGCGACCGTTAGCGACGACCTCGCTATAATTTCCGGCCGACCGGATCAGCACGATATCGGCGATACGCAACCGCAGGAGYGGTGCCTCCGGCAGCGCCAGCCATTCGCCGTCCCGTAAGGGCTTTTCGCCAGGTTCCGGGTAGGCGACGATCGGCTCGAGTTCCGCAGCCTCAGCGGCGGCGCGGCGTGCCAGGTGCTGGCCCCAGGCAAGCAGCGATAGCAGCACCGCCGTGCCCAGGATCGCGCCGCGCGGCAGGAAGCTGACAAGGGCGGGTAACGGTACCGCGCCGGGCGCGCAGGTCGGGTATCCCGAAATCCCGATCGCGAAACGCGAGGCAAGCAGATCGGCGATCATCACCGGGGCGAACGCCAGCGCCAGCAGCAGCAGCGGCGACCCCCGCCGCGCAAGCAGGTTCGCCACCGGCTCGCGGCATCCACAGCCGATGGCCAGTGCCAGGCTCCACACGATCATCTTGATGAACGGCGCCTCGGCGGGGTGCTCGGGCGCGAACGGGTTGAGCTGCAGCGCCGCGCCGCCCATTCCATAGCCAAGCACGAACCCGAACAAGGCGAGCAACGCTCCCGCCGCCAGCGGGATCTGCTGGTCCCAGACCCATCGATGCACGTTCGTTTTCATACCCCTTGGTAGCGCGCGTTCCCGCGCGCGCGAAGCGCCGTTCGTCCCGCAGACGCGCCGTTCGTACCAAGCCTATCGATCCACGGTCCCTCAGCCGCGCACCGCAATTGCTCCACCGCCGGAGACTGCCAGAATGCGTTGCCTCGTCTTGTCCCTGACATTGTTCCTCGCGCCCGCCGCCTACGCCCAGAGCGCTTCGCCACGGCCCGCCGAAGCCCGGGACGTGGTGCGCGAATCGGACGACGCGTTCGGCCGACGGATCGGCATAGAGGATGTCGGACTGTACAGCGAAAGCGAGGTACGCGGCTTCGACCTGCAGAGCGCCGGCAACTACCGCATCGAGGATCACTATTTCGTTCGTGCCGCCGGGCTGCTTCAGCCGGTCACCCAAGGCACTGCGATCAGGGTCGGCGTCAGCGCCCTGCGAACCGATTTCGCCGCACCGTCGGGGGTGGTGCAATATGCGCTGACCGACGGCGTGCCAGGCGTACATGCCACGATCGAGGCCGGGTGGTGGGGCGGATCGGGCCCGGTGGCGCTGCCGCGTGTCGCTGCCATGACGGCGGGGGGCGGTCTTAGCGCGGCGGGTGGCGTTCAGCTCAGCCTGGCCCAGCGATATACGGATGGTACCCGCGGCGATTTCGTAGCCTTCGGTATCGTTCCCCGCTGGCGGCCATCGCCCGGCATCCGCCTGACCGGCATCTGGAGCCGGAACCTTTTCACGCGCGGCGCAAGCATTTCCTATTCGAGCACCGGGGTTCCACCGGCCCGGATCCGCCGAGGCACCGATCGCACCCAGGCGTGGATGGAGGTGAGCAACACAAGCGACCTCGCCGGGGTCATGGCCGATATCGATGCCGGTGCAGGATGGACCTTCGGCGCGTCCGCTTTCCGATCTTCGCTTCCCTATCAGCGCAACGTCTTCAGCCTGATCAGCTTGCCGCGGGGCGGCGCGCCCGCCGAAGCCAGCGGACTATTGTATGGCGCCGAGACGCGCAGCTCGATCTCCGCTGAAATCACCGCTGCCAAACGCTTCGCGACGGGTTCGCTCCAGCACCGTTTGCTGGTCATGGTTCGTCGCCGGGACAGCATGGCCTCGAGCGACCCGGGCACAGCGTTTCAGCTCGGCCAATATCCCGACATGGACAACCCGCCGGAACGGGATCGTCCGGCGGTGACGCTCGACCCGCGGCGACTGCGCGACGATGTGGGCCAATGGACCGCCGGCTTGGGCTACCGGCTGTCGATCGGTGATGGGGCGGAGGTACGTGCCGACGTTCAGCGCGTCGACTATGTGAAGCAGGCGCGTGCGCTTGACGGCTCGTTGACGCACAATGCGAGCCGTCCCTGGCTCTATGGCGGAGCACTCTCCGTCGCTATCACTCCGGCACTGACCGGCTATGCCAGCTTCACGCGCGGGTTGGAGGAATCCGGCATAGCGCCGGCGAACGCCGTCAATCGCGGCGCCATCCTGCCGGCCGCGATCTCGCGCCAGTCCGAGCTGGGGCTCAAATATCCGATCCCCGGCGGGCCGACGTTCATCGCGGGATTGTTCGACCTCTCCAAACCACTGCTTGGCATCGATGCGCGCGGCGCCTTCAGCTTCGTTGGGGCGGTGCGGCATCGGGGTGCGGAACTGTCGCTGGCAGGCCCGCTCACGCCGCGCCTCAGCGTCGTGATGGGTGCGACCTATCTCGACGCCCGTGCCAGCGGCGAGTTGGTCGATCTGGGGCTATACGGCGTCCATCCGATCAACCGCCCGTCCGCGGTGGCGCTCGCCAATGCGACCTGGCGCGTGCCGTGGATCGACCGGCTGACGATCGACGGCGGAATGACTTTCCGCTCGCAGCGTTACGGCGACCGGGCGAACAGCTTCACGCTGCCGTCATACGTAATTCTCAACCTCGGCCTGCGACAGGCCATCACGCTCGACGGCAAGCCCTTCACCCTTCGTGCGCGCGTGACCAATGTTACGGACCGCTTCGCCTGGAATGTCGGCAACTCGGGATTGCTCAACCCGATCGCGCCGCGCGCGATGACACTGACGCTTAGTGGGGGGCTATAGGGCGCGTGGCAGCCGTTCCGGTGTCCGGCAGCCCTTCTTCAACCGGCTGCCCGGCATCGCTCTACACCGACCTGCCGCACCGCAAGGCTAGGCGACCGCCTGCGACGCAAGGTCAGCGGCGGCGTCGCGCGTCGCCTGCGCCGCCTTTCGCTCGGAATAGCGATCGACCAGTTGCCCGGCATGCCCGCGCGTGAGGACGGTGAACCGGACCAGTTCCTCCATCACGTCGACGATCCGGTCATAATAGCTGGACGGGCGCATGCGCCCGGCGTCGTCGAACTCCCTGAACGCCATCGCGACGCTCGACTGGTTGGGGATCGCGATCATCCGCATCCACCGGCCGAGCAGGCGCAGCGTGTTCACCGCGTTGAACGACTGCGACCCGCCCGACACCTGCATGACGGCCAGGGTGCGGCCCTGGGTCGGCCGCATGCCGCCGAACTCGAGCGGCAGGTGATCGATCTGCGCCTTCATGATGCCGGTGATCTGGCCATGCCGTTCCGGGCTGCACCAGACCATGCCCTCCGACCAGAGCGCGTGCTCGCGAAGTTCGTGCACGGCGGGATGATCGTCGCCCTTCACCTGATCCGGGAGCGGCAGATCAGTGGGATCGAATATCCGCACCTCGGCGCCGAAGAAGATCAGCAGGCGGGCCGCCTCCTCCACGGCAAGGCGGCTGAACGAGCGGTCGCGGAGCGAGCCGTATAGCAGCAGGATGCGTGGCGGCGGCTGGTCGTCGCCCAGGCCGGCGGCGGGCCGGTGCGTGGCGCACCCGGTATCGAGGGCGGGTAGCACCGCCGCGTCGGACAGCGTTCGCAGGCGGCTCATGCGCGTATTCCTCCTTCATACCAGGGCCGCGTCCGCTTCACGATCATGACGACCGAGAGCATCACCGGCACCTCGACCAGCACGCCCACGACCGTGGCGAGCGCGGCGCCGGAGTCGAGCCCGAACAGGCTGATCGCCGCGGCCACCGCCAGCTCGAAGAAGTTGGATGCCCCGATCAGCGCGGCAGGCGCGGCCACGCACCATGCGATCCCGAACCGGCGGCTCAACCAATAAGCGAGCCCTGCGTTGAAATAGACCTGGATCAGGATCGGCACCGCGATCAGGGCGATGACGAGCGGATGCGCGATGATCGCTTCGCCCTGGAAGCCGAACAGCAGCACAAGGGTGGTCAGCAGCGCCGTCAGGGAGATCGGCCCGAGCCTTCCCAGCAAGCGGTCAAGCCCGGCCTGCCCGCCCGATCCGATCACGACGCTCCGGACGATCTGCGCAACGATGACCGGCACGATGATGTAGAGCGTCACCGAGATCAGCAGCGTATCCCAGGGCACCGTGATCGAGGCCACCCCGAGCAGCAGGCCGACCAGCGGCGCGAAGGCGAAAACCATGATGATGTCGTTCAGCGCGACCTGGCTCAGCGTGTAGGTCGGGTCGCCCTCGCAGAGGTTCGACCACACGAACACCATCGCCGTGCAGGGTGCTGCGGCAAGCAGGATCAGACCGGCGATATAGGAACTGACCTCGGTTGCCGGCAGCAGCGGCCGAAACAGCCAGCCCAGGAACAAGGTGCCGAGCAAGGCCATCGAAAACGGCTTGACCGCCCAGTTGATGAACAGCGTAACGCCGACACCCTTCCAGTGCTGCCGGACCGACCCAAGCGCGCGCAGGTCGATCCTGAGCAACATGGGAATGATCATCAGCCAGATGAGGATGGCGACCACGAGGTTGACCCGCGCCACTTCGGCAGCCGCGATCGCGCCGAACAGGCCCGGCAAGACATAACCGAGAGCGATCCCGGCGACGATGCACAGCGCGACCCAGACGCTCAGATAGCGCTCGAACATGCTGATCGCGGGCCTCGCCGGCGTGAGGGTGGTCACGCGCCGATCCTGTTGCCTGCATCGTCCACAATCTGCTCGCCATCTTCCTTGACGAACGCGCCACGCTGCGCGGCCGGCAACAGATCGAGCACTTCCTCGGAAGGACGGCACAGCTTCACGCCGAGCGGCGAGACGGCGATCGGCCGGTTGATGAGGATCGGATGCGCGATCATTGCGTCGATCAGCAGGTCGTCGGTCAGCGCCGGATCGCCCAGGCCAAGCGCCGCATAGGGCGTGCCCTTCTCGCGCAGCAGGGCGCGCGGCGTGATGCCCATCCGCGCGATCAGCGACACGAGCATGGGCCGGTTCGGCGGCGTCTTCAGATACTCGACGACGTGCGGCTCGATGCCGGCGTTCCGGATCATCGCCAGCGTGTTGCGCGACGTGCCGCAGTCGGGATTGTGATAGATGATGAGGTCGACGGGCATGACAGCCTTCAGCAGCAGGGGTTGAGCTCGGCGATCAGCGGTTCGCAAAGCTCCGCCCTGCCCCCGCAGCAATCCTTCACGAGGAACAGGGTGAGCGCCTTCAGCTGGTCGAGATCGGCGCGATAGTTGATGACGCGGCTGCGCCGCTCGGAGCGGATCAGGCCCGCGCGTGCCAGTGTCGCGAGATGCACCGACATGGTGTTCTGCGGCACGTCGAGCGCCCTGGCGACCTCGCCCGCTGCGAGGCCGTCAGGCTCGTGCCGGACGAGAAGGCGGAAGGCGTCGAGACGCGTGCCCTGGGCGAGAGCTGAGAGTACCGCGATGGATGAGTCTTTGTCCATATATCCACGATAATAGATATATGGATTTAGGCAAGGGAGGATCGGGTGGACGCTTCGCTAACCGACCTGCTCCACCGCGAGGGTGCCCGCCGGGAGCGCGTGCAGCACCGCGCGCGCCGGCACCGTCGGATCGAGCCAGTCGGCCCAGCGCGAGCGGTCGAGGATGGCGATCTGGCGGTCGTGATAGGGCGTGATGTCAGGGCCCGGCTCCATCGTCAGCAGGGTGAAGGCTTCCCCCACATCGCTCGTCCGCCACAGGCCGGCGATGCAGAACCAGGGCTGGTCCTTCACGGTGAACAGCCATTTGTCCTTGCGCTTCTTCTTCGGGTCATCCGGCGTGGTGAATTCGTAGAAGCCGTCGGCCGGGATCAGGCACCGGCCATTTGCGAACTCTCGCCCGTCGGAGCGGAAATTATAGACCGGCTTGCGGTTCGGCCCGGGCCAGCTCCAGCGGCGCTGGACCAGCTCGCCCGCGGCACGCTGCCCCGTCACCGACCGAACCATCGGCGCCGTATCGGTGATCCTGATGTCGGCGCGCGGCTCGATATTGGGCAGGCCTTCCGGGAAGCGGATGTCGATGTCGAGGTCGGCAAAGCCGTCGATCAGGGTCGCGCCGGGGAGTTCGAGCCGATAGTCGTTGCACATCCCCTCTCCATAAACCCGACGGCGGCAACATAAAGGGCCGCCTCGATAGTCTGATCTGCATCAAGGATCATCGGCCTTCTTCTGATTTCCTGCCGCCATCTTGTTTGCGGCGGGCAGAATCAGGTGCCCGCCACGTCGAAAAATCCTGTGGCCGTTACGCGAGCGTTCGGTATGTTATGCGGTGCGAGGCCGGGGGGCCGGACGAAAACCTTGGGCGGGGATGTGCCAGGGAGCTGAGCTTGAACGTCGAATCTCCTCGTGAATCGCTCGATCGCCGCCAAATCGTGACCGCCCTGCGCGCGCTCCGCCGCGGCGATTTCACCACGCGCCTGCCCGAAGACCTGCACGGACCCGATGCCGAACTCGCCACCCTGTTCAACGAGGTCGTCGGGCTGAACCAGCAGATGACCGAGGAATTCGAGCGGCTGTCGCGCGTCGTCGGCAAGGAAGGCAAGATCACCCAGCGCGGCCGGGTAAAGTCTGCGACCGGCGGGTGGGAAAGCGCGATCCGGTCGGTCAACGAACTGATCGAGGACATGGTGCAGCCGACCGCCGAGGTCGCGCGCGTGATCGGTGCGGTGGCGAAGGGCGACCTGTCGCAATCCATGACGGTCGAGATCGACGGCCGCCCCCTGCGCGGCGAATTCCTGCGCATCGGCAAGGTGGTGAACACCATGGTCGAGCAGCTCGCCTCCTTCGCATCCGAGGTGACGCGCGTGGCGCGCGAAGTGGGCACCGAGGGCAAGCTGGGCGGACAGGCCACCGTGCGCGGCGTCGCCGGCACCTGGAAGGACCTGACCGACAACGTCAACGCCATGGCGACCAACCTGACCGGGCAGGTGCGCAACATCGCCGAGGTGACCACCGCGGTGGCATCGGGCGACCTTTCCAAGAAGATCACGGTGGAGGTGAAGGGCGAGATCCTGGAGCTGAAGAACACCATCAACACCATGGTCGACCAGCTCAACAGCTTCGCGTCCGAGGTGACGCGCGTGGCGCGCGAGGTGGGCACCGAAGGCAAGCTGGGCGGACAGGCGCGCGTGGAAGGCGTCGCCGGTACGTGGAAGGATCTGACCGACAACGTCAACCTGATGGCCGACAATTTGACCGGCCAGGTGCGCAACATCGCCGAGGTGACCACCGCGGTGGCATCGGGCGATCTTTCCAAGAAGATCACGGTCGATGTGAAGGGCGAGATCCTGGAGTTGAAGAACACCATCAACGTGATGGTGGACCAGTTGAACGGCTTCGCTTCCGAAGTGACGCGCGTGGCGCGCGAAGTGGGCACCGAGGGCAAGCTGGGTGGGCAGGCGCAGGTGCCGGGCGTCGGCGGCACGTGGAAGGATTTGACCGACAACGTCAACCTGATGGCCGACAATTTGACCGGCCAGGTGCGTAACATCGCCGAGGTGACGACGGCGGTGGCGCTGGGCGACCTTTCCAAGAAGATCACCGTCGATGTGAAGGGTGAGATCCTGGAGCTGAAGAACACCATCAACACGATGGTGGACCAGCTCAACGGCTTCGCCTCCGAAGTCACGCGGGTGGCGCGCGAGGTGGGTACCGAAGGCAAATTGGGCGGACAGGCGCAGGTGCCGGGCGTGGCGGGCACCTGGGCCGACCTGACCGACAATGTGAACCTGATGGCGGCCAACCTGACGGGCCAGGTGCGCAACATCGCCGAGGTGACCACCGCCGTGGCGCGCGGCGACCTGTCCAAGAAGATCACCGTCGATGTGAAGGGCGAGATCCTGGAGCTGAAGGACACCATCAACGTGATGGTCGATCAGCTCAACGGCTTCGCCTCCGAAGTGACGCGCGTGGCGCGCGAAGTGGGATCGGAAGGCAAGCTGGGCGGACAGGCGCAGGTCGAAGGCGTGGCCGGTACGTGGAAGGACCTGACCGACAACGTCAACCTGATGGCCGGCAACCTCACCGGGCAGGTACGTAACATCGCCGAGGTGACCACCGCCGTGGCGCGCGGCGACCTGTCCAAGAAGATCACCGTCGATGTGAAGGGTGAGATCCTGGAGCTGAAGGACACCATCAACGTGATGGTCGACCAGCTCAACTCCTTCGCGTCCGAAGTGACCCGCGTGGCGCGCGAGGTCGGCACCGAGGGCCGGCTTGGCGGACAGGCGCAGGTGCAGGGTGTCGGCGGTACCTGGAAGGATTTGACCGAGAATGTGAACGCGATGGCCGCAAACCTGACCGGCCAGGTGCGCAACATCGCCGAGGTGACGACGGCGGTGGCGCTGGGCGATCTGTCCAAGAAGATCACGGTGGACGTGAAGGGCGAGATCTTCGAGCTGAAGGACACCATCAATACCATGGTGGACCAGCTCAACAGCTTCGCCTCCGAAGTCACGCGAGTGGCGCGCGAGGTCGGCACCGAAGGCAAGCTCGGCGGCCAGGCGCAAGTGCGTGGCGTCGCCGGCACGTGGAAGGACCTCACCGATAACGTTAACCTGATGGCGGACAATCTAACCGGTCAGGTTCGCAACATCGCCGAGGTGACGACCGCGGTGGCGAAGGGCGATCTGTCCAAGAAGATCACCGTCGACGTGAAGGGCGAGATCCTGGAGTTGAAAAACACCATCAACGTGATGGTCGATCAGCTCAACGGCTTCGCCTCCGAAGTGACGCGCGTGGCGCGCGAGGTCGGCACAGAGGGCAAGCTGGGTGGACAGGCGCAGGTGCCGGGCGTCGGCGGCACGTGGAAGGACCTGACCGACAACGTCAACCTGATGGCGACCAACCTGACCAACCAGGTGCGCGGCATCGCGGACGTGGTCACCGCGGTGGCGCAGGGCAATCTCAAGCGCAAGCTGGCGGTGGATGCGAAGGGCGAGATCGCGGCGCTGGCCGACACGATCAACGGCATGATCGAGACGCTCTCCACCTTCGGCGACCAGGTGACCAACATGGCGCGCGAGGTCGGCATCGAGGGCCGGCTGGGCGGACAGGCGCGCGTGCCGGGCGCCGCCGGCCTGTGGCGCGACCTGACCGACAACGTCAACCAGCTCGCCGCCAACCTGACCAACCAGGTGCGGTCGATCGCCGATGTGGCGACGGCGGTGACCAAGGGCGACCTTACCCGGTCGATCGCGGTGGAGGCCTCGGGCGAGATGGCCTCGCTCAAGGACAATATCAACGAGATGATCCGCAACCTGAAGGAGCAGACGCTGAAGAATGCGGAGCAGGACTGGCTGAAGACCAACCTCGCCCGCTTCTCCCGCATGCTGCAGGGCGAGCGCGACCTGACCACCGTCTCCAACCTGATCATGACCGAGCTCGCGCCGCTGGTGAACGCGCAGTACGGCGTGTTCTACGTCACCAGCCGCGACAATGACGAAACCGTGCTCGAACTCGCCGCGAGCTATGGCGCGGAGAATCGCAGCGCGCTGAAGACCGAATTCAAGCTGCGCGAAGGGCTGGTCGGCCAGGCGGCCGCAGACAAACGCCCGATCCTGCTGCAGAACATGCCGGCCGATTTCATCAAGATCAGCTCCGGCCTCGGCCATGCGGCGCCGACCAACGTCAATATCCTGCCCGCCCTGTTCGAGGACGAGGTGAAGGCGGTGATCGAGCTCGCCTCGTTCAGCGAGTTCAACGAGACGCACCAGACCTTCCTCGACCAGCTGATGGAATCGGTCGGCATCGTGCTCAACACCATCGCCGCGACGATGCGCACCGAGGGCCTGCTGAAACAGTCGCAGCTGCTGACGCAGGAGCTTCAGGCGCGCCAGACCGAGCTGACCACCAAGCAGGAAGAGCTGCACGCCACCAACGAGGAGCTGCAGGAAAAGGCGCAGCTGCTGGAGAATGAGAAGAAGCAGGTCGAGGCGAAGAATCTCGAAATCGAAATGGCGCGGCGTGCGGTGGAGGAGAAGGCCGAGCAGCTTGCCCTCACCTCCAAATACAAGTCCGAATTCCTCGCCAACATGTCGCACGAACTGCGCACGCCGCTCAATTCGCTGCTGATCCTGTCGAAGCTGCTGGCGGACAATCCGCAGGGCAATCTCAACGAGAAGCAGACCGAGTTCGCGCGCACGATCAACTCGGCCGGGTCGGACCTGCTCAACCTGATCAATGACATTCTCGATCTGTCCAAGATCGAATCCGGTACCGTCTCGATCGAGCTTGGCGACATGCCGATGCACGGGCTGAAACAGCATATGGAGCGGACCTTCCGCCAGCTCGCCGCGGACAAGAATCTGGAGTTCAGGGTCGAATTCGACAGCGACCTGCCCACCACCATCCGCACCGACGAGAAGCGGCTGCAACAGGTGGTGCTCAACCTGCTGTCCAACGCCTTCAAGTTCACCGCGCACGGATCGGTCACGCTATCCGTCGGCAGCGTCCGGGGCGGGTGGAGCAGCAACCATCCGGTGCTGCGCAATGCCGATCGCGCCATCGAGATCGCGGTGACCGACACCGGCATCGGCATTCCGCAGGACAAGCAAAAGCTGATCTTCGAGGCGTTCCAGCAGGCCGACGGCACCACCAGCCGCAAATATGGCGGCACCGGCCTTGGCCTGTCGATCAGCCGCGAGATCGCCCGGCTGCTCGGTGGCGAGCTGAAGGTGCGATCGACGCCGGGCGAGGGATCGACCTTCACCCTGTTCGTGCCGCTCCAGGCAATGGATGCCGGCACCGGAGCCGCCGCGACGACCACGGCGCGCTACGACAATAGTGGTGCGATCGTGCCCAATGCGCTGCCGGCGCCGATCGACGTGACCGACGACCGGGATTCGCTGGACGATTCGCCGTTCGTGCTGATTGTCGAGGACGATCCGACCTTCGCCTCGATCCTGCTCGACATCGCGCGCGAGGCGGGACTGAAGGGCGTGGTCTCGACCGCGGGCGCCGGCACGCTGGCGCTGGCGCGCAAGATGCAGCCGAATGCGATCACGCTCGACCTGGGCCTGTCCGACATAGACGGCTTCGTGCTGCTCGACCTGCTGCGCCATGAACCGCAGACCATGCACCTGCCGATCCATGTCATTTCCGGCGCGGACAAGCTGGCCATGGCGATGGACATGGGGGCATTCGGCGTGACCGAGAAGCCGGCTGCGCCCGAGGCATTGTCGGCGGTGTTCCGCGATCTCGCCCGCGTCGCGCGGAGCGGGCCGCCGGCGGCGGCCTCGACGATCATCGACGGCGCCGAGCCGGTTTCCGGCCTGCCCGAGGTGCCCGAACTTGCGGGATCGAAGATGCTGATCGTCGATGACGATATCCGGAACATCTATTCCCTCACGAGCGTATTGGAGAGCTACGACGTCGAGGTCGTGCACGCCGAGGGTGGCAAGGACGGTATCCTGATCCTGGAACAGACACCCGGCATCGACCTGGCGCTGATCGATATCATGATGCCGGAGATGGACGGATACGAAACGATGCAGCGTATCCGCGCTCTTCCGGCGCTTGCCGATATCCCGCTGATCGCGGTGACGGCCAAGGCGATGAAGGGCGACCGCCAGAAATGCCTCGACGCCGGTGCCTCCGATTATATCGCAAAGCCGGTCGATATCGAACTGCTGCTAGCCCTGCTTCGCGTCTGGGTCGCCCGATCGCGCGGCCGGCCGGCGCCGACGGTACGTGTCGCGACGGCAGCGGAGTGAGCCAATGGCGCGAAAGCCTTTCGCGGTGCAGCCCGTGACGGTCGCCGAGACAGCGCCACTGCTGAAGATCGTGCCCGAACCATCGGCGCGGGCGCGTATCCTGGTGGTCGACGACGACGAGCATAACCTGCTCGCTATCCGCACCGTGCTCGAGGATGTCGGCGATGTCGTCGTCGCCAAATCGGGGCCCGAGGCACTGCGCGAATTGCTGCGCGGGGATTTCGCGGTGATCCTGCTCGACGTCTATATGCCGGGCATGGACGGATATGAGGTCGCGCAGATGGTGCGCGGCCGCGAGCAGACCAAGCGAATCCCGATCATCTTCCTCTCCGCCGTCAACAAGGAGACCGAGCACCTGATCCGCGGCTATTCGATGGGCGCAGTGGATTATGTGTTCAAGCCGGTCGAGCCGATCGTGCTGCGGTCGAAGGTCGCGGTGTTCGTCGACCTGTTCCAGATGACGCTGGAGATACGGCGCAAGGCGCAGGCCGAGCAGGACCTGCTCGACGCGACCCTGAAGGCCAATGACGAGCGCCTGCGCGCCGAGCGGGCGCTTCGCCTGGCCGAGCAGCGCCAGGGCGCGATCATCCAGTCGCTGCCGATCCTGCTCTATCTGGAGACCGAGGGCGCCCACCCCCGGAGGCCGAAGCTGATCAGCGGCGATTTCACCGCGATGACCGGGTTCGACCTGGAAGAGATCAGCCGTGCCCCGACGCTGTGGCACGACCGCCTCCACCCGGAGGACCGGGAGCGCGTCGAGGCAACGCTGAAGGGTCGCGGACACGGCGCGCCGCTGGCGATGGAATATCGCTGGCAGCATGCCGATGGGCGTTATCGCCATGTGCTCGACCAGGCGGTGCTGTTGCGCGACCTGGACGGCAAGCCGATGGAATATGCCGGCACGTTGCTCGACGTGACCGAGCGCAAGGACCTGGAGACCCAACTGCTCCATGTGCGCAAGATGGACGCGATCGGCAAGCTGACTGGCGGCATCGCGCATGATTTCAACAATCTGCTCGCCGCGGTGATCGGTGGGCTCGGCATGATCGAGCGGCGCGTGCCGCTGGCCGAGGAGCATCGCAAGATCCTGGCGATGACCCAGCATGCGGCCGGTCAGGGCAGCGAGCTCGTCTCGCGCCTGCTCGCCTTTGCCCGCAAGCAGAAGCTCGAGCCGGCCGCGATCGACCTGATCGCCCTGTCGGAGTCGGTCAGCAATCTGCTGTCGCACACACTTGGCGGGCTGGTGGAGATCGCCTGGGAGATCGAGCCCGATGTGGCGCATCCCTATGCCGACGAGGCGCAGCTCGAACTCGCCATCATGAACCTGGCGATCAACGCGCGCGACGCGATGCCCGAGGGCGGCACGATCCGGATCTCGGCGCGCAACGCGGCGGTCGCGGCGCGCGACGATCTCGACCTGCCGCCGGGCGATTATGTGGTGCTGACGGTGGCCGATACCGGTTGCGGCATCGCGCCCGACCTGCTCGAACGCGTGATGGAGCCGTTCTTCACCACCAAGGACATCGGCAAGGGCACAGGGCTTGGCCTCTCCATGGTCCATGGCTTCGCCAACCAATCCGGCGGCACGGTGCGCATCGCCAGCCGCGAGGGTGACGGCACCAGCGTGGCGCTATGGCTGCCTCGCGCCGCCGCGTGCGCCGTCCGGGCCGCTCCGGGCCAGACCACCGAGACGCCGGGCGGGGAGAGCCGGCTCAACATCCTGCTGGTCGACGACCATGAAGGCGTGCGGGCGACGACCGCTGCATTGCTTGAGGATCTGGGGCACCTCCCCGTGGCGGCGGCGGATGGGCCGACGGTGCTCGACCTGCTCGACCGGGCGCCGGACACGGTCGATCTGATCGTCAGCGACTATGCCATGCCGCATGTCTCCGGCGCCGAAGTGGTGCGCCGCGCGCGCCAGATCCGCCCCGACCTGCCCGCGATCATCATCACCGGCTATGCCGACGCCAGCGCGCTCGACCTGACCGGCCAGCAGGTGATCGCCGTCAATAAGCCCTTCACGCCAGAGCAGATGAAGGACGCGATCCGCCGGGCGATGGAGACTGCCATAACGGCGTGATGGTGGTTTGTTATCGTACCTTAACGACATGAAATCGAAGATTTATAACCTGCCGTAAAGGCTTCACCTCATTTTAACGGGCTCGACCTCAGGGAAGAGGCCTCTTTCGGTGCCCGCGCGCGTCGGACCTATTGCGAAAGCACATGCATGATCGACGTCGCCCTGTGCATCGCGAGAGACCATAATCCGTGGCTCGTGCTGCTCGCCATCTTCGTCTGCTGCACGGGTGCCTTCGCCATTGTCCAGATGTTCGACCGTGCCCGGGCGACGGTCGGCGGACAGCATTTCGGCTGGCTGTTCCTGACCGCGGTCGGCGCCGGCGCGACGATCTGGTGCACGCATTTCGTCGCGATGCTGGCGTATGAACCGCGCGTGCCGGTCACCCTCGATCCGGTGTTGACGATCGTGTCGCTGATCGTCGCCATCGCCGGTACCGGCCTTGGTTTTGCGCTGGCAGCGTCGCGGCGGAACATGGTGCGTTCGATCCTTGGCGGCGGGCTGGTCGGCCTTGCCATCTCGACCATGCATTTCATCGGCATGGCCGCCTATCGCATCGACGGCGTGGTCGAATGGCGCTGGCCCTTCGTGGCGGCGTCGGTGCTGTGTTCGACGATCCTGAGCGCTGCGGCCCTGGCTGCACTCTGCTCGGCGACGCTCGGCCGCTATCGTATCGCGCGTATCGCGACCGGCACCGGCCTGTTCGTCAGCGCCATCGCGACGCTGCACTTCGTCGCGATGACGGCGATGCGCATCACACCGCTGCGGCTGAGCACGACACCGCTCGAGCCCGGACAGATGCAGGCACTCGGCCTTGCCACCGCCCTGGTCGGACTGGTGGTGATCGCGACCGGCGTGTTCGCCGCGCTGATCGACCGCTGGAGCCGCTCTGACGCGCTGGAGCGGCTCCATCACATGGCGATGAACGACACCCTGACCGGGCTGCCCAACCGGGCAAGCTTCCAGGAACGACTCACCCGCCAGCTGGAGATCGCGCAGGAGAGCGGCGCGCAGCTCGCCGTGGTCGCGATCGACCTCAATCGCTTCAAGGAAATCAACGACGTCCATGGCCATAAAGCCGGCGACGAGGTGCTGACCACGCTCGCGCAGCGGCTGCGCACCGCAATGAGCCGGGGCGAGATGATCGCGCGGCTGGGCGGCGATGAATTCGTCGCGATCCTCCGCTTCACCGACCGCACGCACCTGACCGGCTTCATCGCGCGGATGGCGGCGGCGATCGATGCGCCGGTCTCGCTCGGTGCGTTCGAAGCGCGGGTCGGGGCGAGCATCGGTGTCGCCATCTATCCCCAGGATGCCCCCAACGCGCACGTCCTGACGAACAATGCCGATCTGGCCATGTACCGCGCCAAGAGCGAGGGAGCGGTCGCGCCCTGTTATTACGACGCCGAGCTGGACGAGGCGATCCGCGACCGGCGCGAGCTGGCCAGCGACCTGCGCGCCGCGATCGAAAACAACCTGCTCCAGGTGCATTATCAGGTCCAGGCATCGGTCACGACACATGAAGTCACCGGCTATGAGGCGCTGGCGCGCTGGACCCATCCGGTACGCGGCCCGATCCCGCCGGACGTCTTCATCCCGATCGCCGAGGAAAATGGCCTGATCCTCGCGCTGGGCGAATGGGTTATGCGCCGCGCCTGCACCGATGCCGTGGCGTGGGAGCACCAATCCAAGGTCGCGGTGAACGTA
This sequence comes from Sphingomonas sp. P3_C6, assembly GCF_056402595.1. Lineage (NCBI taxonomy): Bacteria > Pseudomonadati > Pseudomonadota > Alphaproteobacteria > Sphingomonadales > Sphingomonadaceae > Sphingomonas > Sphingomonas sp. P3_C6. The sequence goes on from NZ_JBFUHB010000008.1 coordinate 62,005, forward strand.
TCGGCGGTGCAGCTGGCCCATGCCGAGCTGCCGCGGCTGTTCCACCAGATCATGCTGGAGACCGGTTTGCCGCCGCGCCGGCTGGAGATCGAGCTGACCGAGACGGCGATCATGACCGACCGCGTCCATGCACTGCATGTGCTGCGCCAGATCAAGGCGCTCGGCGTCGGCGTCGCGCTCGACGATTTCGGCACCGGCTATTCCTCGCTGGAGACGCTGCGCGCCTTCCCGTTCGACAAGATCAAGCTCGACCGGATGTTCGTTTCCGAACTCGAAGACAGCCCCCAGGCGACCGCGATCGTCCGTGCCGTCCTCGCGCTGGGCAAGAGTCTCGCGATCCCGGTTCTGGCCGAAGGGATCGAGACCGAGCAGCAAATGATCGCGCTGCGACGCGAGGGGTGCGACGAGGCACAGGGTTTCCTGCTCGGCTATCCGCATCCGCTGCCGGTGACCGGCCGCTCGCCTTTCGCCGACTGTCCCCCGGTCGCGGCACCCCTGCCCGAGCATCCGGAAAGCGACGCCGCCTGACGTCGCGCGGCACCGCCCTGCTCACGCCCTGCCTCACCTACCTTGCTCGCCCGGCCGCCGAGCTTAAGAGTTCCCGTCCCGGACAACAGCGATGGATGGGACATATGGCGATCAAGCGGATGGACAATGTCGGAATCGTCGTCGAGGATCTCGACGCGACGATCGACTTCTTTCGCGAGCTCGGCCTGGAGCTCGAGGGCCGCGCCACGATCGAAGGAGAATGGGCCGGGCGCGTCACCGGCCTGGGCGATCAGCATGTCGAGATCGCCATGATGCGCACGCCGGACGGCCATAGCCGGCTCGAGCTGTCCCGCTTTCTCGCGCCCGCCATCGTCTCGGATCACCGCAACGCGCCGGTCAACGCCCTGGGCTATCTCCGCGTCATGTTCGCCGTCGACGATATCGACGACACGCTCGAAAGACTCGGCCACCACGGCGCGCAGCTCGTGGGCGAGCTGGTGCAATATGGAGACACCTATCGGCTCTGCTACATCCGCGGCCCCGAAGGTCTCCTCATCGGGCTCGCCCAGGAACTCGGCTGAGGGCGATATCACGGCGTTGAGCTGCCCGGCGATCGTCCGCCAAAGCGCCCGCTGGACGCACGCCGGCTTTTCGCTCAATCTCCTCACATCGTTGTCCGGAGAGCAAGATGAGCAACCCTGAATCGAGTGACTGGCAATTGCTGGGCGAAGCCCGTGCCGCGCTTCGCGAGAAGGATCTGGAACGGGCCAGGCCGCTCTTCGCCGAATTTTCCGAACGTCGTCTCGCGAGGCTGATGGCAAAGGAGGTTGCGAACGACATGGTGTGATCGGACGGTAGCTGAGTTGCGCCGCCCGGCGACCGCTGCCCCGCACGATCCACCAGGTCGCGGGCGCCTGCATCGATGGGCTCTTCGCCTCGGCCGGTCCGTACCGGGCTGCAAAAATAATGGGAGGAGAGTTTACGTGAAGGCCGGAATTCTTTTGTCCTGTCTGCTGGCGGCGCTGGTGCCGTCGATCGCGTCGGCACAGCCGGTCGGCATGGATCTGCCCGAAGATCCGTACACCGCCTCAAGCCCGCTTTCGAAGACCCATGTCCCGCTGGCCGAGCGGATTGCACATGGCGGCGACGGGAATCTGGCGAGCTACCCCGCCCATCCCGCGGTGCATAATGGCTCCGGGCCGATGAACTATATGGCGCTGTGGAACGACAACCCCGATGGCAAGACGCGCGGGGCTAAGTTCAACCTGGGCGTGAATCTCTATTTCCTGCACCGTGGCGTGCTGCCGCCGGGCGGCGGGATCGGCGAGCATTTCCACAATTATTGCGAGGAGATGTTCGTCATCCTGGACGGGGAAGCCGAATTCTCCGTCGACAGCCGGACCTCGACACTGCAGGGGCCGGCCGGTGCGGTGACCCGGCTGGGGCATAGCCATGCGATCACCAACCAGTCGAACCGCCCGGTTCAATGGATGAACATCAATGTCGGCCTGCTGCCGCATTTCTATGATGCGAACAATCGCGACGACGGGCGCGTCGGCGCGGCGAAGGACGTTGTTCCGCAATTCATCACGATGAACCTGTCCAGGTCGCTCGATAAACCCGTCACGAACTTCATGGGCGGCAAGGGCATTGTGATGTTCCATCGCGGGCTCGATCCGTCCTCCTTCTATTCCACCTGGTCCTATGTCGACCATCTCCTGCTGCCCGGCGGAACCAGTGTCGGTCCCGCCGTCCGCAAGGATATGGCCGAGGTCTATTATGTGATCGGCGGCGAAGGCACGGCGACGATCCAGGGCGAAACCGTCACGATCAGGACGGGGGACGCAATACCGGCCGCGCTCGGCGAAAGCCGCGCCTTTGCTCAGACCGGTACGGCGCCGCTCGAATTCATGATTATCGGCATCGCGCGCAGCCAGAATGCCAAGCGCGACTATATGGTGACGGCGGAGGGCAAGACTGGCGCGCCCTGACAGGACTGTCTGACGGCAACCGGGCGCGACGATGAGTACGGCATCGCAAAGTTATCCAAGAGATAAATCCACTTTCGGATGCATCTCGCATTAACATTTCCAATATTCTTAACAGCCTATTGGAAAATCTTCACAGATTAATTATTTATACACCGATTAGCCACCGGAATTCGCACATGTTGTCCATTGTCGCCGACTGACCAATACTTCTAAATCCTCTGAGCGCATGATCGGGGTGGCGCAGACTGATTTTCCGCCCCGGCGGGCTCCCTTTGGTCGGAGGCGTCATATGATCTCACGTCGTACACTGATTGCTGCGGCAGCGTCCGCCCCGCTGATACCGGCCTTCAGCGCGCGAGCGGCACGCGCACAGGAAATGATACCCCCGGAGAAGCGCAAGACGCCCGATGAAGCGCTCGAGCTCCTGCGCGAGGGCAATCGTGTCTATGTGACGGGCACCCCGGCCGAGCGCGACAAGAGCGAAGAGCGTCGCCGTGCGCTGCTGCCCTCGCAGAGTCCGGTCGCGGCGCTGGTCAGCTGTTCCGATTCCCGCGTGCCGCCGGAGCTTTTGTTCGGCCGCGGGCTCGGGGAAGTGTTCGTCATCCGCAACGCCGGCAACACGGTCGACACGGCGGCGATGGGATCGATCGAATATGCCGTCGCGGTGCTTAAGGTCCCGCTGGTCGTCGTCCTTGGGCACCAACGCTGCGGCGCGGTCGATGCCGCGCTGTCGGTGGTCCGGAAAGGAACCAACTATCCCGGATCGATCGGCCGGATGATCGAGCCGATCATTCCGGCCGTTCTGCAGGCCCAGCAGGCAGGCGGGCCGGACCTGCTAGAAGCATCCGTAAGACGCAATGTCTCCCGGATCGTGGACCGGCTTCGCCATGCATCGGAGCCGATGCTGATGACGCCGATCGCCGAAAAACGGCTGCGGATCGTCGGCAGCACCTACAGCCTGGAAAAGGGCGAGGTCGACTTTTTCGATCTCGCCTGAGGGAGAGGCCCGCCCGTCCCAGGCGGATCCCGATCTCGCCTATTGGCGCGGCTTCATCATCTCCTGGAGCTCGGCCCTGGTCATCTTCATCTGGTCGGGATGCTCGCCTGCCCATTTGAGGAAGGCGGCGTTGATGTCGGGCGTCCATTTCTGGTCGATCTGGCCCGGGGTGAAACGCTGCTCGCGCAGCATCTGATGGCCGAACGCATCGCGCATCGCGATATACTCGGCGCCTTTCACCACCTTCTCGGCCATGATCGCCGGGATGAACACCACGCCCTCACGCTTGGCCAGGATCAGGTCGCCCGGCAGCACCGTCGCCCGGCCAATGCGGATCGGGCCGTTGATGCGGAACATCTCCATTTCCTGGATGAAGGACGGGTCATAGCCGCGGGTGAAGGCATTGAAGCCGTCGATCGCCTCCAGCCCCGCCACGTCGCGCACACCGGCATCGAACACCACGCCGGTCTTCGACTTGGCGTAGATCGAGTTGCCGAGATTGTCGCCGATCAGCGTGCCGTCCACGATCTTGCCGTATCCGTCGCCGACATAGACATCGCCGACCTGGAGCATGTCGATCGGCCAGCTGTTATGCCCGCCGCTGCGCTTCTCCTTGGCGCCGAGTGCGCTGATCGCCTTGTTCATGTCGGGGCGCATCGGAAGATACTGGACGGTCAGCGCCCGGCCGACGAACGGCCGGTCGTTATGGACCATCTGGAAACCGCCCTCGAACTGGTTGTTGTACCCGGCCTGGCGCAGGATGCCCCAGGCCTCTTCCGTGTTCACGTCGAGCAGGCGCTTCAGGATCGCATCGGGCACCTTGGGCCGGCCATCGGGGAAGCGCTCCCCGGTCCAGTCGGCGGTGTAGAACAGGATATCTTCCCTGGTCGCCTGGATCTGCGCCTGGGCGGGCATGGCCATCGCAAGCGCCGAGGCGCTCAAGGCCGCGGCCAGTAATAGCTTCTTCACGGTCGTCACTCCTGTCGGGAATATCATCGGGGATGGGGTGAGACGACGATGCCGCCCCGGTCCGCAGACGGGGGCGACATCGCGTTTCAGCGGCGCCTTAGAATTTGGCGCGAAGGCCGATGCTGATCACACGGCCCAGCGGGCTGGCACCGTAGGAGTCATAGCCGGGCGATCCGTTGTAGAAGGGCGGGTCGCGATCGAAGAGATTCTCGACATCGACATAGACCTCGCTGTCGCCGAGCATGCCGCCCTTCGAGAATTTCCACGAGATATGCGTATCGATCGTCGTGTTCGGGCGAACCCGGTCACCACCGGCGCCGGTGGGTGCTCCATTGGCGATCTGCACCGGGTTGACCGTCGACCCCGACCAGTTGCGATAGCCGCCGACATAATTGGCGAAGATGCTGGCCGAGATGCTCTCATAATCCCACATCAGATAGGCGCGGCCCTGCGTGCGGATCGACGGGAAGGTCGTGTTGAAGCCCGTCGTGCCGAGCACGCTGAAGGTACGGCCACCCGAGAAATTCTGGTCGTACTTCAGGAACTGCGTGACGGAACCGCCCGGCGTGAAGGTGCCTAGGCCGGTCGGGATCCGCCAGCTCGCGGCCACATCCAGACCCTGGATCGTCAGGTTCAGCGTGTTCCGCTGACGGAAGTCGTAGATGTAGAAGATGCGGGTCGGCAGGCCGGTGGTGATCGGCACATTGCCGATGGCCGCCGCGACGATCGGATCGGTCGGCGACAGGCCCTGCGGATAGAATTTCAGCAGGTTGTTGATCGACGCCGAGTTGATGATCGCCGAGAGCGGCGGCGAGGTGATGCCGCCGCGCAGCTTGTTGTTGAACAGGGTCGTCGAGACGCGCAGCCCCTGCAGGAAGGTCTGCGGGGCGAAATCGAACCCGATCGACCAGGTCGTGCCTTTTTGCGGGTTGAGCCCCGGGTTGCCCGTCTGGATACGGATACCGGGGGTGGTGCCGCTGATCTGGCAGAACCCGTTCGAGCAAGGGATGCCGGGGATCAGCGCGACGTCCGGGAAGGACGATACCGGCACCTGCTGGGTATCGCTCAGCTGGACGACGGCCGATTCATTGTAGAGGCCATTGGCATTGGGATCGCCGAGCGACCGCAGCGACGGCGCCACGAACGACTTGGACCAGTTGCCGCGGATCTTGAACCCATCGAACACTTCCCAGTTGGCGGCGACCTTCGGATTGGTGGTGCTGCCGAAGTCATTATAGTGATCGTAGCGGATCGAGGCGCTGATATCGAACTTACGCACGAGCGGAATGCCCATGTCGGACCCGATCACCGGGACCAGCACTTCGCCATAAGCCGATTCCACCGATCGCTTGGTCGGGAAGAAGAAGCTCTGGTTGGCGAGGCTCGACGGGCCGGTGCCGTTGGGGCGATCGACCGCGGTGTCGAGCGTATAGCTGAGCAATTCGCCACCGACGGCGATGCGCAGCTTGCCGGCCGGCAGATCGAACAGGCCGCCATCGATGCCGAGGCGGCCCTGCTTGATGACATTCTTGCCGCGCTGGGCCGACCGGCTGTCGACCAGGCGGGCGAGCACGGCCGCCGAAGTGCGGTTGCCGGTCGGGCCGTTCCACACATCGAGCGCGTTCGTGCCGGTCAGGTTCTGCTGGACGACATCGGTACGGCCGGGATTGGACTGGTTGGCGACACCATTCGCGTTGGTGGTGCCGTTGAGCGCCAGCAGGGCGCACGCCGTGCAGAGCGTGCCCTGGGTGAGCGCGAGCGTCTCATCCTGGCCGATCATGCCGAGCGCGGTGATGCGGAAATTGTCGCCCAGGCGATATTCGGCATTCAGCGTGGCGAACCAGGTCTGCGCCGAATTCTCGCTGGTCGCGCCCGGGCCGAGCAGCTGGTCCGCATTCCAGCGGATCGTCTGGGTCGTGCCCGCCTGCCCCGGCGGGTTGATGTAGAAGGGGTTCGCCTGGGCAATAGCATTGGTCGGATCGCCGGCGCTGTTGGCGGCGTCCGCCTGGAAGACGCGGGCGGTGATGCCGCCGCGGCCGACGCGCGACAGGTTCACACGCTTCGAATAATTGAAATCGCCGGTGAAAGTCAGGCTGTCGCCGACATCCTGGGTGATCTTCACATAGCCGGTATGGCGGGTCTCCTTGCCGAAGCGATCCCCATAGATCGAGGCATCGCAGGGAGCATTCGCGCCCGAATTGGCCACGGTCGAAGTCGCGGTTGGCGAGAGATAGACCGGCGCAGAACCGGCGGTGCCCATCTGGATCGTCGCGGGCGAGCAGTTGAAGCTCTGGAAGTTGGTGCCGCCCTCATCCAGGTGATTGGGTTGCAGGAAGGGCCGTGCCGCATAGTCGTTCACCAGCGGCCCGGACTGCGAGAAGCCGTAAGCGACCATCACCGACCCGGTATCCCACCGGTTCCCGTACAGCAGGCCGGCACTGTAGGTGCGGTAGCCGCCATCGGCGAAACCGACCTGGCCATTGGCCTGAAAGCCCTTGTAGTTCTTGCGCGTGATGAAGTTGACCACGCCGGCGACCGCGTCCGACCCATAGGTGGAGGACGCACCCTCGGCGAGGACCTCGACCCGCTCGATCGCGATGGTCGGCAGCATCGAGGGATCGGCCAGCGCATGGTTGGTGCCGCCGAGCGGCAGGCGGTGGCCGTCGATCAGGGTCAGCGTCGAGTTGGACGCGGACGAGCCAAGGCTGTGGATGGTGGGCGCATAATAGCTATTGCCGGGCGTCTGGCCGACGCCGGCGCCGCCCAGGCCGGTGATCGACGGCACCGTCCGCAGGATCTGCTGGACGTTGACCGACCCGGTCTGCTCGATCGATTCACGGCCGACCGAGACGAGGTTCGCGCCCACGGGCGCGACGCCGCGGATGCTGGTGCCGGTGACGACGATGTCGGCGGTGGGCTCCGCATCGTCCTGCGGCAGGTCCTGAGGGTTGGAAATTTGTGCCGGAGCGGCGGACTGCGGTGCTTGCGGCGCCGACTGGCCCCATGCAGGCACTGCGAGCATCGTCCCCAATGGAAGGACGACGCCCAACGGGCTGCGAAGCAGCCTTTGGGTAACTTGGATCATTTCAGACTCCCCTGATGCTCATCATAGCGCCGTGCGCAGCCCTGAACGGGCCGACCTCGACGCACTCCCTGACCCTCGCCTTCTGCGGGCAATGGGCCTCAATTCTGGTTCTGAATTCGGGCGTTTCCGGTCCGCCCCGATGGCACCTCCCTTCCCTGTTCCCCGTTTCAGTTCCCGAAGGACCGAATCGGACACCGGCAGTCCATAGAATAACAAATAGAATATAGGATAGGAAAAACTTGCATACACGAGAAGAAATTCACAACAAAATTCTGTTGCTGCGGTCACGTGCGCAGCAATGTTACCGGAAACATCAGACGTCGCCGGATGATAACGGGGACACGGAAGACGATTTTCCGCCGATTTACGGGATACGGCTATCCTGGCCGCACTACGCATGCCTCATGGCAATGATTGCGATAACGCGGTGTCCGCCCGAACTGCCGGTAAACCGGCGCACGCCAGACGGCCTGCGCTTCCTTCAGGCGGATCAGCCGTCCGGTCGGATCAGCTTTATGTCGCGATCCGCCGCCCAGGCATGAACATCCTCGCGCCGCAGCGCCGTCGCCATCATGTCGGGGAACTGGTCCGGCGTGCAGGCGAACACCGGCACGCCGAGCGCCGCGACGCGCGCCGAAAGCTGCGGATCATAGGAGGGCCGCCCACTGTCGGTCAGCGCGAGCAGGACGATGACGTTCACGCCCATCACCGTCAGTCGCGCCAGCCGGTCGACCAGCGAATTGGCGTTGCCGCCTTCATACATGTCGGAGATCAGGATGAGATGCGCCTTTGACGGCCGCTCGATCCGCCCCTCGCAATAAGCGATCGCCCGGTCGATATCGGTGCCGCCGCCGAGCTGGATGCCGAACAGCACCTCGACCGGATCGGCGAGGTCATCGGTCAGGTCGACCACCGCAGTGTCGAAGCACACCAATTTAGTCGCGACCACCGGCAGCGACGCCATCACCGCCGCGAAGATCGAGGCATAGACCACCGAGCTTGCCATCGAACCCGACTGATCGACGCACAGCACGACCTCGTCGAGATCGACGATGCGGCGCTGGTGGCGGCGGAAGCCGATCAGCCGTTCGGGCACCACGGTGCGATGTTCGGCCTGGTAGTGGCGCAGATTGGCCTGGATGGTGCGTGGCCAGTCAATGTCGGAGAAGCGCGGTCGGCTGGTCCGTTTCGACCGGTCGAGCGCACCGCGGATCGCGTCGGCGGTGCGGCGTTCGAGCCGCTCCATCAGTTCGGCCACCACCTTGCCGATCACCGCCCGCGCCGTCTCGCGCGTCTTTTCCGGCATCACGCCGCGCAGCGAGACGAGGTCCGCGACGAGGTTCACATCCGCCTCGACCGTTGCGAGGAACTCCGGTTCGAGCAGCATCTGGCGCAAGCCCTTGCGCTCGAACGCGTCCTTCTGGACGACCTGCACGATCGGGGCGGGGAAGAATTCCCGGATATCGCCAAGCCATTTCGCCACGCGCGGCGCTGACCCGCCCAGCCCGCCGCGCCCCTTCTTCTCGTCCTCGCCGTCACCATAAAGCGCAGTGAGCGCCGCCGACATGCGGCGGTCGCTGTCGGACAGTTGCTCGCCGCCCTCCTCTTCCTCTACGCCGAGCGCGAGGGTCCAGCGGCGGTTGCGGTCGTCGGCCTCGGTCACCGCGTTCCTCCGTTCAGCAGGTCGAGGATATGCGCCTCATGCGCCGGCCAGATTTCCGCTGCGCCCGGCATCAGGCGATAGCCGTCGGCGCCGCCACCGCCGCGCCGCGCGAACAGGACATCCATCAGCCGCCGCCGTTCATTCTTGTCGAGGATCGAGAAGACGCGGCGGAACAACGGCAGATTGGCGGTGAAATCCTCGTCGGCCAGGGTCATCAGCCAGGCATCGACCGCCTCGCGCAGCGGCGCATCATGGATCAGCCGTTGTCCCGCACCGGCGAAGAAGCCTTCGAAGAAGCCCGCCGCCTGGACCACCGGTGTGCCGGGCGACAGCATTCGGGAGAGCAGGCCGGCGGCATCTTCCGCCGTCAGCCGCTCCGCCTCGTACAGCAGCCGCGCCGCCACACCCGCGATCAGCCGGGTCGCCTGATCGTCGTCCAGCAGCTTTTCGAGTGCGTGGTGCCATTGATCGTCCACATCGGCGTCGAGCTCGGCGAGCTGGATCGCCGTGTCTGCAGCGAGCAGCCTGTTCCGCAGCGCCGTGGCGGCATCATTGTCGAGATTGCGCGCCGCATAAGGCAGGGCAAGCGCCGCCTCGACCACGATGCGCGGCATCAGCGCAGTAAGATGCTCGGCCGCCCCGGCCCGCGCCTCGCCATAGCGCAGCATGTCGGCCATCGGCGGCAGCGCGGCGAGCAGCGCCTGGCAATCGCTGGTCAGCGCCGCCTTCTTTTCCAGCGCCGCGATACCGAACGCGATCGCTTTCGCCAGATCGGCGACCATGGCGTCACGCGCGAGCTTGGCCAGCGCGCCGAGATCGGGCTCGGCCTGCATCGCCTCGATCACACGCCCGGCGGCGGCCTCGGCGATGGTCGAACCATATACGAGATGCTCGACCAGCCGGACGGCGAATTCGGGCTCCCAGCACAGCCGCCAGTTCTCCCGAAAGGTGCCCCGGCTGCGGCCTGCATCGGCAAGCTTGCCCCAAGGCACGTCGAGCGCGTTCAGCCGGTGAAGCAGGGTCGAGCGCATCAGCCCCGACTCGCTGCGCAGGTCGAGGGTCAGGTCGCGTTCCAGTGCCTCAGGCTTCAGTCGCGTCGCCTTTTGCTGGCGCTGCAGGTCCTCGAGCAGCGGCGCGAGCGGGGTCGCGGCCGGGATCGACCCGACGCCGGACCCGATCAGCAATTCGGCCGCGACGTCGTCCCACACCGCGCGTTCGCCGAAGCAAAGACAGGCGATCACCGCCTCGCGCAGTTCCTCGAAGCCCGGCGCCGGCCGGCCGCGCAGTGCCGCGAGCGCGGTGCCGAGGCGCTGCGCCTCGATGACCGAGGCGGTCGAGACGAAATGCCCGCGGTCGCGCATGACGCGCGCGACCTTGGCCAGCCAGATGCTGTCACGATCCTGCTCGCCGCGCGTATCCCATAAATGCCCGAACCAGCCCGGCGCGACGACCCCCGCGCCATAGCCGCTTGCCCGGGCGAGGCGTGGTGCGGTCCAGGGTGCCCAGGTGGCCTTGATCTTTGCTTTGGGCCGCCCTTTCAATAGGTCGCGATCGGCGGAGAGGCTGTGCTTCGCCGCCAGCGCGGGGACGTGCCAGGCACCGCACACCACCGCGACCGGGCCCTCCACCTCCTTCGCCGCGCGCGCGATCTCGATCCGCATATGCGCTTCCCGCGCTGCCTCGCGAGCGGAGAGGTGTCCGGTCTCGGCACGGAGCGCGGTCATCGCATCGGCTACGGCGGCAAAGACCGGGCCCGAGGCGGGATTCTGCTCGATCACGTCGGACCACCAGGATTCGCCATCGTCATACCCTGCCGCGCTGGCCAGGACGCCGATCGGGTCCCGGCTGATCGGGTCTTCCGCTTCGGGCGTTGCGGCCTCGTCCTCGACGATGCCGCCCGGGCCGGCGAGCCGGTCCGAGGCAGGGAGGTCGATGAAACGGAGCGTGGCGCCGTGGCGTACCGCCCAGACCGCTGCCTGATATTCGGGAGAGTATTCGGCGAAGGGGAAGAAGCTCGCGTCGGAAGGATCGTCCTCGGCATAGGTCAGGAGCGCGACCGGGAGGGTCATGTCCGGATCGGCGAGCATCGGCAGCAGGTCCGACGCATCGGCCGGTCCCTCGATCAGCACCGCCACGGGCGCGAGCGCGTCGAGCGCCTCGACCAGGCGGCGTGCCGAACCTGGGCCGTGGTGGCGGATGCCGAAAAGGGAGACCTCGCCTGCCACGATCAGCGCGCCATGCTCCCTCTCCCCTTGTGGGAGAGGGAATGGGCGCGAGCCGAAGGCCTGGGAAGGGAGAGTGGGACGCGAGTCATCACAGAGGCTCGCGTGCAAATACCCCCAGTGTCATCAGCCTCCCGCCCGCACGACTCCCCCTCATCCGGCGCTACGCGCCACCTTCCCCCACAAGGGGAGAAGGAAAGGAGGCGCGCGCCATCAATCCTCTCCGAAGGCCCCATCAGATCAGATCCGTCAGCGACGCGTAATACCCCTCGAACCCGCGCCGCTTCTTCAGCACCGTCTCCAGATATTCCCCCAGCACCGCGCGGTCCTGCACCGGATCCTTCACCACCGCGCCGATCATGTTGCTCGCCAGCGTCTCGGGGGTCAGGACACCGTTGTTGAAGAAGGTCGCCTGGCTGATTCCCCCGACCATCACCGCGATCGCCTCGGCGGTGGAAAGCCCGCCCGAGGGCGTCTTCAGCGCGACCTTGCCGTCCTCGGTCGATCCCGAACGCAGCTCGCGGAAGATCGCGACGACCCGCGCCACTTCCTCGGCGACATTTTTCGGCGCCGGCAGGTCGAGGCTGTGCGCCATCTCGCCGACGCGCTTGACGATGATCGCGATCTCCTCCGCCGCGGTGTCGGGCAGCGGCAGGACCACGACGTTGAAGCGCCGCTTGAGCGCCGAGGACAGCTCGTTCACGCCCTTGTCGCGATTGTTGGCGGTGGCGATGATATTGAAGCCGCGGGCGGCGTAGACGGCGCTGTTGAGCTCCGGGATCGGCATCATCTTTTCGGACAGGACGGTGATCAGCGTGTCCTGCACGTCGCTGCCCATGCGCGTCAGTTCCTCGAAGCGGCAGAGCTTGCCGCCCTCCATCGCGCGCATCAGCGGCGTCGGCACCAGCGCTTCGCGGCTCGGGCCGTGCGCGAGCAGCTGCGCATAGTTCCAGCCATAGCGAATCTGGTTCTCATCGGTGCCCGCGGTGCACTGGATCACCATGGTCGAATCCCCGGTGATGGCGGCGGCGAGATGCTCCGACACCCAGGATTTCGCCGTGCCCGGCACGCCGAGCAGCAGCAGCGCCCGGTCGGTCGCCAGCGTCGAGACGCAGGTCTCGATCAGCCTTTTGTCGCCGACATATTTGGGCGAGACGATCGTGCCGTCGGCTGCCTTGCCGCCCATCAGATACGTGACGACCAGCCGGGGCGACATCGCCCAGCCGGCGGGGCGATGCCCGCTGTCGCCCGCGATCAGCGCCTTCAACTCGCCGGCATGGCTTTCCTCGGCGGGCATGCGCAGTTTTTCGGTCATCAAACTCCCCTGTTTTCGAGCGCGGCATTCAGCCGCAGCATGTCGAGTCTCGGATCGGCGGCGAGCAGACCGGCGCGGGCCAGCCAGTCGAGCGCGCTCTGCGCTGCGGCGCGTGAAGAGAGCAGGCCGAGCGCGTGAAGCTCGGCGGTCAGGTCGGCGCGTTTCGCGGCGTCCTCGACCTTGAGCGCACCGAGCAGCGCGGTGCCAGCATTGGTGTCGATCGCACCATCGATCGGGCTCTCCCCGCCGGTCATCGCCAGCGCCATCTGGAACGTGCCGCCGTTCGCCCGCATCACCTTTTGCGCGAAGCCGCGCCGTTGCACCGCATCGAGCCGTGGCGTCAGGGTGAGCATCGCCGGTACATCGACCGTGCCGAGCCCGACCAGCAGGTCGTACAGCGCCGCGACCAGCGCGTCCGAACCGGATCGTTCGGCCATGCCGAGCAGCCCGTGATCGATCTGGCGATCCTCGTTCCATGGCCACATCGCGATCAGCTCTTCCGGCGTGTGGCCGAGTGCCTTGGCGAAACCGGCGAGATCGACCGCGTCGAACAATATCTGCCGCCGGTTGCGCTGTGCGACGGTCTTGGTCGGCCGCGCCACCACGATGCGGGTACGGCGAAGCAGTCCCCTGGTCTGCACCTCGAAAAAGCCCGCCAGCTCGGCCGCTTCCTCTCCGACCGCCGATCCGTATCCGAGCCGCGCGAGCAGCGCCGCGGCCAATGCCTTAACCTTGGGCGCGCGGTCGGTGGCGAGGCTTTCGAGGAACGGCCGGTCGGCCTCCGACAGCCGCGCCCCGAGCAGCCCGACCAGCCGCAACCTTATTTCGGCGCTTTCACCGCCAAGCTTTGCCGATAGCAACGCCGTCGCGGCGGCGGGGTCGCGCTGGCGCAGCGCGATCAGCGCCGTGCCGCGTGCGGCGGGCCAATAGTCGTCCCAATTTTCGGTGGTCAGCCCGGCACCGGCAGCGGGGCGCGCGACCGTCGATCCCTCGGCCCAATCGCGCCACGGCGCGTAGACATCGGGGATATCGTCCTCGTCCGGTGACGGCATCCAGTCGCCCGGATGCAGCGTCCAGCCGCGCGCGGCGAGGAACCGCAACAGGTCGCGCCGTGCCCCCGCATCGCGGCCGTTGCGCAGGATGCGGCGCGCAAGCGGGCGCTGCGCCTCCGGCAGGACGGGCATCGCCAGCGCCGGCAGGTCTGGTCGCGCGTGCAGGCCGTCCGGCGGCGCGGGTGTCACGAGCACGCCAAGGAACTGCCCGGACAGCGCGAGCAGCCGCAGCTCGGCCTCACCCGCATCGTTGCCGAGATACGCCGCCCAGCCCGGCGGTGCGACCGGGGCGGCGTTGCCGCCCATCGTCCAGCGCGTCAGCACAGCGCCGAGTGCGTCATAGATCGCCTCAGCCATGAGCGCCGATCCGCCCCCAGGCCGACTGTGCCGCGAGGATCTCGAGCCGGCCGCCCGACCAGATCGCCGCCGCACGGGTCAGGTCGGTACCGTGGACCAGGCCTTCGGCCGAACCCGATACCGGCAGCACCATGTCGCCCTCTGCCGCGCGCCACCACGCCCGGCCCGTATCGTCGATTGCGACGCGGCCGCCGGGCAGCAGCACCGGCAGGTCGATCGTCCAGGGCTCTGCCAGCAACGGCGCGCTCAGGGTTTCGGCCAAGGCAGCTGCCGGTGCGGGCCAGTCAGGCGTCGGCGCCTCGACCGCCGAGCGGCTGAGCAGCAAGGCGCGTAGCGGTGTCCGTCCGGGATAGAAGACCAGCTCGCCCCCGAACTGTTCGCCCGGCGTGAACACCGACCCGCGCTTGCCGGCGCTGGCCGGGAAGAAATCGAGCAGCATCGCGAAACGCGGGCCCTCGCCCAGGTTGAGCAACCAGGTCGTCTGCGAAACGAGCCCGTCGCGCCGGGCCTGGACCTGCTCGGCCAGCACTTCCCAGATGGCGGTCACGCGCAACGCTTGCGCATCGCCGAGCACCGCCTCGCGGCTCTCGGCCGATGCGACCGCGCGGCGGATATCGGCATCGCGCGGCGCGGCGCGGAACGCCCGCGCCAGCAGAACCAGTTTGCCCAGCTCGACCACCGCACCCCGAGCCCTATCGCCCGAGGGCAGGGCCAGCAGCCGCGCCGGCAGCTCGTCGACCCGGCCCGCCAGCATCGCCGCTTTGCCGTCGATCAGCCGCGCCCCGATTCGCCGGCATCGCGCCGTCGCATCGTCGACGAACGCGCCGAGACCGAGCCGCAACTGATCCCCGATCCATTGTTCGAGCGCGTCGAGCGCGTCCAGGATGGCACGCTCGGTATCCTCGGCGCGCTTTACACTGGCTGCCTCCCGCCGGGCGACCGCCCTGGGATCCTCGGGCGCCTCGGGTTCGGCGACCAGCGCCGCGCGCACATCCTTGGCGGCACCCGGCGCGCCGGCAGCCGCAGGCTTGGGCGCCGCCCCGCCCGTCCGCCGCCGGCCGAGCCAGTCGCTCACCCATTCGGGCGTGCCGGCTACGCCGAACGGCACTACCGATTCAGCCTTCAACCACAACAAGGCGAGCACATGCTTGCAGGGGAATTTTCGCGACGGGCAGGTGCATTTGTTGCCGAGGTCGCGCAGGTCAGCCATCACGCGGTAGGGGTTCGCGCCCGAGCCGGCGCATTCGCCCCAGATCAGCGCCCCGTCGTCGCTGGCGCCGACACCAGACCATTTGCCCGGTTTGGCGAGGCCGGCCGCCGCCTTCAGCGAGGGTTGATCGGTGGCGAGCCGCTCGATTGCCTGCAGATCGATCGCCACTGTCCGTCGTTACCCCGAAGCAAGCCGAAACCCGACGATAGCCGCCGGATGTGAAAACTCAACGTCATGCTTTGGCGGGACCGAAAGCAAGATGCGCGAGATAGACTGATCAGCTACCGGCCGTCCAGGCAGACGGATAGCGGACGGTCACGCGCAGCCCACCCGAGGCGCGGTTGGTGAAGGTCACCTCAGCCCCGTCGCGGCCCGCCAAGGCGCGGACGATCGCCAGCCCGAGCCCGGCGCCCCCGGTCTCGCGATTGCGCGAGGCGTCGAGGCGGTTGAATGGCTCACCCAGGCGCGCCAGCAGATCGGGCGGAACGCCGGGGCCGTCATCCTCGACGATCAGGTCGGTATGGTCGCCGGCGGGACCGAGACGTACCGTCACGGCGGTGCCATGGCGCAGGCCATTGTCGATCAGGTTGCCGAGGATGCGCCTGACCGATTGCGGCGTCGCGCGAACCGGGAGCGGCCCGGCCGCATCGAGCGTGACCGCATCGCCAAGCTCTCGCCGCACCGCCACCAGCGCCTGCGCCGCCGCCGCCAGGTCGAGCTCGACCGCGGGCGTGCGATCGGCCTCTCCCTGGGCGAGGAACAGGGTGTCGTCGAGCAGCGCCGCCATCTCGTCCAGATCGCCTATCGCGCCGTCGCGGTGGCGCGGATCGTCGATGAACTCCGCGCGCAGCCGCAGGCGCGTCAGATAGGTGCGCATGTCATGCGCGATGGCGGCGAGCATGCGGGTGCGCTCCGCCATCAGGTCGCGGATGCGCCCTTTCATCTCGTTGAACGACGCCGACAGCTCGCGCACCTCGCGCGGGCCCGCGACGGCCAGGTCGGGCGCGTCGAGGCCGGTGCCGAACCGCCGCACCTCGCCCGACAGCCGGACAAGCGGCCGGGTCGTCTGGCGCACCGCGAGCGCCAGCACGGCCAGCACGACCAGCCCACCGATCGCGCCCAGCCACGACCGCGAGCGGAAATAGCGGCGCATAGAGGGCGAGGGCTGGCTGGTCAGCACCATCGCGCCGCCGTCACGCAACCCGATCGCCACGGCGACGGGCGCGAAGAAGCGTGCGGGGCGCGGATGCGTTCCGATCAGCCGGCCGAGCCTGGGCCGTCGGCCGTTCACCGCGATGTCCCGCCCAGGCAGCGCGCTGGCATAATAAAGCGACAGCAGTTCTAGATCGGGTGTCGGCGTGGCGGCCGCGGCGGGCAGGCCGGGGGCGAGCGCTACCGAATAGAGGCCGCCGTTAAAGGCATCGAGCAGTGCCGTGCGCTGGTCGGCCGGCGCCCGATCGAGCGCATCGGCCATCGCGCGCGCCTGGGCGGGGAGCGGCAGATTATACGGCCGCCGGTCGTCGCCGCGCGCCGGCAGGCTGCTCGCCGCGACGATCAGCAATTGCAGCGCGACGAAGCCCGCGAGCAGGATCGCGGTGATACGCAGCGACAGGTTGGAGGCGATCGTCATGCCCGTTCGACACCGACCGTGAGCTGATAGCCGCCGCCGCGCACCGTCTTGATCAGCGCGGCCCCACCCGGCCGGTCCGCGAGCTTGCGCCGCAACCGGCTGAGCTGGACATCGACCGCGCGGTCGAACGCCGCAGCATTGCGACCCCGGGTCCAGTCGAGCAGCTGGTCGCGGTTGAGCACACGCTGGGGATGCGTGACGAAGCACAGCAGCAGGTCGAACTCGCCCGCGGTCAGATCGACCTCCTCGTCGCGCGGACAGGTCACGCGGCGCGCGCCGACATCGATCGCCCAGCCGGCGAAACGATAGCGCTCGACCGGCAGGGCCGCCGTCACGCGGTGGTGCCCGCGCGTTCGGCGCAACACGGCGCGGACGCGCGCGACCAGCTCGCGCGGGTTGAACGGCTTGGGCAGATAATCGTCGGCGCCGATCTCCAGCCCGACGATCCGGTCGATATCGTCGCCGCGCGCGGTAACCATCAGGATCGAGACATCGCCCGCCGCACGCAGGCGTCGGCATAGCGACAAGCCGTCCTCGCCCGGCAGCATCACGTCGAGCACGGCGAGGTCGACCCGTTGCCGCTCGTGCAGCTGGTCGAACTCCGCGGCGGTACGGCAACCGATCGCCCGGAAACCCTCGCGCGAGAGCAGGTCGACGACCATCGAGCGAATCTCGCGATCATCCTCGACCACGGCGATGCAGCTATTCTCCATGACCGCCAATTTGCCCTGCGCCGCCGCCGGGCGAAAGGGGCAGCACGCCCGCTGTTACACTCTGTAACCAAGTGACACCCGATCGACGCCAACGGCTTACGCCATGGCTGCATAAGCCGATGCGCGGCGGCCGGATCGCCGCCAGTGCAAAGGAGTCGATCATGTACAAGCATCTGCTGGCAGTCGCCGCCCTGGCCGCCCTGGGCGCGGCCTCGGCGACGCCCGCCGAGGCCCGCCAGCGCGGGCATGTCCTCAGCATCCAGGGCGCGCACGGACGCGGCCTCGTCCAGACCCGCTCGGTCGACCGCCAGCGTGGCTCGGCCTCGGTCAATCGCAGCCTGCAGACCAACAACGGCCGCGGATACCAGGCATCGCGCAGCCGGGACTATGGCCCCGGCCATTATTCCGGCGACCGTAGTTTCCACGCCAATAATGGCCGGGGCTACGATATGTCGCGCGACGCAAGCTGGGGCAATGGCAGCTATAGCGGCGGCCGCACGACCACGACCGGTGATGGCCGGACGACGGGCCGCACGACGACCGCGACCAACAATGGCGACGGCACGGCGAGCTACAACAGCACCGTGACGCGCCTCAATGGCACTAGCCGAACCGTCAGCGGCACCGTCCCCCGCCGCTGACGCCCGGCGGCCGCGCCGCGCCCCCCCCCCCGGCGCGGCCGCCCTTTTTCGTGAAGGACCCGGATATGACCAAGACTTTCCTGATGTCTGCCCTGCTGGTCGCGGCAATCGCCACGCCCGCCAATGCGAGGATGTTCGCGCGCGGCGATGCGATGGACCCGTTCGCCAATGCCGATGCCAATAATGACGGCGTGATCACCCGTGCCGAATTCCTGGCCGCGCGCAGCGCGCGGTTCGCGAAGATGGACCGCAACGGCGACGGCGCCATTTCCCGCGACGATTTCGGCCGGCTGCTCAAATTCCGCCCCAAGTCCGGCGAGCGCCTCGACGCGCTGATCGACCAGATGGACAAGAATGGCGACAGCCGGGTCAGCCGAGAGGAATTCGCTGGCGCCCCGACGCTGATGTTCGACCGCGCCGATACGAACAATGACGGCAAGGTCGACCAGGCCGAACTGGCGGCGGCGAAGGAGCGGTTCGATGACCTCAAGGCGCAGAAGAAGGGATGATGGCGGTCGAGCGATCCCCGGCCTGGCTGGCAGCGATGCTGGCGCTGGTCCTCGCCGAGGCCGGATGGCGCCTTGCGCGGGGCCGGGGCTATGACGGTCGCGCCGCGCTCACCACCATCGGCCTCGCGGCGGGCAACATCCCGTTCGCCGCGCTCAACGTGCTGGTGATCAGCGCCGTTTTCGGCGTCGCCGCCCGCCTGGCACCGCTGCATTGGCCGATTGAAGACTGGCGCACCTGGGCAGCGGGCTTCGTCGCGGTCGAATTCTCCTATTACTGGTTCCACCGCGCCAGCCACCGGGTCCGCTGGTTATGGGCGTCGCATTCGGTGCATCATTCGGCCGAACAGATGACCTTGCTCGCCTCGTTCCGGCTGGGCTGGACCAATCTCTTCTCGGCCGGCTGGGTCTTTTACGTGCCCCTGATCCTGCTCGGCTTCCCGCCTCTCGTCGTGGTCGCCCTGCTCGCCTTCAACCTGCGCTACCAGTTCTTCCTGCATACAGAGGCGGTCGGCCGGCTCGGGCCGATCGAATGGGTGTTCAACACGCCCGCACACCACCGGCTGCACCATGCCTCGAACGATGCGTATATCGACCGGAATTATGGCGGCGTCCTGATCGTCTTCGACCGGATGTTCGGCACGCTGGCGACCGAGCGGCCGGGCGACCCGATCCGCTATGGCCTCGCCCATCGAGCGCCCACCGCCAATCCCATCCGGATCGCCTTTCGCGAATGGGGCGCGATGGCGGCCGATGCCCGGCGCGCGCGCAGCATGGGCGCGCTGGCCCGGGCCCTGTTCGCACCCCCGGGTGCGGTGGAGAAAGCGTGATGTCCATCATCCTGGCCGCGATTGCAGCCCTGGCGCAGCCACAGCCCGCCGGTTTGATATGCGAGGCACGGTGGCGGGACGCCGCGCGCGACCGCATCGTGCCTGTCCGCATCCGCCTGCCCGCCGGCACCGGCAAGGTGCCCGTCATCCTGTTCAGCCACGGCCTGGGCGGCTCGCTCGACGCCGGCACCTTATGGGCCGAGGCATGGGTGCGCGACGGCGATGCGGTGATCCATCTCCAGCATGCAGGCAGCGACAGCGGGATCATCGGCACCGGCGGCATCGCCGCCGCCATGTCGATCGAGCAGTTGCGCGCCCGGGCCGACGACGTCCATTTCGCGATCGACGAACTGGCCAAACGCAAGCGCGAGGGCCTGTGCGACCTGACCCGCATCGACCTCACCCGGATCGGCATGGCGGGTCACAGCTTCGGCGCGCAGACCACGCTCGCGATCGCGGGGCAGCGTTACCCGCTCGACAGCGTCAGGCTCGGCGACGCGCGTGTAAGGGCAGCCGTCGCGCTCAGCCCGCAGCCGCCATTCGGCCAGGGCGATACGCGGGCGTTCGGCAGCATCACCATGCCCTTCTTCTCGATCACCGGCACCAGGGACCAGCTTGCCTGGCTCAACCAGGTCACGCCGAAGGATCGCGAGCGGCCGTTCCGCGCGATGGCGCCGGGCGGCAAATATCTGCTGGTGATGGACGGCGCCAACCACCGCATGTTCAGTGGGCAGGACAATATCCCGCTGCCGGGCAGTAGCCCGGTACCGCATGTGCGCGATGTGGTGGCGCGCGCGACCACCCTGTTCTGGCGCTGGAGCCTGAATGGCGACATGGCGGCCAAAACCGAGCTGGACGGGCTGGGCACGACCCTCCCGTCGACGGATCGCTTCGAGAAGCGTTGAGCCGGCCACCCTCGGGCGACCGGCTCATCGCTCACTTGGTCGCGATGTCGCCGGTTTCCGCCTTGTAGGTTTCGCGCACGAAGGTGCGGGCGGCCGTCTGGGTACGGAACGTATCCTCGAGCAGCTCGGCCGACACGAGCGGATAGCCCTGCGAATTATAGCGCGTGGTCCGCACGGTAACGCGGAATACGCCTTCCTCGTCCTTGGCGACGAGGAAGGGGCGAACGGGTGTTCTCGACATGGATTGCTCCTCAAAAAAAGCGGGGTCGATCAGGCCGGATCGATGACGGCATCCGCAATGGCCGCTTCGGTGGTGAGCAGCAGGCCGGCGACCGACGCCGCGTCCTGGAGCGCCGACCGGACGACCTTGGTGGGATCGATCACGCCCGACTGGACGAGATTTTCATATTGCTCGGTCTGGGCGTTGAAGCCGAGATTCTGGTCGTTGCCGTCGATCAGCTTGCCGGCGACGACACCACCGTCATGGCCGGCATTCTCGGCGATCTGGCGAAGCGGCGCCTGGAGCGCGACACGGACGATGTCGATGCCACGCGTCTGGTCGTCATTCGCGCCCTTCAGATTGTCGAGCGTCCGCGACGCATAGAGCAGCGCCGTGCCGCCACCGGGGACGATGCCTTCCTCGACCGCGGCGCGGGTCGCGCTGAGCGCGTCGTCGACCCGGTCCTTGCGCTCGCGCAGCTCGACCTCGGTCGAGGCGCCGACCTTGATGATCGCGACGCCGCCGGCGAGCTTGGCGAGGCGCTCCTGGAGCTTCTCCTGGTCATACTCGCTGTCGGTGTTCTCGATCTGCTGCTTGATCGCCTCGACCCGGGCGGCAATGTCCTCGGGCGACCCCGCACCATCGACGATGGTGGTGGTGTCCTTGTCGATCGTCACGCGCTTGGCGGTGCCGAGCATCTCGAGCGTGACGCTTTCCAGCTTGATGCCGAGATCTTCCGACACGGTCTGCGCCTTGGTCAGGATCGCCACGTCCTCGAGCATCGCCTTGCGGCGATCGCCGAAGCCGGGCGCCTTGACGGCTGCGACCTTGAGGCCGCCGCGCAGCTTGTTCACGACGAGCGTGGCGAGCGCCTCGCCCTCGATATCCTCGGCGATGATCAGCAACGGGCGGCTGGTCTGGATCACGGCTTCGAGGATCGGCAGCAGGGCCTGAAGGCTCGACAGCTTCTTCTCGTGGATCAGGATGTAGGGATCGATCAGTTCGATCGACATCTTTTCCGGGTTGGTGATGAAATAGGGGCTGAGATAGCCGCGGTCGAACTGCATGCCGTCGACGACCTCCAGCTCGAAATCGACACCCTGGGCGTCCTCGACCGAGATGACGCCTTCCTTGCCGACCTTGTCCATTGCTTCTGCAATGCGGCGGCCGATTTCCTCGTCGCCATTGGCGGAGATGATGCCGACCTGGGCGATCTCCTCATTATTGGCGACCGGCTTGGAGCGCGCCGCGAGATCCTCGACCACGCGCAGCACGGCGATGTCGATGCCGCGCTTCAGGTCCATCGGGCTGACGCCGGCGGAGACCGACTTCATGCCCTCGCGCACGATCGCCTGGGCGAGAACGGTCGCGGTGGTGGTGCCGTCGCCGGCATGGTCATGCGTCTTCGATGCGACCGCGCGCAGCATCTGCGCGCCCATATTCTCGAACTTGTCCTTGAGCTCGATCTCCTTGGCGACGCTGACGCCGTCCTTGGTAATGCGCGGGGCGCCATAACCCTTGTCGAGCACGACGTTGCGACCCTTCGGCCCAAGCGTGACCTTCACCGTATCGGCGAGGATATCCACGCCGCGCATGATCGATTCACGAGCATCGCGCGAGAATTTGACGTCTTTGGCTGCCATGGTCTTGTTCCTTCTTGTTCCCCCGCGAAGGCGGGGGTCCAGATTCTTTGTTCAGGTCTGGGTCCCCGCCTGCGCGGGGACACAAGGGATCAGCCGACGACGCCTAAAACGTCCGACTCTTTCATGATGAGCAGGTCCTCGCCATCGACCTTGACCTCTGTGCCAGACCATTTGCCGAACAGGATCTTGTCGCCGGCCTTCACGTCGAGCGGGGTGATCGTGCCGTCCTCGGCGCGAACGCCGGTGCCGACGGAGACGATCTCGCCTTCTTGCGGTTTTTCCTTGGCGGTCTCGGGGATGATGATGCCGCCGGCAGTCTTCTCGGCAGCCTCGATACGGCGGACAAGGACTCGGTCGTGGAGCGGTCTGAAAGTCATGCAGGGAGCCGATTCGTCGCTGGGTCGCGACGAGATCGTCGCTTTCACAAGCGGGAAGCCAGCGCTGCCGATTTGCGATTTGGCGCTCCCCGAGGGAGAGTGCCAGCACCCTCCATGTGGGCGCTATTGCCGCTTCTGGCAAGGGCGCCTGCCCCGAAACGCCCCCCGTTCAGCCGCCGATCAGCGCGATCAGGTCGATCATCGCGCGCGCCGCGGGCAGGCCCGGCGGGGTCGCGACATACCGCGGTTGCCAGTCGGGCTGGAACTTCGCCTTGAACGAGCGGAGGCCGGCAAAGCCGTACAGCGCCTCGGCATGGCCGTAGATCGCATGGCCGATGCGCGACCAGCCCGGCGCGAGCCGCCCGCCGCCAAGCCCCGAGAGCGGCGCCATGCCCAGGTTGAAGCGGCGATACCCCTGCCCGGCGCCCCATTGCATCAGCCGGACGAGCAGCGAATCCATCGTACCATAAGGCGTGTCGGGCAAATGCCGCATCAGGTCGACCGAGAGCTCGCACTTGTTCAGCGTCGCCCAGATATTGGCGAAGGCGACGATGCGGTCCTCCTGCCACAGCACGGCGCAGTCGAACCGGGTCACGTAGTCGGGGTCGAAACGGCCGATACTGAAACGTTTCTCGCCGCCCGCCTTGCCGCGAAGCCAGGCGTCGGACACCGTCTTCAGCGCCGGACCATAAGCGGCGACATTGGCGGCGGGCAGGATCTCGAACCTCAGGCCGGCGGCATCGGCGCGGCGGAGCGAATGGCGCAGCGACTTGGCGGCGGGCCCGTCGAGCGAGAAGCGGTCGAGCGGAACATGCGCCTCCTCGCCATATTTCATCGTCTGCAGGCCAAGCTCGACCAGCAAAGGCAGCATCTCCGTGCTTGCCTGGTAGAAGCAGAGCCGCCCATGCGCCGCATCGCATTCGGTGCGGATCCGCCACACCAGTTCGGACCACGCGGCGACCGGCCCGACCGGATCGCCCATCACCACCCAGGTGCGGCCCTGCACCCGGTACATCAGGAACGCGTCGGCCGAGGCCGAGACGATGAAATGCTTGTCGCCGGTGAACGCCAGCGCCGAATCGGCCCGGGAGGCGACAGCAAAGGCGCGCTCGGCGACCTCGCGCGGCAGCACGCTTTCGCCATGCGCCCGCACCGGCGCCGCGAGCAGGCGCCACGCCGCCACCGCGACCAGGATGACGACGGCGCCGACACTCGCGCGCAGGAAGCGCGGGGCATTGCCCCGCCAGGCGAACTCCCACCACAGGTCGGTCGAATAGGGCACATGCTTATAGGCGAAGAAGCCGGCCCAGAGGCTCAGCGCGACGGCGACCATCGCCGCAGCGAGCCAGAGCCGCTGGAACGGCGCATCGAACACACCGGCGCGCCGGTAAAAGGCCGGGCGGCAATATTGCAGGATGCCGGCGATCACGCCCAGGATCGCCGCTTCCTCGTAATCGACGCCCTTCAGGATCGAGAAGACGGCGCCGCCGACCAGCAGCAGCCGCGCCGCGATGAAGCCGCTGCGCAGCCGCGCATTGATCGCCGGCGAAACCATGATCAGCGCGGTGCCGGCAAGGCTCGCCGAAAAATGCGACGCCTCGATGAAGGGCAAGGGTACGAGATGGGCCAGCCAGAAGATGCGATCATGCACCGCCGGCAGCGCCCCCGACACGAGCAGCACCAGCCCGCCGGTGAACACGAGAGCGGCGAGCAGCGGCGGCGCCAGCGCGCGGCTCGCCTGCTCGACCATCGACACGCCGACGGCGATCGGCCGGCGCAGGCGCCGCCCTTCGAGCAGGCCGAGCAGCCCGGCCGCGCCCGCCAGCGGCAGCAGATAATAGATGACCCGGTACAGCAGCAGTGCGGCGAACAGGCCGGGCCGGTCGCCGGGAACGGTCGCCAGCATCACTGCCTCGAACACGCCGATGCCGCCCGGCACATGGGTCACCAGCACCGCGACCAGCCCAACGGCATAGGCCACGAGGAACAGGTCGAGCGGCGGCACGGAGGCGCCCGGCAGCAGCACATAGAGCGTGAGGGCGGCCAGCAGCAGGTCGAGCGCCGCCACGCCGATCTGCGCCGCCATGATCGGGGCCGGCGGAACCGGCAGCGCAAGATTGCCCCGCCCGATCTGCCGCCGGCCCGAGGCGCGCACGGCGAACGGCAAAACGACACCCAGCAGCAGCGCCCCACCCGCGACATGCCCGGCCAGCGGCGTGATGGTGACGATGCCGAGATCGATCGGCACCTGCGTGAAGAACAGGGCCGAGGCGCCCACTACCGCCACGCCACCCCAGAAGGTCGCCGATGCAAGCAGCGTCACCCGCGCGACATCGCCAAGCTCGAACCCGGCATTGGAATAGACCCGGTAGCGGGCCGATCCGCCCGTCAGCAGCGAGAGGCCGAGATTGTGGCTGACGGTATAGCTGGTGAACGAGGCAAGCGCCGCCGTCCGCCACGGCAATGGCCGCCCGATCGCCCGGAGCGCGAGCACGTCATACAGGGTCAGGCAGAGATAGCTGCCGATGGTCAGCCCCAGCGCCAGCGCGATCCTGTCATCCGGAATCGCATGCAGCGCGGCACGCACCTCTTTCAGCCGCACCTCGGCAAGCAGGGAATGGAGCGCCGCGAAACCGAGCAGCGCGACGCCAAGCACCGCCAGCGCGACGAGCCAGCGGCGGTGGCGCAGCATCCACTGCGCCGTCCCCGATCGCGCGGTGGCGCGGGTCAGACCCGTTTCCAGATCTGCGACTTGCACAGAAATCCTCCGATCAGGCAGCCCGAGATCTTCAGCGTATCGGGCGCAAGGCGATCGATCCGCGACGAGAAGCTATGGCCCATGTCGGGCACATAGACGGTGCCGGCCCAGCGATCGGGCCCGATCTTGCGATAATCCCTGAGCAATTCGATGCCGATCAGCCTGTCGATGCCGGCATCATGCGCATCGGCCTCGGCCGTCGGGGTGGCGGCGGCGATCGCGCCGCACAGGGCATCGCCGCAGGGCGCGGTGCGCACCCGGAGCGTCCCTTTCGGATTCTGCCATACGCCGATCGGCAGATCCCGCGTGGCGACCGCGCCGCCACCGGCCGGCGCGCCGGCGAGCATCAGGAGCAGGGCAGCGATCATGCGGAGAGCCTCGGCAGCACGGGGTGGAGCACAGCCACGATCGTCGCGATCAGCCGTTGGGCATCATTGTCCAGGAAATGGCCGCCGGGCAGCTCGATCCGTTTCACCGGCGCACCGAGCAGCGGGCATAGGCTGTCGGTCTCCCGCGCGCCATAGATACAGGTCAGCGGCGCCCAGGACAGGGTCCGTGCCGAATCGATCGCCTGCGCATCGGGCGTCCCGCGATAGGCGAGGCTGGTCGGGTCGGCACGGAAGAATACGGTCCGGCCCGGCACCACCAGCACGATCGATGCGACTTTCGCGCGCAGATCGTCCGGCAGGCGGGCGACGCCGGTCCCGAGCACGTCGGATCCGAAGGACTGGCCGATCAGCACCACCCTGTCGGCATGGGCCCGCGCCAGCGCGGTGCGCACCGCCTGCGCCACCACGGCATCGACCTCTTCCCGGCTGCGGTGCCGGCCGAAGATCGTCGGGGAATTCACCCCCATCACGGGGATGCCGCGCGCCGCCAGCGCCTGGGTGACATGCGGCCCCATGCCGAACCGAAGGCCCATGTCGCCGGAGAAATAAAGGGCTACGACCGGCACCCGGCCGCGCCCGAAATCGCCGAACAGGCGGATCGGATCGCGGTCGAAGAACCCGGCCGCGGCCGCCAGCGCCAGCAGTGCAGCGGCGATCGCCAGGACAACCACGCTGACCCAGCGAAGCGCCCCTGACGAGGAACGGCGGCGCACCGCACGGTCGGAAAGGATCATCTTCATCGCCCGGCCCTGAGCCATTCCATCTGACGCGGCGATGGATGGAACATGAAAATCCCGTCATTCGCCGCGCGACCCTTCATGCGACTGACATAGAGGTTGGCGGCAGAGCGGGTTACCAGACTTTGGTTTATTGCCGATCTACGTCCGCGCACCGGACCGCGAACGTGAAGGATCGGTCATCCGGTAGGGGTGCCGTTAGTCGCGCTTTCGCCCCGGCAAGGCGATCTTGGCTTTTTAAATCCCATTCAAATGATAGGAATAAAGTCCTTCAGGAAAAGGCGCGTTCAATGCTGATGGCCAATGATTCTCTCGACACTGTCGTCCTCGGCCTCGCGTCGGCCCGGCGGGACTGGCGCGCCGCGCATCAGCGCCATGCCAATGCCGGTACGGCGCGGTTCCCGTCGCGCGTCGCGCTCGAATTCATGCTCGAGCATCTGGAGGCCGCGCTGTTCCCGCAGCGGCTCGGCCATTTCGAGGGCACGACCGAGGATGTCTTCGTCAGGCTCCGCCTCGACCAGGCATTCGGGCTGCTCGAGGCGGAGATCAGCCGCGAGCTGCGCTATTGGGAAGCCGAGACCGGCGACCGGTTCGAGCACGACCATGGCGACACCATCGTCCGCCTGTTCGCCGCCGCCCTGCCCGAGATCCGCCGGCTGATCGACAGCGATGTCGCCGCCGCCTTCCAGGGCGATCCGGCCGCGCGCAGCGTCGACGAGATCCTGATCTGCTACCCTTGCGCGGTGGCGGTGATGTACCACCGGCTGGCGCATCAGCTGTTCGAGCTGGGCGCGCCTTTGGTAGCGCGTGTCATTTCCGAGATCGCCAATACCCGCACCGGGATCGACATCCATCCGGGCGCGACGATCGGGCCGAGCTTCTTCATCGACCATGGCACCGGGGTTGTGATCGGCGAGACGGCGGTCATCGGCGCGCGGGTGCGGCTGTACCAGCATGTCACCCTGGGCGCGCGGCGGCTGCCTCCTGAGGAGGGGCACAGCGTGCGCGAACGGTTCGCCCGCCACCCGATCGTCGAGGACGATGTGGTGATCTATGCCGGGGCGACCATCCTCGGCCGGGTCAGGATCGGGCGCGGCGCGACGATCGGCGGCAATGTATGGGTGACCGGGGATGTCGCCCCAGGCGCGTTGGTGATGCAGCCACCGGCGCTGGCCTTTGCGGAGGACGAGGCGCCCGCCTTGTTTCCGGAGGGGTAAAAGCAGCTACCCATTGCGCAACCATGCGCGTGGGCAGACATTGGCCAGGGAGAGGAGATCGTCATGGCGACCGCTTACCGAATCGAGAACGACCTGGGCGAACGCGCCGCGCTGCGCGGGATCGTGATTGCGCCGTCCACCCCGACGATCGGTGCCGAGATCAGCGGCATCGACCTGAACCTGCCGCTGGGCGACGAGGAAGCGGAGATCATCCGCGCGGCCTGGCTGCGCCACAAGGTGATCTTCTTCCGCAACCAGGATGTGGACTATTCGAGCCATCTCAGGCTCGGTCGGCTGTTCGGCGAGCTCGAGGGTCATCCGGTCATCCCGCATGTCGAGGGCTATCCCGAGGTGCTGCTGATCAAGGGCGTCGAAGGCGTTCAGCTGACCTCCGAAACGTTCACGCCGTTCAAGGCGTACAATAAATGGCATACCGACGTGACCTTTCGCGAAAGGCCGTCGATCGCCTCGGTGCTGCGCGCCCGGCTGCTCCCTGCGCTTGGCGGCGACACGATCTGGTCGGATGCAGCCGCCGCCTATGAAGGTCTGCCCCAGGCGGTGAAGGAGCGCATCGCCGGTCTCGATGCGGAGCATGACATCGTCGCCAGTTTCGGGGGACGGGTGAGCGAGGAGAAGAGGGCGCAACTGGCACGGGACTTCCCGGCGGTGTCTCATCCAATGGTGCGCACGCATCCGGAGACGGGCGAGAAGATTCTCTACGTCAACCACACTTTCACGACGAAGATTCTCGGCGTTCGCGAAGAGGAGAGCAAGGAACTGCTGCGCCTGCTCTACGATCGGATCAAGGTACCCGAATATCAGGTGCGATTCCGCTGGACGCCGAACGCGATCGGCATCTGGGACAATCGGTCGACCCAGCATTATGCGGTCGGCGATTACTGGCCGGCCGAGCGGGTGCTAGAACGCGTGACGGTTTCCGGCGACGTGGTGACGCGGTAAGCTCCCCGAACAGAAGTCACAGGAGCCGCGATGTTTGTCCCCATTCCAGTGCTGATCGCGATCGGCGTCGTCTTCCTGGTGCTGCTCGCCCTTGCCCTGCGCTCCTCGCGCGGGCGTGATCCGTTGATGGGCGGCGGGCAGGTGCCGCGTTATCGCCCCTTGCCCACCGCGGACAAGGCGATGGCGACGGCCGCGCCCGTCCTTCCCCTACCACCCGAAGTCGAGCAACAGGTCCGCGCGCTGCTCGCCGCCGGGCGCAAGATCGATGCGATCAAGCTTGCTCGCGACGTCACGCATCTGGGGTTGAAGGACACCAAGGATCTGGTGGAGTCGATGGAATAGGCACCAAAGCCACATCGTCACCCCGGACCTGTTCCGGGGTCCATCGTGCAGCACGCGCCGCAGCTTTTGTGGTACGATGGATGCCGGAACAAGTTCGGCATGACGTGGAGAGGTGGTGCCTGCCTTAACGCTTCGTCACCTCGGCGATCACCGCCCTGCCCTTCTCGATCGCGGCCGCGGTCGCCAGCTTGCCCGCCTGGACATCGTCGGCATAACCCATCAACCGCTCGCCCGAGGCCGAGCCGGTATCAGCCACCTCGACCACCGACACACCCTTGTCGCGCGCGATCGCGGCGTCCCAGGCGGTGCGGATCGCCGCCCAATAATCCTTCGTCGCCGTCCAGTAATCGTCGGCCGCCTTCACGTCGTACTTGTCGTCCTTCGCATAGGTGTTGAGCACCGATTCCTGGACGAAGGGCACGACCTTGCCGTCGACCAGGCCCATCTTGATATTGTCCTGCCAGTGAATCCAGCCGGCCGGCGACGGCGAGTGGCGGTTGATGCCGAGATAGCGGTCGTAGCGCGGATGGCGCACCGCATCGCGTCGGGCGAGCGGGCGCCAGGTCCAGTTGCTGCGCCAGCGCCGCACGCCGCCCTCTTCGGTCCATTCGCCCCAGCCGCCGTATCGCGGGGAATCGTCGGTCTGCCACACGGTCTGCGACCAGCGCCCCTTGCGCATCCTCTCCGGCACCGCCTCGTCGTTCCAGCGGCCCTGCCCGGCATAGACGAGTACCGAGACCGGCTCGAAGCTCCAGTCCTGGCGCCAATGCTTGATCACCATCGTCTTGCCGGCATCGGTGACGACCAGCATGTGCTGCAGCACGATATGCTGGCCGCTATCCTCGATGACGCGGACGCTTTCGTGCCCGCCCGAAATCTTGGCCGGGATCGGTGTATAATCGGCGCGCCACGGCGTGGTCTCGCGCATGTCGAAGGTGACCTTGTAGTTGCCGGCCATGGCGAGGATCGCCGCTCGGTCAGCCTCGAAGGCGGCCTTTTCATCGGCGGCACTACGCGGCGCGAGCGGGCCGTCGGCCAGAGCCGGCGCAGCGAGCGGCAGGGTCATCAGGGCGGCGGCCAGCGCCAGACGGAACGGTCGCAGGCGAAAAGCGGTCTTCATGAGCATCAGCTCCCAAACGTGTCGATGAAAAAATAGGGAGAGGGAACAGTCCCGGATGGGGCAAATCCGGTGGGTGCGACTGTCCCCTCTCCCCAACCCCTCCCGAAGAGGAGGGAGGGGAAACTCAGAATCGTGCCGTCAGCGAGACGCTCGCGTTGCGGCCAGGCTGGGTATAGGCATCGGTCGAGGCGGCATTGGCGGGCGCCGGCGTGGCAAGGCCGCGCACATCGCTCCACCAGGCATATTTCCTGTCGAAGATGTTGAAGATGCCGGCCCTGAGGGTGACGACCTCGCCAAGCCGGGCATAGGCCGTCGCGTCGAGGATGGTGAAGCTGTCAGGCCTGTAGGCGGTGTTCGTGGTCGCCGACTTCGGCTTGCGCGCCGAATAGGTCGCGATGAGCTGACCGCCGAAACGCCGGTCGGGCGCGTCATAGCCGACACCGCCGACCAGCTTGACCGGATCGACCGACTGCAACGGCGATTTCACGCCGTTGGCGCCGGTGCTGGTGCCCTTCGCATAGCTGGCCGCGAACCGCGCGGTCACGCCCGTCATCGGGGTGACGTCGATCTTGCCCTCGACGCCGCTGATGCGGGCACGGGCAAGGTTGATGAACTGGAAGATGATCGGATCGGCGGGGCTGCCGGCGTGGTTGCCGATCATCTCCTGGCTGATGAAGTTGCGATAGCTGCCGGTGAAGCCGGTCACCCCCGCGCTCACCACCGGCGTGACGATCCGCGCGCCGCCTTCGAAGCTCTCGCTCGTCTCCGGCCGCAGATCGGGATTGGGGATCGAGCGATACGCGAATTGCGGTGAGGTAGGGTTGTCGAAGAACTGGTTCACCTGGGTCGGCGACGGCGCCTTGAAGCCCCGCGCGTAGTTGCCGAACAGGCGGAAGACGCCGACCTTCACCAGTGCGCCCAGCTTGGGCGACACGCGCGATCCGTTCTGCTGGCCCGGATTGGCAGCGGCGCTGGGGATGAGCCCGTCGCGCTTCGGCGTCAGCGCATAATGGTCGAAGCGCAGTGCCGGGAACAGGGTGAACAGGCCATCGGCGATGCCGATCTCGTCCGACACATAGGCCCCGGCCAGGGTGTAGTCGGTGATCGGGAAGGCGCGCGTCGGGAAGACGTCCGGCGCGGTCGGCGCCGTTCCGTCACGCAGCCCCTGCTGCCGCGTGACGCTGACATCGCCGCCATAGACGAGCTTGTGGGTGATATCGCCGGTGGCGAAATCGCTGCGCAGCTCGGCACTCGCGCCGAACACGCGGTTGGCGAAGGTATTGAGGCGCGTGCGGTCGACTGCGGTGTTGCGGTCCTCGGCGGTGAACTGGCGGTTCTCGCCATCCTGGTACCACAGGGTGAGCTGGGCGGAATCGATCGCGCCGGTGCCGGCATAGCGCCAGTCGAGTGCGACCCGGTCGCGGCGGGTGCGGTCGCGCGCGGTGAGGCCGATCACGCCGGTCGCCGGGATCACCGCCGCCGAGGAGATGCCGCTCAGCACATTGGTGCGGACATGGGCGTCGAGATGATCATAGGTCAGTCGGACACGGTTGGAATCGTCGGGCGACCAGACGATTTTGGCGAGGACCGCGTTGGAGAAACTGTCCTGCGGATTGGGCGCGGTGCGGCTCGCATTGGGCGTTTCGTTGGTGCCCTTGTTGTCCAGCTCGTGCCCATCGCGGCGGGTATAGGCGACCATGCCCGACCAGGTGCCGCTCGCGCCCGCGACGATGCCGGTTTCGGAGAACTGGTCGTCGGCCGAATCATAGGCGGCGCGGGCGATGCCACCGATCGACTTGCCGCCGGTGAGGAAATCCTGCGGATCGCTGGTGACGAAGCTGACCGCGCCGGCGAGGCCGTCGCTGCCGTAGAGCGCCGAGGCCGGGCCACGCAGGATCTCCACCGACTTGATCACGCCGAGATCGACATAGTCGCCGCGGCCGGCGGACTGGGCGCCGAATTCGAAGCCATCGGGTACACGCACGCCGTCCAGCTGGATCAGCACCCGATTGCCCTCAAGCCCGCGAATGTTGAAGCCGGCATTGCCGTCTCTCCCCGTGACGCCCTGCGCCGCGCCGAAGCGGGTGGGCGCACGGCGGACGCTGACGCCCGGCTCGAAGCGGACCAGGTCCTTCACGTCCGACGCCAGCTGGTCGGCGATGGTCTCGGCATCGATCACGGTGACGGTTGCCGGCACATTCTCGACGCGTTGCGGAATGCGGGTCGCGGTCACGGTGACGAGATCCTTGTCCGCATCCGTATTCGCGTCCGCCGGATGCGCCGCGTCGGCGGCGAAGGCCGCGCCTGCGCTCAAGGCCCAGGCAATCGCCAGCGCGGCGCTCCCGATCCTGATGGCAGCCGCGCCCTGGCCGCCGGCGCGCGGCGTTGCTTCCTGTTCGATCATGGATGTGTCCCGGTTACTGCTAATGCGAGTGATTCTCGTTTGCATTCGCTAGGCGGGAAGATGGCAGCTGTCAAATCCGTTAAGATCGGCGACTCATTCCTCCCCGAGCTCGCTCGGGGAGGGGGACCGCGCTTGCGCGGTGGAGGGGCTTGGAGCGTGGGCGTGCGCCTGTATCGGCACGACTCGAATTGAGATGGAGCGCGGGCGGCATGACCCTCGCGCTCCAAACCCCTCCACCGCTTCGCGGTCCCCCTCCCCGTTCCGGGGAGGAACAGGAGAGGCTACGGTCCGGAAGGAGCCAATTGGCGCGAGAATCTCCAACACTGGACGTTTACGGAAAGCACGCTATATACCGATCGGTATGGAACAGAATCTTGCCCCGGCCCCCGTCAAGGGACGCCCCCGGGAATTCTGCGTGGAAGAGGCGCTCGCCTCCGCTCTCCGGGTCTTCTGGAGCCGCGGCTATGAAGGCGCGTCGATGGCCGAACTCACTGCCGAGATGGGCATCACCAAGCCGAGTCTCTATGCGGCGTTCGGTAACAAGGAAGCCCTTTTCCACAAGGCGTTGGACCTCTACGAACGCGAAAAGCTGGCCTATATGCGCAGCGCGCTCGACGCGCCGACCGCGCGCGGGGTCGCCGAAAAGCTGTTGCGCGGCGCACTCGAAATCCAGATGAGCAGCTGCGACCCCAAGGGCTGCCTCGGCGTCATCAGCATGAGTGCCTGCGGCATCGAAGCCGAATCGATCAAGGCCGAAGTGATGAAGCGGCGTGCGTCGTCCGAGGCGGCGCTGATCGCCCGGTTCGAGCGGGCAAGAGCCGAAGGCGACCTGCCCGGGACGATCGAGCCAGTTGCGCTTGTCCGTTATCTTTTTGCTTTGCTTCAGGGAATGTCGGTCCAGGCCGGCTCCGGCGCGACCTGCCAGGAACTCGGCCAGCTGGTCGAAACCAGTCTTTCCGTATGGCCGACTCGCTGATTGCAATTAAATATACCTGCCGGTACAAAAGGCGCTTGACGCGCCGCAGCATGACGATATATACCGATCGGTATTGAATGCGGTTCCTTCACGGGCTCCGCCATGGCGAAGGGAAACGCCCATGACCAAGACGGACTGCTGAACACCCTGCGGGAGGCCTGAGGCCGATCGCATCTCATCATTTTCATGATCGACGAGCGGATGGCTTCTGGCTGTCCGGCGCCGGTCAGCCACGCCCAGTGCGCCTCTGCGCGCGAAGACCCGTGTCTTCGTGATCGGCGCCCTGCGGCCACACCAGATCCAAGGGGAATAGCCATGGCTTATTTCGACATCGACAACATGTTCACCGCCCCCGCCCGCCGCCGGGCCATGGAAGTATCGGTCGCACCGGACGGTGAGACCACCGGCTTCTCGGCGCTCGAATGGAGCGTCATCGCGGTCTCGCGCCGCGACAACCTGTCCAGCCTCGAAGAGCCCGGCCGGATTTCCCGCGCGCTCGGCAGCCTGTTCGGCATCGGCACCAAGTCGCGGCTGGCCGATGGCAAGCTCGAGGCGCTGCGCCGGCTCGCGGTCCATGCCTGGCGTCGCGGCTACGCCGTCGCCCAGGCCGAGATCGACCGGTTCCTCGACGCGGGCTTCACCCTTTCCCAGGCCGAAACCCTGGTGGCGAGCGTCACCGGGGACCGTGTCGGCCTTGTTCAGATCTACGCCAATCCAAGGATCGCCGCATGAACATGATCACCCCTATCGAGAGCACGTCGACGCGTCCGCTCGTCGACGGTTTCAACCGCATGTCGCGAACGCGGCGTGCGGCAATCGTCCTTATCCCCCTGGCGCTCGTCGCCGCGGCCGGCACCAAGCTGGCCGGTGAGTCCCCGGCCGTTGCCGCCGCCCCTCCCCCTCCGGCGGTAACGGTCGCGGCACCCGTGGTGCGCGAAGTGAGCGAATGGGACGATTATGTCGGCCGCTTCGCCCCCAGCCGCACGGTCGAGATCCGCCCGCGCGTCGCAGGCGAAGTGACCGGCATCCATTTCCGCGACGGCGAGATCGTGCAGAAGGGCCAGCTGCTCTTCACCATCGATCCGCGGCCCTTCACCGCGGCGCTGGCCGAGGCCCGCGCCAATGCGGCCAGCGCCCGCAGCGCACTGGCGCTGGCCCAGGCCGATCTCGGCCGCGCGAACCGGCTGATCGCCGATGAGGCGGTTTCGGCCGGGGAAGTGGATTCGCTCCGCGCCAAGGTACAGGCGGCGCAGGCGGCTCTGGCCGCAGCCGATGCCCGGGTCCGCGTCCGTGCGCTCGACGTCGAGTTCACCCAGGTTCGCGCGCCGATCGCCGGCCGCATCTCCGACCGCAAGGTCGATGCCGGCAACCAGGT
Organism: Sphingomonas sp. P3_C6; assembly: GCF_056402595.1. NCBI lineage: Bacteria > Pseudomonadati > Pseudomonadota > Alphaproteobacteria > Sphingomonadales > Sphingomonadaceae > Sphingomonas > Sphingomonas sp. P3_C6. Next base: position 97,098 of record NZ_JBFUHB010000008.1, read on the forward strand.
CGCCGGCGGCGAAGGCACCAGCGGCACGGTGCTGACCAGCATCAACGCGCTCGACCCGATCTACTTCACCTTCGACGGATCGGAGGCGCTGTACCTGAAGACCCAGCGCGCACGTCAGCCCGGTGCCGAGCCGGCCGCGGTAGAGATTCAGCTTCAGGACGAGACCGAGCATCGCTGGAAGGGCAGGCTCGACTTCACCGACAATGGCCTCGACCAGCGCAGCGGCACAATCCGCGGCCGCGCGGTGTTGCCCAACCCGGGCTATTTCCTGACCCCGGGCATGTTCGGCAACATGCGCCTCGCCAGCGGCGGCAAGGCGCCGGCGCTGATGGTACCGGACACCGCGATCCAGACCGACCAGGCGCGCAAGATCGTGCTGGTTGTCGACGGGCAGAACCAGGTTTCGGCCAAGCCGGTCGAACTCGGTCCGGTGGTCGAGGGCCTGCGCGTCGTGCGCTCCGGCCTGAAGGCGAGCGACCGCGTGATCATCGCCGGCAACCAGATGGCGATGCCCGGCGCAAAGGTTGCGCCCAAGGCCGGCCACATCACCGCCGTGGCCGCTCCGGCCGCACCGACGGTGTCGCTGCCGATCGCGGGCGAGGCGACCATCGCGAACTGATCCGACCGTCTCACGCCGGGAGGTTTTGCAGAACGGAGCGCCCCCATCCACACCGTCACCCCGGACTTGTTCCGGGGTCCACCAGTCCCGAAGCACCAGAGCCGGTTGCTCTTGCGGGACGGTGGATGCCGGAACAAGTCCGGCATGACGGAGAAGGAAAGCGCCGTTCTTCAAAGTCTCCTCCGTGGGACGGGTGACACACCCCTCTTTTTCGAGGACGAAATCCATGCGCCTCTCGCGCTTCTTCATCACGCGGCCGATCTTCGCCGCGGTGATCGCGGTCGTCATCACCCTTGTCGGTGCGATCGCCTATATGTCGCTTCCGGTGTCGCAATATCCCGACATCGTACCGCCGACCGTGACGGTCAGCGCCGCCTATCCGGGCGCCTCTGCCGAAACGGTCGCCGAGACCGTCGCCGCGCCGATCGAACAGGAAATCAACGGCGTCGACAACATGCTGTACCAGTCGTCGCAATCGACCGGTGACGGCAAGGTCGTCATCACCGTCACCTTCAAGCAGGGCACCGACCTCGATGCCGCGCAGGTGCTGGTGCAGAACCGCGTCGCCATCGCGGTGCCGCGCCTGCCCGAGGACGTGCAGCGTCTCGGCGTCGTAACGCGCAAGACCTCGCCCGACTTCCTGATGGTCGTGAACCTGGTCTCGCCCGACAATAGCCTCGATCGCGGCTATATCTCCAACTATGCGCTCACCCAGGTGCGTGATCGCCTGAGCCGTATCGACGGCGTGGGCGACGTGCAGCTGTTCGGCTCGCGCGACTATTCGATGCGTGTCTGGATCGATCCCGGCCGCGCCGCAGCGCTCGACCTGACCGCCGGCGAGATCGTCGCGGCGCTTCGGGCGCAGAACGTGCAGGTCGCCGCCGGCACGCTCGGCCAGCCGCCTTATGCAAGCGGCAATGCGTTCCAGCTCAACGTCGAAACCCAGGGCCGCCTGACCGATCCGAAGCAGTTCGCCGATGTGGTGATCCGCAGCGACCCCGACGGCCGCCAGGTCAAGGTTTCGGATGTCGCCCGGGTCGAGCTCGGCGCGCAGGATTACGGCAGCAACACCTATCTGTCGGGCAAGCCGACCGTCATCGTCGCAGTGTTCCAGCGCCCCGGTTCCAACGCGCTCGCCGCGGCGGAGGGCGTCTCCGCCGAGATGAAATCGATGTCGGCGCGCTTCCCCAAGGGCCTCGAATACAAGGTCATCTACAACCCGACCGAGTTCATCGCCCAGTCGATCGACGCGGTGAAGCACACCCTGTTGGAGGCGATCGTGCTGGTCGTGATCGTCATCCTGGTATTCCTCCAGAAATGGCGTGCCGCGATCATCCCGGTGGTCGCGATCCCGGTCTCGCTGATCGGCACCTTCGCCGTCCTCGCCGCCTTCGGCTACTCGCTCAACAACCTGTCGCTGTTCGGCCTGGTGCTGGCGATCGGCGTGGTCGTCGACGACGCGATCGTCGTCGTCGAGAATGTCGAGCGCAACCTGGAGCGCGGGCTCTCCCCGCTCGAAGCGGCGCGCACCTCGATGGACGAGGTGTCCGGCGCGCTGGTCGCCATCGTGCTGGTGCTGTGCGCGGTGTTCGTGCCGACGGTGTTCCTCACCGGCCTGTCGGGCGCCTTCTACCGCCAGTTCGCGGTGACCATCTCGACCGCCACGATCATCTCGCTCGTCCTCTCGCTGACGCTGTCGCCCGCGCTCGCCGCACTGCTGCTGCGCCATCATGAGGACACCGGCCAAGGCAATCGGGTGCAGCGGGCGATCCGACGCGCCGGCGACGCCTTCAACCGCGGGTTCGAGCGGATGAGCCTTGGCTATGCGGCACTGACCCGCAAGCTGGTCAATGCGCCGAAAAAGATGATGGTCGCCTATGCGGCCCTCATCGCGCTGACCGGTGGCGTGTTCTGGATCACGCCGACCGGCTTCGTGCCGGCACAGGACCAGGGTTACTTCCTGACCGTGATCCAGCTGCCCCCCGGCTCGTCGATCGAACGGACCGACGCGGTGATGCGCAAGGTCGCCGCGAAGATCCTGCCACTGAAGGGCATCAAGGGCTCGGTCATGCTGGCCGGTTTCGACGGCCCGTCGCAGACGCTCGCCCCGAACTCGGCAGCCGCCTATTTCCCGCTGCAGAGCTTCGAGGAGCGCCAGAAGCTCGGCGTCACCTTCCAGGGCATCATGGACGAAGCACGCAAGGCGACCGCCGACGTCGATGAGGCCAGGCTGCTGATCGTGCCGCCACCGCTGATCCAGGGCATCGGCTCGGCCGGCGGTTACCGGATGATGGTGCAGGATACCGAGGGACGCGGTTACGCCGATCTCGGCAAGGTCTCCTACGACCTGATCGGCAAGGCCAACCAGACGAGCGGCCTCGCCCAGATCTACACCTTCTTCGACACCGCCACGCCGCGCATCTTCACCGATGTCGACCGGACCAAGGCGAACATGCTGGGCGTCCCGCCGGAGCGGGTGTTCGAGGCGCTGCAGGTCTATCTCGGCTCGGCGTTCGTGAACGACTTCAACCTGCTCGGGCGCACCTATCGCGTCACCGCCCAGGCCGATGCGCCGTTCCGCAACACGACTGCGGACATCGCCAACCTGAAGACGCGGTCGAACTCGGGCCAGATGGTGCCGATCGGCTCGGTCGCGACCTTCCAGGACAAGACCGGACCGTACCGCGTCGTCCGCTACAACCTCTTCCCCGCGGTCGAGGTGGATGGCGACACGGCACCCGGTTTCTCCTCGGGCCAGTCGCTGGTGACGATGGAGAAGCTCGCCGACAAGACCCTGCCGGCTGGCTACTCGCACGAATGGACGGGGATCGCATACCAGCAGAAGGCGGCAGGCAGCACGGCCGGGCTCGTCTTCCTGATGGCGGTGGTGTTCGTCTTCCTGGTGCTGGCGGCGCAATATGAGAGCGTCACCCTGCCCCTCGCCATCGTGCTGATCGTGCCGATGTGTCTGCTGGCAGCCATGACCGGCGTGAACCTGCGGGGTATGGACAACAACGTCCTGACCCAGATCGGCCTGGTCGTGCTGATCGCGCTGGCCGCGAAGAACGCGATCCTCGTGGTCGAGTTCGCCAAGCAGGCCGAGGAACAGGACGGTCTCTCCCCGATCGAGGCGGCAGTGCGCGCAGCACAGACCCGCCTCCGTCCGATCCTGATGACCAGCTTCGCCTTCATCCTCGGCACCGTGCCGCTGGTGCTGGCGACCGGCGCAGGCGCCGAGCTTCGCCAGGCGCTGGGCACCGCGGTGTTCTTCGGGATGATCGGCGTCACTGCGTTCGGCCTGCTCTTCACGCCGACCTTCTATGTCGTCTGCCGGGCGCTCGCGATGCGGTTCTCCCGCCGTCGCGAGCACGCCCTGCCGGCGACCCTTCAGCCCGCCGAATAAGGAGCGGCTATCATGAAAAAGCTCTTGCTCGCATCACTCTCCGCCCTGGCGCTGTCAGCCTGTGCCGCCGGTCCCGACTTCGTCGCGCCGGTGGCCCCGGCCAAGGCGGCCGGCCAGTTCATCGGGAGCGCGAGCCCCACTGTGTCGACCGCTCAGGCGGACGACCATTGGTGGCAGCTCTACCGCGACCCGACCCTCGACCAGCTCGTCGCCGACGCGCTGACCGCCAATACCGATATCCGCGTGGCGGTGGCGCGGCTCGACCGGGCACGTGCATCACTGCGCGGTGTTCGGTCGGACCGGCTGCCCCAGGCGTCGATCGGCGCGACCGGCGGTTATGGCCGCGTCCCCGACAGCCAGCGCCTGCCCGGGACTGCCTCCGAGGGGGAGTCCTACGATATCGGCCTGAACGTCTCCTATGAGGTCGATCTGGCGGGACGGGTCCGCCGCAACATCGAGGCGGCGCGCGGCGATGTCCGCGCGGCCGATGCCGATGCCGATGCGGTGCGGGTCGCAGTGGTCGCGGCGACCACCCGCGCTTATGTCGATGCGGCCTCCTCGGCCCAGCGGCTCGGCGTGGCGAAGCGGATCGTCGAGCTGCTCGACAAATCGGCGACCCTGACCGGCAAGCGGGTCGAGGCCGGCCGCGCCGCCAAGCTCGACCAGGTACGCATCACCACCCTGCGCGACCAGCGCGCCGCCCTCGTCCCCGCGATCGAGGCCGAGCGCCAGGCGGCGCTGTTCCGGCTTGCGACCCTGACCGGCCGCACCCCGCAGGAACTGCCCGAGATCGCCGCGGCGCGCACCGACACGCCGACGCTCGACCAGCCGATCCCGGTCGGCGACGGCCAGGCCCTGCTTGCCCGCCGGCCTGACGTGCGGGCGGCCGAACAGCGTCTCGCGGCGGCGACGGCGCGGATCGGCGTGGCAACGGCCGAACTTTATCCGCGCATCTCGCTCGGCGGGTCGGTCGGGTCCAGCAGCGCAAGCATCGGCGACCTGTTCACCGGGGGAGCCTTGCGCTTCCTGGTCGGGCCGCTGATCAGCTGGTCCTTCCCCAACCAGGAGGCGGCGCGCGCCCGCATCGCGGCGAGCGAGGCCGACAGCCGCGGCGCGCTCGCGACTTTCGACGGCACGGTGCTCCAGGCGCTCGAGGAAACCGAGACGGCGCTCGCCACCTATCAGGGCGAACTGAAGCGCCGCGCCGCCCTTCAGGCAGCCCGCGACGGGGCCGAGGCGGCCGCCCGCATCACCCGCGCCCGCCAGCGCGAGGGGCAGATCGACTTTCTCGACGTGCTCGATGCGGAGCGGACCTTCGCCGATGCGGATGCTGACCTGGCGGCCGCCGACGCGCGGATCGCGGCCGCACAGATCGACCTGTTCCGGTCGCTCGGAGGCGGGTGGCAGCGTCCGGTAATCGCCGCGCGGTAACGGCCACAACACTCTCTCCCCGTTCGCCCTGAGCTCGTCGAAGGGCTGCTCTTCTTTTCTTTCGGCGGTATAAGGAAGAACAGTCCGTCGACGAGCTCAGGACGAACGGGATGCGAGGTGAGCGCTCTCTCGCAACGGTCGCTCACTAGCGAGGGCCCGATAGAGTCGCGCATAGCGCTCGGCCTGCGCGTCGGAGCCTTGTCGGAGGGCCAGTTCCGCCGCCCGGTGCCCAAATGTTCGTCGCGCACCCGGATCACTAGCGAGCCATTCGACAGCATCGGCAATGGCATCCGGATCGCGTCGTGCGACCAATATCCCCGCCTCGCCCAATAGCGCCGGCATGCCGCCGACCTTCGTCGCGATGCAAGGCAACCCGCATGCCATCGCCTCAAGCAAGGCCGCCGGCGTGCCTTCATGATCGGAGGGCAGCAGGAAGGCGTCGAGCCGGTGCAGGAAGCCTGGCATGTCGGTGACCGCGCCGAGCAGTTCGACATCCAGCCCCCGCGCCGCGGCCGCGATCGCGTCATGACACGGACCTTCCCCCGCGATGAGCATTCGGCACCGCGCGCCTCGCTGGCGCAGGATCCGCATCGCCGCGACCGCGTCGCCATGCCTTTTTATCGGATGCAGCCGCGCCGCGATGCCGATCGTGAAGGGCTGTCCCACAGGGCGCGGCCGTTCCGACGGGCGGAATCGGGCCAGATCGACGCCCGTCGGGATGGTCTCGATGCGCCGGCCGACGAGCCGCCCGAAACGCCGCGCCAGATCGTCCGACACCGCCGTCAGCGCGTCGGCAGCGCGCAGGCCGCGCACGATCGGCAATAGCCAGCGCCAGCCGGAGCCGAGCGCGACATGCATCGTCGCGGCCATTGCCACGCCGCCGGTCGCGCCGGCCGCCAGCGCTGCGGAGATATGGCCTTGGGCATGCAGCACATCGATCCGCTCGCGCGTCAGGCAGGCACCGATCTGTGCCCGAAACGCGGAATCGCGGCGATCCAGCGCGACAACCGGTACGCCCGACGCCTCGATCACCGCGGCGCCGGGCGGCGCCACGTCATAGGTAATCAGCACCGGCTCGATCCCGAGCGCCGGCGCGGTGCGGCACAGGTCGGCCACGATCCGCTCCCGCCCGCCGATCTCCATCGTCGGCAGCAGATGGGCGACGCGGATCAAGCGTCAGCCGGCGGCAAGCCGGTCGCGCGCCTCGGCCGAATATTTGCGGAAGCTGGGGCCGTGCTTCTCGACCCGCGACGCCGCCTCGCAATGGCAATTGGGGCAGTTGAGCTTGAAGGCGTCCTGCGCCGCCTTGTGATGCTCCTCCTTGTAGAGGATCTCGCTCAGCCGCTTCTCGTGCAGATTGCCGAGCGGGAAGGTCACGTAACACAGCATCACGCTGCCATCGGCACCGACCCAGAGCAGCTTGCGCGCATCGCAGGGTACCCGCATTTCCTCCTGCTTCAGCGCCCAGTCGGCAAAGGACGCAAGCGCCAGCGGGGATTCGGTCAGCAGCTGCGGCCGTTTCGCCTTCAGCTCGAGCAGATGGCGGATGACGGTGTCGACCGCGGGCTTGTCCTCGGGGCGGAACTGAAGCTCGCGCTCGGGCCCTTCCTGGAAATAGGGCAGCGAATAATGGACCACGTCGACATGGATGCGGCCCTGGAAACGATCGGCGAAGCGCACCACTTCCTCGACCGCCTCGATATTCGCGGAGCGGCGGCTGAGCAGGAAGTTGAACTGGATGTCGAGCTCGTCCGGCCCGAACATTTTCCGCGTATTCTCCAGGCTCTCGACCAGCCGTTCATAGCGGCCGGGACGCTGGACATACTCGTCGAACGCGCTGCCCTCACCATAATAGCCGATGGTGATCTTGCGCAGGCCGGCGGCGTGGAGCGCCGCGATCTTCTTGTCGAGGATCAACGCGTTGGTGGTCATGTAGCAGCCGACGCCGAGCCGGGTGGAGATCTCGACCATCTTCACGACATCGGGATGGAGCAAAGGCTCGCCGCCATAGAGGCGCACGGCAGGCACCTTGGCCGCGGCGGCATCCTCGAGCAGCTGCTCGACGATCTCCAGCGGGAGCTGCGCGCCCGGCATGAAGTCGCGGCCATATTTGCAGCCCTGGCAGCGCAGGTTGCAATGCGCGGTGATCGCGATGGTGATCTTCTCGGTCCGGGCGCGGACGATCGACGGCCAGGTGCCGGCGAGCGAGCTGATCATGCGCTCACTGGCGCGATAGCCCGCCTTCAGCGCAGGGGCGGTTGCGGGAAGGGTTTTGGCAAGCGAACGGGCGAGACTGTCGATCGTCACGTGGAAGCACTCCGACTGCGATGAGCCTTCCCCTTAGCGGCACGACGTTAACAAGCCTTGTGCACCCGGCCCTAACCTGGATCAGGCCGCAGCCAGGCGTGGAGGAGGTTGAGCGGCTTGCCATGGCGCCACCGGAAGCCGGCCGGGGCCAGCCCCGCCACCCGCGACAGCCCGATCGCGCCGGCGGCGAGCGCGTCGCGCGCGAACTGCGACCAGAGACGGGACAGGGCGGCGTCGATCATGAGGCGATCAGCCGGTGCAGGCATTCGGGTCGCGAGGAAATGGCCGTGCAGCGTCCCGAGGATTTGCGACAATTCGGCCAGCAGTGCCGCGTCGCGCACCGGCTCGCAAAGCCCGGCGTGGCGGATCATCAGCGCAGCGTTGCGCCGTGCCCCGGCCCCGAAGATCGGGGCATAGACCTCGGCGAGCGTACCGGCCGCATTACCGCTCATCACGTCGGTATGGCGTTTCGACATGCCGCCGGGATGCTCGCGATAGGTGACGAGATCCTCGTCGATCCGCGCGATGGCGCCGAACGGGCGCAGCCGGTGGTAGAGGTCGAAATCCTCGGCATAGCGGCGTTCCGGCCGGGTGAAGGGCGAGAGCCTGCGCGCGGCCTCCGCACGGAACATCGCCGACGACCAGACCAGCGGATTGCGGGTGAGCAGCAGCCAGTCGATCAGCGCCGGGCTGGTGCGGCGAACCATCGGGTCGAAGCGGACCCGGTCGCCCTCGATCACCGAGGCGGCGGTCGAGACCAGCACGACATCGGGATGGTCGTCGAGATAGGCGACCTGCCGGGCGAGGCGGTCCGGGTGGCAGAGATCGTCGGCGTCGAGCGCGGCGACATAGCGCCCCCGCGCCACCGCAAAGGCGCGATTGCGGGCATGGACCGGGCCGAGATTCGCGGGCGATGCGATGATGGTGAGGCGGGCGTCTTCGATACCGGCCAGCACGTCCAGCGTCGCGTCGGTCGAGCCGTCGTCGACGATGATGAGCTCGAAGTCGCCAAAAGTCTGGGCGAGCAGGCTATCGACCGACGCGGCCACGAACGCCGCGGCGTCGTGGGTGGGCATGAGTATGCTCACCAGGGGGGTGTGGTCGGTCATCGCCGTTCGGTCATGCCGGAGAAACGCTAAGAATCGGCTTCCTGATTGGAGGGCCCCACCCGTCCTACCGTTCGCCCTGAGCTTGTCGAAGGGCCGCTCTTCCCCTTGGCCAGAAGTGAGATTCGCTCCCAATCACCCCGGATGAGTGCCAGCTTCTTTGCGCGGCTCCATCCCTTGATGCGACGCTCCGCTTCGAGTGCTTCGATCCGGCTCGGGAAATCCTGTGACCAAACGAGTTTCACGGGCGCGTATTTGCGCGTGAAGCCCGGGATCAAACCGCTTTGATGCTGACCAATCCTGGCGTCTAAATCGTCCGTATGGCCAACGTAAAACAGGCCATCCTTGCAGTGGAGCATGTAGGCCCAGAAGCTCATGGGGCGAGCCTAAGGGAAAGAGCGGCCCTTCGACAAGCTCAGGGCCAACGGAGGAGAGGACACCTATAGTCAACAAGCCTCCTGCTTGCGCCTGTCCAAACCAACCCCTAGCTCGCGAGCCGATGCGCCCGATTCTCTCCCTTATCGCCATGGCGGCCCTGGCGATCGCCACCCCGGCCGTGCCGCAGCAGCATGCCAGCAAAGCCGTGCCCGGCCTCGTTCGGGTGCGGATCGTCACCGCGCTCGGCCCGATCGTGATCGCGCTCGATGCGAAACGGGCGCCGAAGACCACCGCGAACTTCCTCGCCTATGTCGACGACAAGCGGCTCGACAATACCAGCTTCTACCGGTCGGCGCGGAGCAAGGCGGATCCGACCTATGGCTTCATCCAGGGCGGGATCRGCACCGATGCACGGCGCATGCTGCCCTCCGTCCCGCTGGAAACGACGACGAAGACGGGCATCCGCCATCTCGATACGGTGATCTCCATGGCCCATGGCCGCGACGAGAATGGCGCGACGGGCAATTTCGCGATCATGCTCGGCGCGCATCCGAGCATGGACGCGAAGGCGGGCTATTCGGGCTATGCCGCGTTCGGCCATGTCGTCGAGGGCATGGACATTGTGCGCAAGATCCTCGCCCAGCCGATCGGCGCCGGATCGGGCCCGATGAAGGGCCAGATGATCCTGAAGCCCGTGCCGCTGATCCGGGCGGAGCGGATCGACGGGACACCGAAGCCGACCGGTGCGGTGCAGCCCTGGCTGATCGGGGTGAAATAAGGATCGGTGATACCCGGCCCCCTGTTCATGCGCATGACGGGACATATTTTTTCCCGGCGAATTAACAGCGGAAATTTCCCGCATAACAGGGGGCAATCGGCCATCATGAGAAACGGCGAGGCCGGAATTGTCGCGTCCCGACCAGTGTGTAGGATGCATCGAATGTCTCACGGTTGAATCAGTCACAAGCGCGTGGGACCTGTGGCAGGATCGGCGCGATGGGATTGCCGGTTGGCGCGTGCTGAAAACTGTCGGGTTACCCGACCAAGGGTGTGGAAAGAAACGATGAGCCCGTGGATCAATGGTCTGATCGGAGGCATCGCAGCAACCGTCCTCACGCTCGCTGCCCAGCGATGGCAGAAACCGGCTCGCCTCGACGCGGCTGGATGGAAGATGCTTCGGCCAGGGTGGCTGCTCAACGGCACGATCGCCGGGTGCGCTGCCATGGCGGGGCTTGGCTGTACCTTCCTCGTCGTCGGATCGACGCGCCCGGACGCCGAGATGCAGATGATCTATGCCGCCATCCTCGCCGTCGCGTTCGGGCTGGCCAGTCTCTACGTCCTTTGGCGCAGCTACGGGCAAACGGTCCTGTGGAAGGGCGACACCCTGAAACACCGCTCGCTCCGCGGGCGCGAGACCCTTCGCCGAATCTCCGAGGTTCGCGCGGTGAGCAAGGGTGACATGAGTGGCGAATATCGGCTGACCTTTCGGGACGGTTCGACGCTCCGCTTATCGGCCTATCTCGATGGCGCCAGGGAGCTTGTGGCGACGCTACCCGACCGAGCGCGTCGCGGCTGAGTCAGCGGGCGGTTCCCAGCCGAAGACGCTGCGGCCGCCATAATCATGCGAGTTGCGGAATTCCTCCGCGACGAACTCCGGCAGGGCCGGGCCGGTCGCATGGCGTTCCATCGCGCGCGCCTGGGCGTCGAGGCGCCGGATCGCGGCGAGCTTCTCGTCATTGCCGAGCTTGGCCTTGCCGACCGCGTCCTTCATCACCGCGATCGTCTTGTCGAACACCTTGATCGGCACCGGATAGGGGTGGCGATCCTTGCCGCCATGGGCGAGCGAGAAGCGCGCGGGATCGGCGAAGCGGCAGGGGGCGCCGTGGATCACCTCGGCCACCATGGCCAGCGAGCGGACGGTGCGGGCGCCGACGCCCGGCACCAGCAGCAGTTCCGGGAAATCGGCCGGGCCATTCTCGGCCGCGGCGGCGAGCGTGCCGTGCAGGCGGCGGATCATCACGTCAGAGGGACGTACGTCGTGATGGCTCGGCAGGACCATGTGCGGGAGCATCGGCTGATCCGATGGCGCGGCCGGTTTCACCGGTTCGAGCGCTGCGGCCTCGCGGGCGATCCGGTCGGGGCCGAGATCCCGCAACAGGTCGAGCTGCGCCTCGCGCGACGCGGCCGCGCGGCGATCGGTGAGGTTGACGATCTCGCCACCGCCCCTGCCCTCAATCGCGGCGTGCGGCGCATCGACGAAGCTGCCCAGCCCTTCCGACGACCAGTGATAGCGCCGCGCCTGGCGCCGGTCGCCGTTCATGCCCTGCTGCACCACCACCCATTGCCCGTCATCGGCGACGATGAAGCCGTGGAGGTAAAGATCGAACCCGTCCTGCACCGCCGCGCTGTCGACCTTGGCGACGAGCCGGCTGGTGCGGGCAAGGCCGGCGCCGTCGAGCCCGACCCGGTCGCCGATCGCGACCAGCTCGTCCGGCGTGCGGCGCGACTGCTTGCCGCGCCCGCCGCAGACATGGATGCCAAGCTCACCCGCCAGCGGCCTGAGGCCGCGCTTGAGCGCGCCGATCACGCTCGTCGTGATGCCCGACGAGTGCCAGTCCATGCCCATCACCGCGCCGAAGCTCTGGAACCAGAAGGGATGCGCGAGCCGGCGCAGCAGCTCGTCCCGCCCATAATGATGGACGATCGCCTGCGACATGACCGCGCCGAGGCTCGCCATGCGCGCGCTGAGCCAGGGCGGCACATGGCCGCCATGCAGGGGAAGATCGGCGCTGCCGGCGCGGTTGGCCAATTCCACCTCCGAAACGAAACAAGAACATCATAGCGGGTGCCGACAGCCCTGGCCACCCCGCCCGAGGGAACACGCGCCCTGCCCGCGCATTCTGTCCGCTCCACCGAGAGGCGAGCAGACCATGGCGAAATCCAACCCGAAAAAGACCGTCGCCGAGCAGCGCGCGATTCAGGCACAGGTCGCGAAGGCCGACAAGAAACCGAAGAAGAAAAGCGGCGCGATGCAGGCGGGGGCGCGGAAATATCCCGAGCCGCCCTTGCCGCAACAGCATCAGCTGAAGCCGGGCAAGGAAGCCGCGCTCGATCCGGCGCCGATGTATGACGCCCCCTTCTACAAGGGATCGGGCAAGCTGAAGGGCATGGCCGCGATCATCACCGGCGGGGATTCGGGGATCGGCCGCTCGGTGGCCATCCTGTTCGCGCGCGAGGGCGCCGATGTCGCGATCCTGCACCTCGACGAGGACGAGGATGCGAAGGTCACGAAGAAGGCGGTCGAGAAGGAGGGGCGCCGCGCCATCGTCATCGCCGGCGACGTGCGCGACCAGGCCTTCTGCACGGCAGCGGTCGACGAAGCGTTCAAGGCGTTCGGGCGGCTCGACATATTGGTCAACAATGCCGCCTTCCAGGTCCATTCCACCTTCGCCGACCTGACGGCCGAGCATTTCGACCAGACGCTGAAGACCAATCTCTACGGCTATTTCTTCATGGCGCAGGCCGCCGTCGCGAAGATGAAGCCGGGCAGCGCGATCGTGAACACCGGGTCGGTCACCGGCATCCTAGGCAACAAGGACCTGCTCGATTATTCGATGACCAAGGGCGGCATCCATGCCTTCACCCGCAGCCTCGCCACCCACCTGATCCCCCAGGGCATCCGGGTGAACGCCGTGGCGCCGGGGCCGGTATGGACCCCGCTGAATCCGAGCGACAAGGAAGTCCCCGATGTCGCCCAGTTCGGGGCGGACACGCCGATGAAGCGCCCGGCCCAGCCCGAGGAGATCGCGCCGGCCTATGTCTTCCTGGCCTCGCCGCAATGCTCCAGCTTCATCACGGGCGAGATCCTGCCGATCCTTGGAGGTTATGCCGGGGGGTGAGCGTGCCAGCACTATTTTGGCGGAATGAAGGACGGGCCACACATCCGCCTCGGGCCGAAGCTATGGCCGGGAGCCAGTGCCGGCAGGACATCAAGGACTTTCGCGCAAAGGTCGATAGGGCGTTCGCCAGTCATACCATCGACCAACCAGTCTACGACTAGGGCCAGACGCAGATCGCAAAGGCTGAGGCGGCTTGTGCGTCTGGTGTTGACCGATCAATGCCGCGATATCGTTACCCATAGGCTCGGACGATATCTACGCTCGTTCGACAAAAGCACAGGCGCCGCCTTCCAAGTAATTGAATCTGCCGACGATGCAGGCTGGACGATGGTACATCCCCCACCGAGATCAGCGCTCAATTCAACGATATCTTCGCTGCGGTGCAATAATTATCCCCGCGATCAGCGTATGGATTGGCTGGCGGAGTGCCGGCATAATCACGATTATAAACGCTGAAGCGACGTTTTCCTGCTCCCCAAGCGGTTAGAAACAGGCTGGTCATGGCATAGTCGTCTTTTGAAATAAGAATGTAATAAGAAGCAGATTTCGAGCAATTGTCGGACTGTAGTTTGCCCTTGAACGCGATCAGAATCCCCGCCGGGGTCGCAGCCAACATATCTACTTTTCCCCGCACCCAGCCAGGGCCGCTCTGCACCCAATCGGAACCGGCAGGAGTATCGGCAAGCGTCGGAGTAGCCACCAGCGCTGCGCCGCAAAACATGGTCGCAGTGCATATGCGCCGCGCGAGGCCGGCGATTCGTTTTGTAAAGACCATGGTCGATGAACTCATATTGTTAGAGGCGTTTACCATTGCCGGGCTTCGTTGCAGATTTGGATTGGCGATGGAAGGGGGAGTGCTTGACGACCGGCTGTGGCGCATCGGTGCCCCGCTGGACCGCACCGCCACCAGCGACGATCTGCACGGAAACCGGGCTTTACGGTCGACACCTCGCATCGCCGGCCATTATGATGGGGGAAATCCCAACCATCGGAGGAATGCCCGACATGATCCCCAGGCCGCAGTCTACCGCGTTCGCCCTGGCCATCGGCCTGTCGCTCGGCCTGTCGGCCTGTGGCGGCGGAAACACCGCGTCCAACGCGACATCGGACAACGGCGTCCTCGCTTCCTCGTCCGACACGCCGACCGGGGACGCGCCCAAGACCGCGGCGCCCACCCTGGCCCAGGGCCCCGACGTCTGCTTCCGCGCCATCGCCAAGCATCTTGGCGCCGATGTGAAGGTGTCGGAAATCAACTCCTTCTTCAGCCCGGGCAGCAAGATCGACGCCAGCGAGGACGAGCCGGAGGGTGAGCTGACGACCTGCTCGGTCAAATATCAGAACCCGGAGGATCCTCGGAAACTGCTGAGCATCTCGATGGACACCCACACCGGCACCTTCGATAAGCCCGTCCCGGTGGAAATCAGCGTGTCCGGCGGCGACGCGTCAAAGTTCAAGCTTGAAGACTTTTTGATCCCGCTGTCGAAGGTCAACGCCGCCGGCCTGACCTCGGTCATGGAAAGCCAGAAGGCCAAGCTGAGCAGCGCCTACAGCCACTATGCCTGGTCGGGCGTCCGGCTGCTTTCCGCTGGCGCCTTCAGCGACGTCCACACGCTTCGCCTCGACGTCGACGGCCGCCTTGCCTCGAACGACATCAAGGAAAATGGCTACCTGTCGATCCTGACCGACGGCAAGACCATCAAGGTCAACCAGCTGACCCCGTAACCGACAGCGGCTCCCCCTGCCGCCCGCGGCAGGGGGACCTCAGCGGCACCGTGTGGGTTCGTTTGTCGCCGCTCTCTGCTATACGCATTGAGGCAAGCCACATTGGACAGTGGCATTTCGCGCCCCTCGCACTCGAGCATTAATCCGGCAGAATTTGACGGGATGGTTCAAGCAGAGCGCCGCCGCAGTGGGGCTACATCGGATGCTGTCATCGCGCTATCGTATCGAAACCGCATCGGCGCCCAATCGAAAGAATCGCGCTGATCCAAAGCAAGTCTTGCCGAAAAGCCGGACCTTTCCCGTCCCCCTGCGGTTGAGCCCGCGAACGGTGACGGGAGAGATTCATGGCGACGAAGAGCGGCGTACAATCCGGCAATGGCGGTGAGACGCATCAGGTTGCTGACGACGAGGCCGCGGGCGGCCTGACCACCAATCAGGGCATCCGGGTTTCGGACAACCAGAACCAGCTGAAATCCGGCCCGCGCGGCCCCGTGCTGCTGGAGGACTTCGTCCTTCGCGAGAAGATCTTCCATTTCGACCATGAGCGGATTCCGGAGCGGATCGTGCATGCGCGGGGCTCAGCCGCGCACGGCTTCTTCGAATGCTATGAGAGCCTGGCCGACATCACCAAGGCCGACCTGTTCCAGCGCGCGGGCGAGCGCACGCCGTTGTTCACGCGCTTTTCCACCGTCGCGGGCGGCGCGGGCTCCGTCGACACGCCGCGCGACGTGCGCGGGTTCGCGGTCAAATTCTACACCAGGGAGGGCAACTGGGATCTGGTCGGCAACAACATCCCGGTGTTCTTCATCCAGGACGCGATCAAATTCCCCGACCTGATCCACTCCGTGAAGATGGAAGCGCAGACGGGATACCCGCAGGCAGCCAGCGCCCATGACACCTTCTGGGACTTCATCAGCCTGATGCCGGAATCGACCCATATGATCATGTGGGCGATGTCCGACCGGACCATCCCGCGATCGCTGCGCACGATGGAGGGCTTCGGCATCCACACCTTCCGGCTGGTCAACGCCAAGGGCAAGTCGACCTTCGTCAAGTTCCACTGGAAGCCGAAACAGGGCGTGCAATCGACCTGCTGGGACGAGGCGGTGAAGATCGCCGGCGCCGACCCGGATTTCCACCGGCGCGACCTGTTCGAGGCGATCGACCGCGGCGACTTCCCCGAATGGGAGCTGGGCATCCAGGCGTTCGACCAGGCATTCGCCGACAGTCTGCCGTTCGACGTGCTCGACCCGACCAAGATCATCCCGGAGGAAGTGCTGCCGGTGCGGATCATCGGTCGCATGGTGCTCGATCGCTATCCGGACAATTTCTTCGCCGAGACCGAGCAGGTCGCCTATTGCCCGGCCAACATCGTGCCGGGCGTGGATTTCACCAATGATCCGCTGCTGCAGGGACGGCTCTTCTCCTATCTCGACACGCAGAAATCGCGGCTCGGCACGGCCAATTTCCACCAATTGCCGATCAATGCACCGAAATGCCCGGTGATGAACTTCCAGCGCGACGGCCAGATGCAGATGAATGTGCCCAAGGGCCGGGCGAACTACGAGCCGAACAGCCTGTCCGACGCGGGCGAGGAGGGCGGTCCGCGCGAATGCCCGATGACCGGGTTCACCAGCTTCCCCGCGGCCGACGGACCCGATGAGCAGGGCGACAAGCTGCGCATCCGGCCGGAAAGCTTTGCCGACCATTATAGTCAGGCGCGGCTATTCTTCCGGTCGCTCGCGGCGCCGGAGCAGGCGCATCTCGCGTCGGCCCTGGTGTTCGAACTGTCCAAGGTCGGGCTCGAGCATGTCCGGGTGCGGATGATGTCCAACCTGGTCAATGTCGATGCCGATCTGGCCAAGCGCGTCGCCGACGGGCTGGGTATGCCCCTGCCCAAGGCGTCCAAGGCGGCGGTGGCGCCGCAGGATCTCGATCCCTCACCCGCGCTGCGCATCGTCGAGGGGCCTCGCGCGCCGGCGGACATCAAGGGGCATTCGATCGCGATCCTGGTCGCCGACGGATCGGATGCGAAGGCCGTCTCCGCCCTGGCCGGGGCGATCACGCAGGCGGGTGCCCGCGCGGTAATCGTCGCGCCCAAGGTCGGCGGCGCGACATTGTCCGACGGCAAGCTGCTCAAGGCGGATGCCCAACTCGCCGGTTATCCGTCGGTGCTGGCCGATGCGGTCGCGGTGATCCTGTCCGACGATGGCTGCGCGGCGCTGCTCAAGGAGGCAGCGGCGGTGCAGTTCGTGATGGACGCGTTCGGGCATCTGAAGGCGATCGGCCATTCGCCCGAGGCGCAGCCGTTGCTCGACAAGGCCGGGGTCGTGCCGGACGACGGCGTCGTGCCGGCCGCCAAGGGGTTCACCGACGCGGCAGCGAAGCGCTATTGGGCACGCGAGCCCGGCGTACGCATGCTGGCCTAAGTCTTTTGGACGCCACGCCCGATTATCTGGTAGCGCATGCTTTCAGATAATCGGGACGGCTGATCATGGGTGACGATAGCGACGGTGCGCGGCCGGTCGAGCAATTGCTCGACTCCCCAGATCTTGCCGAAGCGCTGGAGAGCGACCGGTTCAAGCAGTTCCTCGACCACGTGCCCGTGGCGATTGCCGTCGCGGAACTTCACCCGAGCGAGTCCATCACCTACGCCAATCTCGAATTCGAGCGGCTCAGCGGGCAATCCGCCGGGTGGCTGGAGGGCAAGAGCTGGGAGGCGCTGCCCGGCAACGCGACCACGCCGGACGGGCGCGCGCTTAACGAGGCCGTCACCGGAAGCGAGGAATATATCGGCAGCTTCACCATCGCGCATGACGGTGACGAGACGACGGTCGATGCCTGGTCCAACGTGATCGAGGGCGATGACGGCATGCCGCTGTTCCGGCTCGTGGCCATGGCCGAGATCGGGCCGCGCACCGGCAATGAGGCGCTGGAGCAGAAGCTGCAGGACAGCGATACGCTGCTGCGCGAATTGCAGCACCGGGTGAAGAACAACCTGCAGATGATCACCGCGCTGATCCGGCTCGAAGCACGCAACCTGCCCGATGGCGCGACCGAGAAGCGCTTCGACCGGCTTGCCGGCAGGATCGATGCGCTTGCCCTGTTGTACCGGTCGCTGTCCGACGAGGGCGTTGGCGAGGGCATCGATCTCGGCAGCTATCTCAGCGGGATCGCGTCGTCGGTGATGCGCGCGCATGCCGTGGAGGGGATCCATCTGGATATGCAGGTCGATACCTGGCCGGTCTCGGTCAATGTGGCGATGCCTGCCGGGCTGGTCGTCAACGAGCTGCTGACCAATGCGCTCAAGCACGCCTTTGCCGGGCGCGAGGGCGGCACCATCACCCTGCACAGCATCGTCGACGACAGCGGATGCCGGGTCGTCGTGGCCGATGACGGGATCGGGCTGGCCGAGGGCGCGACCTGGCCCAAGGCGGGCAAGCTCGGCGCGCTGATCGTGCAGTCGCTGCGGCAGAATGCCAAGGCGCGGATCGAGGTCGAGTCGGCGCCGGGCGCGGGCATGCGCGTGACGATCTTCTTCGCGCGATCGGATGCGGCGCCGAACGAAGCCTGAGTCCCGGCTGCCGCCGTCGGATCAGTCCGCGTTGCGCTGGAGCCAGGCCCTGAACGCGGCCAGCCCCTCCGCCATGCCGGCGCGGCCGAAGCCGATGCGGAACCGGTCGGTCGGGGTCGGGCCGAGATCCGAGCCGTAGATGCCCGACGGCAGCAGCAGCACGCCGGCCTCCTCCACCAGCCTGGCCGTAAAGTCGTCGACGCTGCCGGGGCCGAGCCAGCGCGGATAGCCGACACAGCCGCCATCGGGCCGGCGCCATTCGAACAGGCCGGGATAGTCGGCGAAGAAACCGTCGAGCAGGGCGAGATTGTCGCGAACCAGCGCATTGTTGCGGGCGAGGATCGCTTCGCGGTTGCGCAGGGCGATGATCGCGAGATGCTCGCTCGGCGCCGAATTGCAGATCGACAGATAGTGTTTCATCCGCTCCATGCGGATGAGCACATCGCGGTCCGCGCAGGCGATCCAACCGATGCGCAGGCCGGGCAGGCCATAGGCCTTGGACATGACGCCCAGCGACAGGCCGCGTTCGTAGAGATCGGCGACCTGCGGCACCTGCTTGTCCGCGTCGGGGCCGAGCAGGCGGTACACCTCGTCGCTGAACAGCCACAGGCCGTGCCTGCGGCAGAGATCGACCAGCCCGTCCAGTACGTCCCGCTCGATGATCCGGCCCGTCGGGTTGTGCGGGAAGTTGATCGAGACCAGCTTCGTGTTCGGCCTGATCGCTGCGGCGACGCGCTCAAGATCGAGGCTCCAATTGTCATCCGGGTCGAGCGGCACGCCGGTGACCGCGCAGATCGACAGCGGCACCGTCTCCGCCGCCTGGTAATTGGGCGTGACGACGATGGCATGGTCGTCCGCCTCGAGCAGGATATGGCTGGCGATATAGATGCCTTCCTCAGCGCCGGCGAAGCAGAGGATGTCGGCCGCCTCGCGCCGGTCATAGGTGCGGGCGATTTCCTCGCGCAGCGCCGGCGCGCCATAGGTCTCGGTATAGCCGAGCCACAGCCGGTCGAACGCCTCGCGGTCGGCCGGGTCGGCCATGGCGAGCAGCTCGCTAAGGGTCATGCTCTGCGCGTCCGATGCCGTCAGGTGATAGCGCGCCGCGAACTCCCATTTGGAGAAATAGGTCTCGAGCCGGAAGTCCTGGAGGGCGGGCATGACGGATCCTTGGTTACGGTAACGAAGAACCGCGATAGGCGCGGGCGGTGCCGATTTCACGCCTTGAGCACGCAAAAATAAACGACACGGCTCGTGCCGATTTATTTCAAATCCTTACGCTGCGTTAACGACTTTCCCCTAGGCCGGTGTTATGAGGGGCACGGGCAGTGGAGGCGATGCGTGGATGGGGACCGCGCAATGAGCCTCGAGTGGATCCGCCAGGCGCAACACGCCGGCATGGAGCGAGGGGCAGGATCGGGGGATCTGCTCGATCGCGCTACGGCGCTGGCGGGGGTCGGCGCATGGTGTTGCGACCTGGCGGATGACACTCTCAGCTGGACGAGCGGGACCTATGCCCTGTTCGGCCTGCCGCACTGCTCCACAATCGACCGGCGCGACGTGGTCGCCATGTATGCGGATGAATCCCGCGAAACCATGGAGCTGTTGCGCGCCGATGCCATCGTCCGGCGCGGGCCATTCACGATGGACGCGAAGATCATCCGCGCCGACGGGGCCGAGCGCTGGATGCGGCTGACCGCCGATGTTGCCTGCGAGAGTGGCCGGCCGGTCAGGCTCTACGGCCTGAAACAGGACATCACCGACGACAAGGCGCGGCTCGAGACGATGCGGCGCATGGCCGAGCAGGATCCGCTGACGGGCCTGGCCAACCGCCAGCTGTTCCAGAGCCGCTTCCTCGATTGCGCCACGCCGCCAAAACCGCTGGGCGCGCTGATCCTGTTCGATGTCGACGGGTTCAAGCTGATCAACGATCGTTTCGGCCATGCGGCGGGCGATGCCTGCCTCCAGTCGATCGCCGACCGGCTGTGGGCCGGTTTTCACGATGCGCTGATGGTGGCGCGGATCGGCGGAGACGAATTCGCCGTGCTGACCGCCCCCGCCCCTCCCGGCATCCCGCTGGAGCAACGCGTCGAACGCAGGCTGACCCACCTGTCGGCCCCGATATCGTGGCACGGCGAACTGCTTCAGGTCAGCGCCTCGGCCGGGATCGCCGAAGCGCGCGATCCTTATGCGTTCGATGCCGAGGCCCTGTTCGCCGCAGCCGATGCGGCGCTCTATGCGGCGAAACATGCGGGACGGAACCGGGTGCGCCGGGCGCTGCCCGGGGTGCCGCACACCTTCATGTGAGCAGGCGATGTCGCCGCGGTCGATTGTCGGCTAAAGCCGGGATCGGCAACTATAGGGAACCGCATGAGCAGAAAATGGATCGCCGCCATGGTGGCGGCGCTGGCGCTTCTGGCCATCGCCTATGCCGGATCGCCCTATCTGGCGGCGCGTAACCTGCGCGAGGCGGCGATCGGCGCCGATGTCGACAAGCTCGATGCCGCGGTCGATTTCCCCGCGGTGCGCGACGGCCTGAAATCGCAGGTATCGGCCGCGATGACGAAGCGGCTGAACGACGACCCCGCGATGAAGGACAATCCGTTCGCAGGGCTGGGCATGGTGCTGATGCCGACGATCGTCGACCGGATGGTGGACACGCTGGTCACGCCCGACGGCATTGCGGCGCTGATCCGCCAGGGCCGGCCGGGTGCCGATACCGCCGGGCGCCGCACCCCCGACCCGGACATCACCTATCGCTACGGCTATGTCGGCATGGACCGGTTCCGGGTGCGGATGGTGAATCGCCAGCGTGACGAGCCGATGCCCTCGCTGATCTTCGAACGTCGCGGGCTTTTCTCCTGGAAGCTGGTTCGCCTCGAACTGCCCGACACCATGTTGGACAGGCCCGGCACGGCCAGGCCGTGAAGAACATCCTGTTCGTCTGCAGCCAGAACCGGCTCCGCAGCCCGACGGCCTTTAGCGGCTTGCCTTGATCGCCAGCTCGAACGGCGTGACCGGCAGGCCGCTCGCATCGGTCAGCGTACAGGTCGGGCTGTCGCCCCAGCAATAGCGGATGCGAGTGGCATCGACCGCGTCGGCCTTCACCACGACGGTCGCGCCGTCGATCCGGGCATCGGCGTAGCGGCACGATCCGGCGGCTGGGCCGCACAGCTCGAAGGCGTTGGGCCGGCCACTATACGCGGCGAGCGTACCGGTGATCTGGCCGAACGGAATGATCACTTCATTGGTAGCCCGCCGTGCGGCGCCGGGGACCGCGCCGGCCGGCGGCGCGACATCGCCATAGACGACATGGCGTGCGGCAATGGCGAGGCGGCGGCCGATATCCTGCTTGTTGGACGGGTGGAGGTTGGTCGCGTCACCGATATCGACGGTGACGATATAGGCGGCCCGCGCATCGGCCATGGCCGCGCGGCGCTGCGCCTCGCGCACCTGCGACCAGACCGATTCCACCGGCGCGGTCGGGCGCGGGCCGTAATTGGGGATCTGCACGATCAGGAAAGGCAGGTCGGCGCCGAAGCGCTGGCGCCAGTCGCCCATCATCGCGGCCATGGTCGCCTGATACTGGCTGCTGAAATAGATATCGGATTCGCCCTGATACCAGATCGCGGCCCTGAACCCGTAGCCGCCGATCGGGGCGATCATGCCGTTATAGAGCTGGGTGACGCCGTGGGTCGGACCCCAGGGCAGCTGCGGTGCGATCAGGCCGTTCGGGACCTCGGCATAGCGCCACGGGTTGGACAGCGGGACGGCGCTGCCGTCCTTCAGGCGGATCGCGCGCGTCCCGGCCGGGCCGCTCATCCCGCAATTGCGCCAGCTGCAGAAGATGTTGGTGACGATGACATTGGTGCCCGCGTGGAGCACCCCGGCGGGGATGTCGTGCAGCGCCTGTCTCGACCAGCTGGTGCCGCCGACGCCCTTGCCGTTGACCCAGCTCTGATCCTCCTCGTTGACCGCGCCGAGATCGAGGCTGGCGGGCTGCGCCGCCTGGGCCGCGGTCAGATCGACACTGGTGCGCAGCCACATCTGGCCGACGAACCCGTCGGGCGAACTGCCGGTCCACTGCGCCCAGGGGCCGAGCGCGGCCGGGGCGGTCTTCCAGTCGGTGACGCGGTAGGCGGGCTCCCACGGGTTGCCCTTCGCGGCGGCAGCGCCGTTCGCTTTCCACCAGCTTTCCCAAGTCGCATCCCAGCGGCGCTGCGCTGCCTGCGGGTCGGTGCGATACAGCGCGAGCATGTCCAGATCGGCATCATACTGGCCGAGCTTGCGCAGGCCCGGCTCGCTGACCCAGTCGCGCACGCGGCTGCCGCCCCAGGCGGCGACGACCAGGCCGACCGGGGCGTTGGTGGTCTGTTTCAACTCCCGGGCGAAATAATAGCAGCTCGCCGAGAAATTGCCGACCGTCTCGGGCGAGCCGACCGTCCAGGAGACGGGCGTGGCGAAGGTCGGGAGCGGGGCAAGGCTGTCCCTGGTGGCGATGCCGAGCTGGCGGATCTGGCCATCGTTGGCGGCGCGCATCTCGAAGGCCGCATTGCCGGCGGCGCGGACGGCGAACTGCATGTTGGACTGGCCGGTGCAGAGGAAGACGTCGCCGAGCAGGACGTCCCTGACCGACTGGGTCGCGGTGCCGCTGCTGGCCTCCAGCGTGTAGGGGCCGCCAGCGGGGAGCGCTGCAAGGGTGGTGCGCCACTGGCCGGTCTTGTCGGCTTTCGCGGTGGCGGATTCGGTGCCGAGTTTAACGGTGACGGTCGTGTTCGGGGCGGCCTGGCCATAGACGGGGATCGGCTTGTCGCGCTGGAGAACGGCATGGTCCTGGAACATGACATGGAGCAGCGGCGCGTCGGCGGCGATGGCGGGTGTCGCCAGTCCGAGAGCGCCCAGGATGATCGCGCGGAACGGCCCCTTCATCGTCACTCTCCCCCGTCCGCTCTTGTGCAGATCGTATAGGATATAGGAGCAGTGTTTCCGTGGGTTGTCCAGTGAGTCGGAAGCGCCAATTCCTCCCCGGAACGGGGAGGGGAACCACGAAGTGGTGGAGGGGCTCGGAGCGCGGCCACGTTTCCACCTATGCCAGTCTCTCAATTCGAGTCGGCATGAAGCGGGCCAGGCCGGCTCGCTCCAAGCCCCTCCACCATTCGCTGAAGACGCGAATGGTCCCCCTCCCCGAGCAAGCTCGGGCAGGAATTCTACTTGCAGATCGCGTCCAGCTCCGCCGCGTAATCGTGGCGGGCGGGGATCGGCAGGCCTTTCGCCTGGAGCTGGGATTCCGGACGACCCGGCGCGTCGGGCAGGCGCGGGTCCATATAACCCTTGTACCAGGGGTCGCGCTGCGCCTGCTCCAGCGTGACGAAGGTGAAGCCGCGGCTTTTGTAGAGGGCGATCAGTTGCGGCAGCATCTCCGCATCGAGCCCGCCCACATGCATCAGCAGGACATAGGGGATGTCATGGCCGAGCAGCGTCTTGAACACGCCGCGGCCATAGGTGATGCTGTCGTCGGCCGCGTCGAGATAGCTCTTCTTCAGCCACGCGATCGCGCGCTCGTCCTTCTTCGCGACGCAGCGGGCATAGGGCGCGTTCCACATATAGTCGCCGAAGCTCATCGTGACGCCCGCGATGCGATAGCCGCGATCGGCGAGCAGCGTGCGCACCGCCGCCTTCTTTTCCGGCGTGTCGCCTTCCGAGAGGTTGGGATAGCGGAACCAGTGCCAGTCCTGCCCCTTCATCCGATCGGCAACGACGCCTTCGCCCTTGAGCACATCCTGCTCGAACTCCGCCGTCGTGTGCGTCGCCAGGTTCATGTGCGACCAGGCATGGTTGCCGAGCGGCAGGCCTGCGGCGCGCCAGTGATCGAGCATCGCGGTCGATTCAGGCTCCTCCTCCGTCCGCACCCCGTTGACGAAGCCATAGACCGGCGGGAGCTTCGCTGCCTTCCACGCCGCGATGATCTTGTCGCCGATCTCCACCCGGGTCGTGCCCTCGGGCAAGGCGCTGTGCGAGGGCAGATCGTCCCAGGTGAACGCGATCTCCTGCGCCTGCGCCGCGCCGGCCGCGGCGACTGTCAGGCCCGTGGCGAGCGCAATGCTGCGCAGCATTTTCCCTGGCATGCTCATTCTCCGGATCAGCGGAACAGCGACAGGTCGACCGCCTCGCCCATCGCGCGATAGCCCGCGTCGCTGGGGTGGAGCGCATCGCCGCTGTCATAGGCCTTGGCCATGCGCAATGGGTCGGCCTTGTCGGCCACGGCCTTGTCGAAATCGATCACCCCGTCGAAATTGCCGGGCGTGCGGATCCAGCTATTGACGGCGGTACGCACCGCATCGCCCTCCGCCCCGTAATAGCCGGCTCCCTTATAGGGGAGCACGGTCGCGCCGATCACCTTGACGCCGCGATCATGCGCGCGGGCGATCATCTGGCGATAGGCGCCGGTGATGTCGGCGACCATGGGCAGGGTCGTCTTGGAGCGCGTCGCGCTGCCGATGTCGTTGATGCCTTCGAGGATCACGACATAGCGTATGCCGGGCACCGACAGCACGTCGCGGTCGAACCGGGCGAGCGCGGCCGGGCCGCTGCCGGTGTTGAGCAGGCGGTTGCCGGAGATGCCGGCATTGGCGACGGCGAAGCCGGTCTTGCCCGCCTTGGTCAGCCGTTCCGCCAGCACGTCCGGCCAGCGGCTGTCGGTGTCGCGGGTCGACTGCGCGCCGTCGGTGATCGAATCCCCGATGGTGACGATGGTCGCCGTCGCCCGACCGCCCGTCACGTCGATGCCGGTGAGCAGCGTGCGCATCATGCTGGTCGTACCGCCGGGCGGCGGCGTGGCGGCGGCGGCCTGGTTGCCCGGGACGACCTGCGCGGTGGCGACGCCAAGCGCATGGACGCTCAGGCTGAGCGTGTCGCCGGGCACGTAGATGCTGACCACGACCTTGGCGAGCGGGCCGGTCTTTAGCGCCACGGGATCGCTGACGACGGGTGCGCCGGCCGGGATGACCGGCGAGGCGTTGCCGTCAAAGGTGACGACCCGGTCGGAACCGGCCAGGACCTCGCCGTTCGGCCCGGCAAGGCCGATATGGACGGCGCCGATCGGCCGTGGATCGGTTGCGGTCTCGTTGGAGAGACGCAGCCGGACCGAGGTGCCCCCGGCCGAGAGACGCGCGACCATGCGGAACGTGACGTCCGATGTCGGGCCGGCCGCCGGCTGCGGTCGGGGCGGCGCCGGCTGGCCGGGCGGGGGCGGCGGTGGGAGGCCGGGGCGTTCCATCGGCACTGCCTGCCAGCTGCGTGTCCAGACTTTCGACTGGGCGCCGGCGGCGAGCGGCTGAAGCATCAACGCTGCGACGGCGAGTGACAGACAGGGACGGAAGCTTCTCAACATCTTCTCCTCTTTATGTCGTGCCGCCGCCTTGTGACGGTCAGTCCTTGCTCATTCCGGCCGGGCCGAGATAGCGGTACCATAGCGAGCGAAGAGCGCGACTCCAACTGGCTCGTACGGGGATGTTCGCTCACCTTCTCCGGCGGGCGGCGTGACATAGTGCGGCGAGTGGATAAGCGGGAGTCACGCACGCCGTTCCGCGATCACCCCGGCGAACGGGCCGAGCTGCCATGGCTCGACCTCGCCGACCTGCTCGATCACCTGCCAGGCTGCCGCATCCTCGGGCGCCCAGTCCCGCGCCGCGGCCGCAAAGCTGAACACACACAGCAGCCGTTGCGCGCCCGACACCCGCTCGAACGCCAGCACGTCCTCCGGCGTTTCGAGAAACCGGATCGCGCCCGTCCGCAATGCCTCGTTCGCCTGCCGCGTCGCCAGCAGCCGACGTGTCAGGGCAAGCATCGAGGCGCCGTACCGCTCCTGCCGGTCGACCGCGAGCGCAGCATGGTCCGGCCCGAACGGCAGCCACGGCGCGCCGGTCGAAAAGCCGAGCCCCGCCTCTCCTGCTGCCCAGGGCATCGGCGTGCGGGCGCCGTCCCGGCCGAGGGTCAGCGGCCAGTTGGCGATCGCCTCTGGGTCGCGCAGCCGGTCGAACGGGATCTCGACCTGGGTGAGGCCAAGCTCCTCGCCCTGATACAGGAAGATGTTGCCGCGCAGCGCCACGAGCAGGAGCATCTTCATCCGCGCAAACGCCACCTCATGCCCTGGCGGCGCCCAGCGGGATACGGCGCGCGGCGCGTCGTGATTTTCGAACGCCCAGCTGGGCCAGCCCATGCCGGGCGTATCGGGCCAGCGCTCCAGCACCGCGCGCACCAGCGCCGGCGTCAGCGCCTTCGCATAGAGGAAGTTGAAGCCATACGCGGTGTTCAGCCGCCGGTTGCCCTCGGTGAAGCGCTGCATCTCGGGCTCGACATCGGCACCGCCGACCTCGGCCACGGTGAACCGGCCCGGATAGCGATCGGTCAGCGCACGGACCCGTTCCAGGAACAACGGGATGTCCGGGTGCGACTGGTTGTGGAGATGGACCTGGAAGTCGAACGGCCGGGTCCGCCTGCCCCGCGCCGGGGCCCGCGCCGGATTGTCGCGCAACGCCGGATCGACCATCGCGCAACTGATCGCATCGAGCCGGAAGCCGTCCACCCCGCGGTCGAGCCAGAAGCGCGCGACGTCGAGCAACGCGTCCTGCACCGCGGGCAGATGAACGTTGAGCTGCGGCTGGCTGCTCAGGAAATTGTGCATGTAATATTGGCCGCGCCGCGCATCCCAGGTCCAGCCGGGACCGCCGAACACCGACTGCCAGTTGTTGGGCGGCGTGCCATCGGCTTTGGCGTCGGCCCATATATACCAGTCGTGACGGGCATTG
This sequence comes from Sphingomonas sp. P3_C6, assembly GCF_056402595.1. NCBI lineage: Bacteria > Pseudomonadati > Pseudomonadota > Alphaproteobacteria > Sphingomonadales > Sphingomonadaceae > Sphingomonas > Sphingomonas sp. P3_C6. Next base: position 124,341 of record NZ_JBFUHB010000008.1, read on the forward strand.
GTGCGATCGGCCCGGCTCTCGGCAAACCAGGGGTGCTCGTCCGAGCTATGGGCATAGACCTGGTCGATGATCACCTTGAGCCCGAGCGCATGGGCGCGGGCGACCAGCGCATCGAAATCGGCCAGGGTGCCGAACAGCGGATCGACCCCGCGATAGTCCGACACGTCATACCCGAAATCGCGCATCGGCGAGGGGAAGAAGGGCGACAGCCAGACCGCGTCGACGCCGAGCGACGCGACATGATCGAGATGGGCAGTGATGCCGGCGAGATCGCCCACGCCGTCGCCGTTCGAGTCGGCGAAGCTGCGCGGATAGATCTGGTAGATCGCCGCCCCGCGCCACCATGGGCCACCCCGTCCGGAACTGTCCAACACCCTCTCCCTTACGGCTCCCTGCCCTTTTGCGCGCCGCGCGCGCCGGAAAGCAATCATCCGTGGAAACGGGGATTGCCCGGACGCCAAGTCACTGACATCCTGCCTTGCGAAGCAAAAAAATATAAGGCCAAAGGGGTAGAGAAGGAGTGACCGGACAGCCGCGCCAGTCCTTGGCCGGACTGTGGAACATCTCGTTCGGATTCTTCGGCATCCAGGTCGCGTTCGGCCTGCAGAACGCCAATATCAGCCGTATCTTCCAGTCGCTCGGCAGCGACGTTGGCAGCCTTGCCCTGTTGTGGATCGCGGGGCCGATAACCGGCCTGATCGTCCAGCCGCTGATCGGGCATTTCAGCGACCGCACCTGGGGCCGGTTCGGGCGGCGCCGGCCCTATTTCCTGGCCGGCACGGTGCTCGCCGCGCTGGCGCTGATCGCGATGCCGCACGCCCCGGCGCTGCTCGTCGCCGCGCTGCTGCTCTGGATGCTGGACGGGTCGATCAACGTGTCGATGGAGCCGTTCCGCGCCTTCGTCGGCGACATGGTGCCGCCGACGCAGCGAACCCTGGGCTATGCGTTTCAGACCGCCTTTATCGGCACCGGCGCGGTGCTCGGCTCGCTCGCGCCCTTTGCGATCACGGCGCTCGGCGCGAGCAATGTCGCGCCCGCAGGCACCATCCCGGATGCGGTGCGCTATTCCTTCTATCTCGGCGCGGCGGCGATCCTGGCGGCGGTGCTGTGGACCGTGCTCACCACACGCGAATATGCGCCCGAGACGCTGCGCGGCTTTGCGGGAGAGGCTCCCCCGGCATCGGAACGGGAGGGCAATCCGCTGGCCCGGATCCTGCGCGACATCGGGCAGATGCCGGATGCGATGCGGCGGCTCGCGCTCGTCCAGTTCTTCGCATGGTCCGCGCTGTTCATCATGTGGGTCTATACGACACCGGTCGTCACCCGGTACGTCTTCGCCTCTACCGACACGACGTCGAAAGCCTATAATGACGGCGCCGACTGGGTCGGCATCCTCTTCTCGGTCTATAACGGCGTCGCGGCGCTCGCCGCTTTCCTGCTGCCTGGGCTGGTGCGGCGGTTCGGGGCCGGACGGACCCATATCGCCTGCCTGCTCACCGGCGCGGCCGGCTTTGCGGCGATGCTGGCGATCCGCGATGCACACACCCTGGTCCTGCCGATGATCGCGATCGGAATCGCCTGGGCGTCGATCCTGACCATCCCCTATGCGATGCTCGCCGGCGTGCTGCCGCAGGGCAAGCTTGGCGTCTATATGGGCATCTTCAACTTCTTCGTCGTGCTGCCCCAGCTGTTCGTCGCCCTGGTGATGGGCGTCGTCATCCGCACCTTCTTTCCGGAACAGCCGATCTGGACCCTGGCGATCGCCGGTGCGCTGATGGCGCTGTCGGCCCTTGCCACGCTGCGGGTCGGCGAGCCCGTAACAGAAGCAACCGAAATGGCAGACGACGCCAACTTGGCGCTTTGACAATCCTATAGGATCGGCAATAAGCTTTTCGATAGCGCTACCACGGCGCGATTTCCGAGACGCTCGCCAAAGGGTGCCCGGCCAGGAGAGGAATGTCGCGATGCGCCTCACGCGTAGGGATATGGTCGTGGCGCTGCGAAGAACCCTGCTCGCCCTTGCGTCCATGATGATTGCCGGGGGCGCCCTCGCGCAGAACGCGAAGACCGAAGAGGTGATCGGCCCCGACTATGCCGACGCGCCGGAGATGGCAGTCAATCCGGGCCGGCCGATGGGCACGCTGCATGCCTTCGTGATGTTGTCGCAGGATTCGACGATCTATCCCGGTATTCGCCAGTTGCAGAACGAGACGACGGCGAAGCGCGATGCCTTTGGCAACCGGATCGCGGCGAAGGCGGACCTCCAGTCCGAACCGGCGCCCTATCGCCGCGAGGTCTTCGTGTACGTGCCGGCCGGCTACAGGCCGGGCACCGAGACGCCGTTCATGGTGGTGCAGGACGGGCGCGACTATGCGGCGCGGGTGGCGCTCGCGCTCGATACGCTGATCGCCCAGAAGCGGGTGCCGCCGATGGTCGCGGTGATGATCCAGTCCGGCGGCGGCGATGCGCAGGGCTCCGAGCGCGGGCTGGAGTATGACACGGTCTCGGGCCGCTATGCCGAGTTCGTCGAAAGCGAGGTGCTGCCCCGCGTCGCGCGCGATTACCACATCACCTTCACCAGGAATCCCGAAGGGCGGGCGACGATGGGCGCGAGCTCCGGCGCCGCCGCGGCCTTCTCCATGGCGTGGTTCCACCCCGAATGGTACCGGCGCGTCCTGTCCTATTCGGGCACCTTCGTGAACCAGCAGAGCCCGCCCGATCCCGCGACGCCCGAGGGCGCCTGGGACTATCATGCGCATCTGATCCCCGAGAGCCCGCGGAAGCCGATCCGCATCTGGATGCATGTCGGGAGCAAGGACCTGCATTTCGACGACCCGGAATCGACCTTCCACAACTGGCCGATGGCGAACCAGCGCATGGCCGCCGCGCTGAAGGCGAAGGGCTACGCCTATCACTATGTGTTCGCGAAGGACGCGGTTCATGTCGACCAGCGGGTAGTGGGGCAGACCCTGCCGGGCGCGATCGAATGGCTTTGGCAGGGATATCCGAAATGATCCCTGGTTCTTTCTTTTCTTTGTTCCCCGGCGAAGGCCGGGGCCCAGTTGGGGGACATATATTGGCCGACGCTGCGCATCGTAACTTCAACCTTTCCAACTGGGCCCCGGCCTTCGCCGGGGAACGAAAAAGGCTGGGACTCGGCTTCTCGCTGGCCGCGCTTGTGCTCTCCGGCACGGCCTTCGCGCAGACCGGCCCTACCCCCTGGCGCGACCCCGCCCTGCCCACCGCGCAGCGCGTCGATGCGCTGATCGCGCAGATGACGATCGAGGAGAAGGCGTCGCAGCTCGTCAACCAGGCTCGGGCGATTCCGCGGCTCGGGGTGCCCGCCTATGACTGGTGGAGCGAGGCGCTGCACGGCGTGGCGAACAACGGCTTCGCCACCGTCTTTCCCGAGCCGATCGGGCTGGCCGCGACGTTCGATGCGCCCGCCATCAAGACGATGGGCGAGGCGATCGGCACCGAGGGGCGGGTCAAGTGGAACCTGATCGAGAAGGCCGGCGGCGAGCACCGCATCATGCAGGGCCTCACCTTCTGGTCGCCCAACATCAACATCTTCCGTGATCCGCGCTGGGGCCGTGGCCAGGAAACCTATGGCGAGGACCCGTATCTGACCGCGCAGATGGGCGTGAACTTCGTGCGCGGCATGCAGGGCGACGATCCGCATTATTACCGCGTCTCCTCCACCGCGAAACATTATGCGGTGCACAGCGGCCCCGAGCCGGGCCGGCACAGCGACGACATCGCTGTGAGCCTGCATGACGAAGAGGACACCTATCTGCCGGCGTTCCGTGCGCTGGTGGTGGACGGCAAGGTGGAATCCGTGATGTGCGCCTATAACGCGATCAACGGCCAGCCCGCCTGCGCCAATGAATTCCTGCTCAAGGACCGGCTGCGCGGCGCCTGGGGCTTCAAGGGGCATGTGGTGTCGGACTGCGACTCCATCGCCGACATCGAGCGCGGGCATCATTACACCAAAACCTATGCCGAGGCGGCGGCGATCAGCCTGAAGCTGGGCGTCGACAATGACTGCGCAGAATTCGGCCGGGCGACCGGCGCGACCTCCGATTACGACCGGTATGTCGAGGCGATGAAGCAGGGTCTGGTGAGCCAGGCGGTGGTCAACGATTCGCTGCGCCGCCTGTTCACCGCGCGGATGCGGCTCGGTCTGTTCGATCCGCCTGCCATGGTGCCGTACAATGCCATCCCGGACAGCGCGCTCAACGCGCCCGAGCATGGCGCGCTCGCGACGAAGCTCGCCCGCGAGGCGATGGTGCTGCTGAAGAACAACGGCGTGCTGCCGGTGAAGCCGGCGGTGAGGAAGATCGCCGTGGTCGGCCCGCTTGCCGACCAGGTCGATGTGCTCAACGGCAATTACAACGGTACGCCGGTCGCGCCGGTGAGCGCGCTCGAGGGCATTCGAAAGGCCTTCCCGAACGCCGAGATCGTATTCGAGCCGGGCACCGACTTTCTGCGCGCGGCGGAACCGGTGCCGACGGCGGCGCTATCCACCCCGGACGGAGCACCGGGGTTGAAGGCCGAGTTCTGGCGTGGCGCGGATTTCTCCGGCACGCCGGCGGTAAGCCGCACCGATGCGATCATCGCCTATAGCCGCAACACGCCGGCGGTGATTCCCGATGCGGCAGTGGTGTCCGCGCGCTGGAGCGGCTTCGTCACCGCGCCGGACGACGGGCAGTACAAGATCGGCATCAGCGGCCGTGCCGCCAAGCTGTGGATCGACAACAAGCTGGTCGCCGACAATAGCGACCAGCAGCAGCGCGGCGCCAACCTGGTCGAGATGGCGTTCAGGAAGGGCGTGAAGCACAAGGTGCTGATCGAACAGTCGCCGAGCCGCTTCCCCCCGCGCTTCGTCTGGAACGAGGTGCGCACCGATGCCCTGGCCCGCGCCGTTGCTGCGGCGAAGGCGGCCGATCTGGTGATCGGCGTGGCCGGCATCACCTCGGCGCTCGAGGGCGAGGAGATGACGGTGAACGTGCCGGGCTTCGTCGGCGGCGACCGCACCAGCCTGGACCTGCCGGCGCCGGAAGAAGAGGTGCTGAAGGCGGTAAAGGCGACCGGCAAGCCGCTCGCCCTGGTGCTGATGAACGGATCGGCGCTGTCGGTGAACTGGGCGGCAGCCAATGCCGATGCGATCCTGGAGGCCTGGTATCCGGGACAGGCCGGCGGCACCGCGATCGGCGAGACCTTGTCGGGCGCGAACAACCCGGCGGGGCGCCTGCCGGTCACCTTCTATACCGGCACCGACCAGCTTCCGCCGTTCAAGGACTATGCGATGAAAGGGCGGACCTATCGCTACTTCACCGGCAAGCCGCTGTACCCGTTCGGCCATGGGCTGAGCTATACCAGCTTCGCTTATGGCAAGCCGATGCTCTCAACCGCGGCGGTGAAGGCGGGTGATCCGCTGGGCGTGGATGTCGAGGTGCGCAACACGGGCAAGCTCGCGGGGGATGAGGTGGTGCAACTGTACCTGACCTTCCCCGAGGCGCCGGGCGTGCCGGTGCGGGCGCTGCGCGGGTTTTCGCGGGTGCATCTGGCCCCGGGAACCGCGACCAGGGTGCATTTCGACCTGGATGCGCGCGGACTTTCCAGCGTGACCGAAGCGGGCAAGCGGATCGTGGCGCCGGGGGCGTATCGGCTGACCGTCGGCGGCGGGCAGCCGGGAACCGGGGCGCCGACCGCAGCGGCCGGGTTCCAGGTAGCGGGGACGGTGGCGTTGGCCGAATAGAATGCGGCGCGGGACCGGCGCTTCACAGTAATCGCTCCCACCATCTGTTGGAGAATGCACCATGCTGCGCGATTCCGCTGAATAGTCGCCGATTTTTGCGAGGTGATTGCGAGTGCGACGAAATTGCGCGGTTCTTGATGGCTGTGGAGCGAATACTGAGCAGCCCAGCCGTCGCAGATGAGCATTCCTTCATCAAGGACGAGCGGCGCTTCCACATCGGCACATGTGTGAAGATCTCATTTGTCACATTGTTCGCAATGACATATGTCATCCCATCGCTAGCCGGGAAATGGGGGCCCTAGCGACTGAGAGACATAGTGCTCCCGCCTTGAGGCTGGAGATAGTTATGCCACGATACTTCTTCGACATTAAAGACGGCCATGACTTTCCGGACATCCAGGGATCGGAGTGGAAGAATCTGGACGAGGTGCGAATGGAGGCCGTCAGATACTCGGCCGAAGTCTTGAAGGAGATGCCGGAACGGTTCTGGCACGCGGAACAATGGACCATGTCCGTCTTCGACGATCGTCGTAAATTGTTATTCACGCTCAAATTCTTTGCGGAATCGACCCACATCTCGTAATCGCGTCCGCCGGGGACCGCCTCAGCGGCCCGCGCGCGCCGCGTCGATCATGGTCTGCCACAATGCCTCTGCGCTGCCACGGCGCCAGTCCCGCGGGATGCTGAGGATCATGCGGTCGGTCGGGTTGCGCATTACAGCGAGGATCGCCTTCGCGTCCGTCATATAATCCTGCCAACCGGCCAGGGTCAGATCCCCCGTACCGTCCTCACCGACGCAGACGGCGTCGGGCTCATTTCTGTCACGATCGCAAAGAAACCGGGCGATCCGCTCGATCATCGTTTCTGGCATCGTTTCTGGCATGCTCAAACTCTGAATGGGTACGCGCCCCGGCCAGCCCATCGTTACGGGCTGCCGTGGTCCTATCCTGGGAATAAGGGCGACGGATGACGCCGTCGCTCCAGGGATTATCCGGACGGGGCGCGGGCACGCGCAGGCGGTGCAGCATATGGCGGGCGAATCCGGTGCCCCATTGCAGGCGACCCGACCCGCAATTCACTCCAACCGGCGAGACATGGCCGGGAGCGATGCGGCAGGATGGCGGCTCGACCGTTTAGCAAGCCAGTCTAACAGGTGGAGAGACATGCATGCGCGCAATTGCCCTGGTGCTGGCCGTGACCGTACTGGCGCCGACCGCCCCCGCGACGGCGGCGTCCGACAAGTTCGCGTTGGAATATCGGGTCGAGCGGGCCGATGCCGGCCGCCTGACCATCCCGGCCTGCCTGGCGACTGCGCAACGGGCCTCGGCACAACTGGGTTATGTGCCGATGACCGCCAAGACCTATCCCGGGCAACTCGCCGTGTTCGCCGCGGGGCCACGCGGTGGTGGTGGATCGCTGACGGTCTATTGCATCGCGGTGGAGCGCAAGACGGCGTTCGTCGTACAGGCGCTCGATTACAGCAGGCCGCAAAGCGTGGCGGCGAAGCGGGCGGCGGATGCCGTCCATCAGGCGTTGCTCAAGGCCGGGCATTAAGCCGCCGGCGGCCGGCGACCCGGCGTTCGCTCAGCCAGCCCCCGGGCGGCGGCGGGCGGTGTAGATGCCGCCAACCGTCAGGACGATGCCAAGGCCGAGCAGGAACATGGCGAGGGTGTTGCCCCCGATCTCGGCATTGTTCGCGCTGCTGATCGCACGCGCGGCGGCATCGGCGTCGGTCGCGGTCATCGCGGCGGCGAAGGCGGCTTCGTCGCAGCGCTGCAGGGTGGCGGGGTCCTGCCCCTTCAGCCGTTCCCGGCATGCGGCGATCGTCTTCGTGTCGGCACGGGGCGCGCCGCCGGTGAAGCTCATCACCGCGCCGGCCAGGGCCATCAGCACGCCGAGCACGATCAGGATCAACGGGTGTTTCTTCATGAGGCCCCTTCCTACCCCGGCGCACGCTCAGCCGTGACGCCGGACAGAGCTAACGCAAGACGGGTGAATTCGGACCATTGCCGTGGAGAAATAATCGCGCGCGCCGGATCGGACCGCGCCACCGGGCGTTCGTCGGTTGGGATGCCCGTCGCATTCACCTGGGCACCCTTCATTCCCAGACAGGAGAGATACATCGATGATCAAGCCAATAATGCTGTGCGTGGCGATGTCGGTGGCGCTGGCGGGATGCGGCGCGATGTCCGGGCCGAGCGACAAGCAGATCGAGGATCTGGCGCGGCAGGAGATGATCAGCAACCCCGGCACCGACGATCCGGCACAACGGGCCGTGATGGCCGCCGCGGCGCGCGACGCGACGATCTCCAAGAAAGGAATTTGCAACACGTCGAAGCCAGACGTCTATGCCTGCATGGTCGACGTGACCGTCAAGCTGCCCAATACCCCCGAAGCCAAGCAGACCATGGTGGTGCAGATCGGCAAGGCCGCCGATGGCGGGTGGAAGGTCGTCGAATAGACCGCGCCGGCGCCGGGCGGGCATGGTCGACGGGATCAGCGCGTAACCCTTGAGCTGGCGGTTGGCGCGCGTCGTCAGGGCGGCGACACCGGCGGGCATGTCTTATGGGGGCGGATCATGCGCCTCTCCTCGTCCACGGGCCCGGTCGCGGTGCCGTACGACAGCAGGGCTCCGGGGCGCGGGAGATGTCATTGTTCGGCCGGCGCGCTGCCAAACGGCGCGCGGCGGACATCCCTCCTCGTCGTCCGAACAGCCCGTTCGGGCGCACTGGTCCCCATTCCGACCTTGACGCTGTGCCCGGGCGCGCCCACGCCGCCGGTTCCTTACCAAATTCTGGTGGCTATTGTTCCTGGCCACCGTTCGAGTGATTGTTTTAAATGCGAATTCCTCGCCTGTTCAGCCGATCTTCCAACGACATGGCGATCGACCTCGGGACCGCCAATACCGTCGTCTATCTGCGCGACCGCGGCATCGTGCTCAACGAACCCTCGGTCGTCGCGATCGAGACGCTCGACGGCGTGCAGCGGGTGCGCGCGGTCGGGGCCGAGGCGAAGCTGATGATGGGCAAGACGCCCGACACGCTGCGCACGATCCGGCCGATGCGCGACGGGGTGATCGCCGACATCGATGTCGCCGAGCAGATGATCAAGCATTTCATCGACAAGGCGCATGGCGGGAAGAGCCGGCTGCCGCGCCATCCCGAGGTCGCGATCTGCATCCCCTCCGGCGCGACGCCGGTCGAGCGCCGCGCGATCCGCCAGGCGGCGGAGAATGCGGGCGCACGCAAGGTGCATCTGATCGAGGAGCCGATGGCGGCGGCGATCGGCGCGGGCCTGCCGGTGACCGAGCCGATCGGCGCGATGGTCGTCGATATCGGCGGCGGCACGACCGAAGTGGCGGTGCTGTCGCTGCGCGGCCTTGCCTACAGCACTTCGGCGCGGGTCGGCGGCGACCGGATGGACGATGCGATAGCCTCCTATATCCGGCGCAAGCACAATCTCATGATCGGCGAATCGACCGCCGAGCGGGTGAAGATCGAGATCGGCATGGCCGGCATCGACCGGGCGTCCGACACCCGGATCATGCGGGTGAAGGGCCGCGACCTCGTCGCCGGCGTGCCCAAGGAAGTCGAGGTCAGCCAGGCCGAGATCGCCGGGTCGCTCGAGGATCTGGTAAGTCAGGTGGTGGAGACGGTGCTCGGCGCGCTCGAACGGACCGAGCCGGAACTGGCGGCCGATCTCTACGACCAGGGCATCGTGATGACCGGCGGCGGATCCCTGCTGACGGGGATCGACGAGGTGCTCGCCCAGGCGACCGGCCTGCCGGTGATCGTCGCCGAGAATGCGCTGATCTGCGTGGCGATGGGGGCCGGCAAGGCGCTCGAGGACCCGGTCTATGGCGGGGTCATGACCGAGGCCTGATCGCACCGGCGCCGTCAGGGCGACCCGATCGCGCAGGTGTTGCCCAAAAAACACAGTCTGCAAGTTCCTGCCCGCGACGAGGGATCGGTTCCAAGGCCGAAGGGTTGAGCCCTTTCCTTAACATGAAGGCCTGTAACCTATGCGTACCATCTTGCTGATCGCGGCAGCCTCTGCCGCGCTGATTTCCGGCGCCGCCTCCGCCCAGGACACCCCGAGCGACAACGGCACCTCCTTCCGCGGCGTCCGCGTCGAGGGCAATATCGGCGGCGACCGCTTCCAGTCCCAGGGCGTGCACAACGACAAGTTCGGCTGGGGCGGCACGATCGGTTTTGACGGCCAGATCGGCAACAACATCGTGATCGGCCCGGAAGGCAGCTATTGGCACGCCAATGAAGGCACCGAGAATTGCACCGCCCGTAGCAACGGTTCGACCTGCCACAAGTCGTTCGAGGAATGGGGCGCCGCCGTGCGCGCGGGCGTTCTGGTGACGCCGAGCACCTTGATCTTCGGCAAGGGCGGCTATGTCAGCAACGAGCAGCGCAAGCGCTTCACCGCGGCCCCGGGCGGCGTATCCTTCTACGACCATTTCCGGACGGACGGCTATCAGGTCGGCGGCGGCATCGAGCACACCGTCACGGAAGGCCGCATGCCCGCCTATGTGAACGTGCAATATGTCTATTCGCAATATAGCGACCACACGTCGCGCCAGCGCCTGATGGCGGGCGTGGGCATCCGCTTCAAATAAGCGATCGCTCGGCGACCGGCGGGCGGCATGGCCGTCCGCCGGCTCGCATTCCCATCTGGCCGGAACACGGCCTTTCACAGTCCCCGGCGCCAGCCGAGGAACGGGAATGGCGGCGCAGTCTCAGTCCTTGCAGACGGGGATCAGGGCCCATCCCATCGAACCACCGATGTTCGGGACGTTCTGGTTCTCCAGTTCGATCCGCCTGCAGGGCTTGCCGTAGCGGTTTTGCACCCGCGCTTCCCGGGACGGTGCCGGCGCCGAGTGCGCTGCACCCCGGCATAGCCCTGGACGAGTCGACCGCGCGATACGCCGCGCCGCGCCTCCCGTCAGTCCTTCGGGACCCGGTACATGCCGCAGAGCTTGTTGCCGTCGGGATCGCGCAGATAGGCGAGATACAGCTTGCCGAAGCCGCCCTCACGAATGCCGGGCGGATCTTCGATCGACGTGCCGCCATGGGCGACGCCGGCCTCATGCCAGGCATCGGTCTGCTCGGGATCGCTCATCGCGAAGCCGATGGTGCCGCCATTCGCGCAACAGGCATCCCCCCCGTCGATCGGCCTGGTCACCAGGAAGATGCCGCCATTGTGCATATATATCAGACGGCCACGATCGTCCTCGATCGCGGGCCTGCCGCCGATCGCACCGAAGATCGCGTCGTAGAAGGTCTTCGATCGGGCAATGTCGTTGCTGCCGACCATCATGTGACTGAACATCGCGTTCCTCTCCCCTGTTGCCGGCGGTTGTCACCCGCCGGGGAGAGTCCGTCAAGGCGCCGTTGCGGTCCTCGCCGCGACCGGCCCCGGGCGCAACTCGGCGCGGGCTCGGTCGATGATCTGGGCGCCGCTCCATAGACCCACGCCTATGGCAGCGACGCCCTGTCGCGGCTCAGATCATCGGCAGGCTGCGGGGTTTCGGCCCCCGCGGAAAGGCGGTGTCGATCCGGTCGAAGGCGGCATCGTCCAGGACGAGATCGCCCGCGCCGGCATTGTCGGCCGCATGGTCGGGCGAGAACGCCTTGGGGATGAGGAAGGCGCGGCGGGAAAGGGCCACCAGCGCGACCTGCCGCACGGTCGCGCCATGGTCGGCGGCGATCCCGGCGAGAACCCGGCCGCCGGGGCTGGTCTCCGCCGGAAAATCGCCGCTGCCGAACGGGCTGTAGCCCACCACCGCGACGCTGTGCCGCTCGCACCACGGGATCACCGCATGCTCGATGGCCCGTTCTTCGAGATGGTACAGGACCTGGTTGCAGGCGATGCGGCCGGGCCCCGCGATGGCGAGCGCTTCGTCGAGATCCTGCTCGTCGAAATTGCTGACGCCCCAGGAGAGGATCTTGCCGTCGCTGACGAGCCGCTCGAACCCGGCGATGGTTTCCTCGAGCGGATGGTTGCCGGGCCAGTGGAGCAGATAGCAATCGAGCCGGTCGGTACCGAGCCGTGCCAGCGATCGCTCGCACGCGCTGACGGTGCCGGCACGCGAGGCATTGTGCGGCAGGACCTTGGAGACGAGGAACAGGTCGCCGCGGCGCCCGGCGATCGCCTCGCCCACGATCGCTTCGGCGTCGCCGTACATCTCGGCGGTGTCGATATGGGTCATGCCCGCATCGAACCCGCGCCGCAGTGCTGAGACTGACGCGGCGCGGTTCCGCTCGTCCATGCGCCAGCTGCCCTGGCCGATGATCGCGACGTCGCGCGCGGTGCTGCCGAAGGGGCGGAGGCGCATCGATCAGACCCCGGCCAGCGCCTGCTCGACCCAGGCGACGATCTGCTGGGTGGGCATCGCGCCCGAGGTGCGCGCGACCTCCCGCCCCTTGTGGATCAGAATCATGCTGGGAATGCCCTGGATGCCGAAGCGCGCGGCGATGGCCGGCTCGGCCTCGGTATCGAGCTTGGCGAGGCGCACGCGCGGTTCGAGCCTGACGGCCGCCGCCGCAAAGGCCGGGCTCATCATCCGGCAGGGGCCGCACCATTCAGCCCAGAAATCGATCACCACGGGCAGGTCGCTCTGCAGCGCATGCCGGTCGAAGGTCGCGGCCGTGAGATCGACGGGCTCGCCCGCGAAGAGCGGCCGGTGACATTTGCCGCAGGACGGGGCCTGGCCGAGCCGGGCGCGCGGGACGCGGTTGAGCGACCCGTCATGCGGGCAGGCGACGATCAGGGCTTCGGCAGTGTCCGGCACGCGAATCTCCCTGGCGAGTCTCCCTGGTCGTGCCAACCCCGCCGCGTGCCTGCGGTTCCCCGATCAGCCGGTCAGCGCGCCGGTCAGTGCCAACATCGGCGGGGTGAAGGCAAGCGGGCGTATCAGCGCGGTCGCGGCAGTGATGGCGCCGAAGCCCCAGAGATAGGCCGGATGGACCTTGCCGCGCGTGACCAGGTCATAGGTCACCGCTACACCGATATAGACGAGCATGATCAGCCAGATCGCCCAGATGATCCAGGTACCGAGCAGCGGCAGCGGCAGCAGCCGGCCCGCGCCGGGCGTCATGATCTGGATCGCGGCGCACAGCATCAGCCGGCGATGCCAGTCGGTGCGGCGGCGCATGCGCACGCCGGCCCAGGTGAGGCCGGCAAAGACGAGCACGGTCAGCCAGTCCATCACCAGGAAGACATTGGCCTCGAAGAATGGCGGGATTCGGTGGTTGATCGCCGCGAGCGTGTTCACGCTGACCCCGACCAGCACCATCCAGGCGACATAGAAGGCTGCGATCCAGCCGAGCCGGCGATGAAGCGCGATGCTGTCGCGATAGACCAGCAGGTTCTGCGCCACATAGATGCCGAGCCAGCCCATGAAGGTGATGCCGTGGACATGCACCCACCAGGGCGAACCGAAGCTCGACCGGCCCGCCGCGAGTTGCAGCGAGAATCCGGCGACCACCGTCGCCGAGATGACCAGCGCCATGATGAGGAAAAAACCGCGGTCCCTGACGGCCGCGTCCGGCCTGAAGCCGCCCGCAACACTTGCCATATCGCCTGCCCCCAAACGTTGCGGCATGGTTTCGAAGGCGACATGGTATCAAAGATCGCGGGGTCCCACCAGTTTTATCACGGGCGGGCCGGGATGGTTACGGCGCAGAGGACAGGGCATCCCGTCAGTCGTCACGGCGCCCCCTTTCCGCCGGGCGGGAAGAGGCGATCGGGCCGCCTCAAGCACCCTTCCCTCTTCCGCATCGGGGCTGTACGGCATTGACGCATGTCCCTTCGTTCAATAATGCGACGCACTCTCAATAAGGAGTCGTCATGTACCGCTATCTCGACCGCGCGGTCGACCGGATCGACGAGCCGGAGCGTTTCCTGCTCACGGCGATGCGGATCTGGGTCGGCGCGGCGCGCGCCGGGCGCTGCTGCTGCCAGGCGCTCCATGCCGGCTTCGCGCGGCGCGGCGTCGCCGAGGCATTGCCGGATTTCAACATGCTGATGGCGACGCTCGATCAGGACGGGTTCGGGCAGATCCGCTTCGGCGCTGCCGGGGCGGCCAGGGTGACCGACGACGAGGCGCGCCTGCTCGCGCTGTTCGCGGCGGCGCAGGAAGGGCCGATCGCCCGGCTCAAGCGCGTGGCGGCAGGGCTGGTCGTGGAGGATGCGGCGGGAACATTGGCTCAGGCCGCCGATTTCGTGGCGACAGCCATGGCAACCGGCTCTACGGCGCAACGCCCATGAACATGCCCGTACGCGCCCCGCGCACCATTCCCGACCATGCCGCCTTCCAGACCGCCCAGGTTCGCTGGGTGAAGCATTGGAACGAACATCTGTTCAGCTTCGCGATCGAACGGCCGGCAAGCTTCCGCTTCCGCTCGGGCGAGTTCGTCATGATCGGCCTGCCCGGTGACGAGGAGTCGAATGGCCGCCCGCTGATGCGCGCCTATTCGATCGCGAGCCCGGCCTGGTCCGACGAACTCGAATTCCTGTCGATCAAGGTGCCGGGCGGTCCGCTGACCTCGCGGTTGCAGATGATCCGGCCCGACGACCAGCTCTATCTGGGCAAGAAGCCGACCGGCACGCTGGTGCTCGACGCGCTGCTCGGCGGCAAGCGGCTGTTCCTGCTGTCGACCGGCACCGGCCTCGCCCCGTTCCTCAGCGTGGCGCGCGACCCCGACGTCTATGACCGGTTCGGCCAGGTGGTGATCGTCCATTCGGTGCGGCGGGTCAGCGACCTCGCTTATCATGACGAACTGACCGCGCAGCTTGCCGGCGACCCGCTGGTGGGGGACCAGGCGCTGCTGCAATTCCATTATGTGCCGACCGTGACGCGCGAGCCGTTCCGCACGACCGGGCGGATCGATGCACTGGTGGAGAATGGCCAGCTGTTCGGCCCGCCGCTGGCGGGGCTGAAGGCATTCGACCCGGAGCATGACCGGGTGATGCTGTGCGGCAGCACCGCGATGATCCGCGATACCGCGGCCTTGCTGGAGGGTTGCGGGTTCCAGGAAGGGTCGAATGCCAATCCGGGGCATTATGTGATTGAGCGCGCTTTCGTAGGCTGAGCAATCCCACCTTCCTTCCCTGCTTCCCCAGCCTTCCCTGCTTCCCCGGCGAAGGCCGGGGTCCAGTCGGGAAGGCTGATGTAACGATGCGCAACGCCAGCCATCATCGTCCCCCAACTGGACCCCGGCCCTCGCCGGGGAAGCGGGAGGGTGCCGGGATCGGCTCGTTTATCGCCTGGCCAAATCATCCTTTGATAGGTGCTGCGGTTGATTGTCCTGCCCGCTATCCCGATCTGCACGGCGCGGCGACATTCGCGCCAGATTGCTGATCGGAGACAGACGATGCCGGGCCCAAGGCTGTTCGAACCAAAGTCGATCGGCGACCTTACCCTCGCCAACCGGATCGTGATCGCGCCGATGTGCCAATATTCGGCCGTCGATGGCTGCATGAACGACTGGCACCAGATCCATCTCGGCAACCTTGCCCTGTCGGGCGCGGCGCTGCTGACGATCGAGGCGACTGCGGTGCTGCCCGAGGGCCGCATCAGCTATGCCGATGTCGGCCTGTACGACGACGCGACCGAGGCGGCGATCGCCCGGACGATCGAAAGCGTGCGGCGCTGGTCGGACATGCCGATCGCGATCCAGCTTGCCCATGCTGGCCGCAAGGCATCGACCGAGGTGCCGTGGAAGGGCGGCGCACAGATCGCCCCTAGCGACCCGCATGGCTGGCAGACAGTGGCGCCCTCCCCGCTCGGTTTCCATCACAAGGATCATGCGCCGCAGGCGCTGGACAAGGCCGGGCTCGACCGGGTGCGCGATGCCTTTGCCGCCTCCGCCCGGCGTGCGGCGCGGCTCGGCCTCGATGCGGTGCAGCTGCACTGCGCCCATGGCTATCTGCTCCACCAGTTCCTCTCGCCGATCTCGAACCGGCGCGACGATGACTATGGCGGCAGCCTGGAAAACCGGATGCGGTTTCCGCTCGAGGTGTTCGACGCGGTCCGCGCGGCCTTCCCCGCCGACAAGCCGGTGACGATGCGGCTGTCGGGCAGCGACTGGGTCGATGGCGGCTGGGACATCGAGCAGACCGTGGCCTTCGCCCAGGCGCTCGAAGCCCGTGGCTGCAACGCCGTGCATGTGTCGAGCGGCGGGCTCGACCCCAACCAGGATATTCCGGTCGGCCCAGGCTATCAGGTGCCGCTCGCCCGCGCCGTCAAGCAGGCGACCGGCCTGCCCGTGGTCGCGGTGGGGCTGATCACCGATTACGAGCAGGCCGAGGCGATCATCGGCACCGGCGATGCCGACTTCGTCGCGCTGGCGCGCGGCATCCTCTACGATCCGCGCTGGCCCTGGCATGCCGCGGCGCATCTCGGCGGACATGTGAAGGCGCCGAACCAGTATCTGCGGTCGCAGCCGCGCCGGCATCACGACCTGTTCAAGATATAGGCGGCGCCCCCGAAGCAGGACGGCCCGCCGCTACATTATCACCATCGCGACCGCGGCGGCGGCCATCACCGCCGTCGCGATCCAGCCGAAGACGAGCAGCGGCAGCCGCGCGGTGTAGTCGCCCATGATCGACCGGCGGGACACGACGATCATCATCACCGCCATGATCGGCACCGCGACCACGCCGTTGATCACCGCGCTCCAGAACAGCGCCTTGATCGGATCGAGCGACGACCAGTCGATACCGATGCCGAGCAGGGTCGATATCGCGATCACCGCATAGAAGCCCTTGGCCTCGAGCAGCCTGCTTTCGAGGCCGGTCTTCCAGCCGCGCGATTCGCCGATGGCATAGGCGGTCGAGCCGGCCAGCACCGGAATGGCGAGCATGCCGGTGCCGATGATGCCCAGGCTGAACAGCAGGAAGGCGAACTGCCCCGCGACCGGCTTGAGCGCGCTGGCTGCATCGGCGGCGCTCTGGATGTCGGTCTTGCCGGAGGCGTGGAGCGTCGCCGCGGTGCCGATCATGATCGCCAGCGCGACCAGGTTCGATACCGCCATGCCCGCAAAGGTATCGAGATTGATTCGGCGGAATTCCCCGGCCGCCTCGTCGGGCGCATCGTTCAGCGCATGCTTGGCGTCATCCCGATCGACCTCTTCCACTTCCTGCGAGCTTTGCCAGAAGAAGAGATAGGGGCTGATCGTGGTGCCGAAGATCGCGACCACGGTGGTGATCGCACTGACGCCGGCGATGGTCGGCCAGACCATGCCCCGGCCGGCCGCCGCCCAGTCGACATGCACCATCAGGATCAGCGCGACATAGGCAAGGAGCACCAGCGTCAGCCATTTCAGGATGCCGGCATAGCGGTGATAGGGCACGAAGACCTGAAGCAGCACCGACACGATTGCGAAGATGGCGGTGAAGACATGGCCGCCCGTCCCGACGACGAGCTCCGCCGCCGCCCCCATCGCCGCAAGATCTGCGCCGATGTTGATCGTGTTGGCGATGAACAGCAGAGCGACCAGACCGGTGAGGATCCAGCCAGGCAGGATCTTCGCCATGTTGCGCGCAAGGCCGGCATCGGTGACGCGCCCGATGCGCGCACTGACGAGCTGCACCGCCGTCATCAGCGGATAGGTCAGCACCATGGTCCAGAGCAGCCCGAAGCCGAACTGAGCCCCCGCCTGGGAATAGGTGGCGATGCCGCTGGGGTCGTCGTCGGCCGCGCCGGTGATCAGGCCGGGGCCGAGTTGCTTGATGAGCCCCGGCTTGCGGCCGGCCTGATCGGATTTCCCGGCCTGATCGGATTTCATTA
This sequence comes from Sphingomonas sp. P3_C6, assembly GCF_056402595.1. NCBI lineage: Bacteria > Pseudomonadati > Pseudomonadota > Alphaproteobacteria > Sphingomonadales > Sphingomonadaceae > Sphingomonas > Sphingomonas sp. P3_C6. The sequence goes on from NZ_JBFUHB010000008.1 coordinate 141,905, forward strand.
GCGGTCCTTGGTGCGGGAGCGGCGCCCCGTGGCGCGGGTCATCGGATCGGGTTTCTGCGGTGGCGTCCAACCGGGCGGCGGCGTCATCCGCTGCTGGCTGGTGCCGAGGCCCATCCGGCCGGGCTGCTGGCGCGTCAACCCCGAGGTGTCGGCGGCCGCCGCCTCCTCGGACGAGGCACCGCTGCGCAACAGGTTGAGCCGGTCGCGCAGTCGCCTGGCTTCCTCGAAATCGAGCGCTTCGGCCGCGGCCTCCATGCGCTTCTGCAGCTCTTCGATCTCGGCGCTCATCGCCGCATAACGCCGCACCGGGGGAATGGTCCCGGACGCCGAACATCCCTCTTCCCCCGGCTCCAGTAACGGCGCGCAACGACAATCACTTCCGTCCCCTGACTGGGCCCCGGCCTCCGCCGGGGAAGGTCAGAAGAACCGGGGAAGGTTAGAAGAAGAGGCGTCACACCACCGGCCCGAGCATGACCTCGTCCAGCGCCAGCCAGTCGGCCATCCGGCGAAGCTCGATGCCCAGGCGCTCCACCGTGTCGCCCGGCGCGCCGGGTTCGAGCGTGACGCGGTGCGCCAGCAGGCGCGAGGCTTGGCGATCGGCCTTGAGGTCGACCCGCGCGACGATCCGCTCGTCGAGCAGGAAGGGCAGCACATAATAGCCGTGGATGCGCTTTTCCGCCGGCGTGTAGATCTCGATCCGATAGCGGAAGTCGAACAGCCGCTCGGTCCGCTCGCGTTCCCACACCAGCGGATCGAACGGGGCGAGCAGGGCCGCCGCCTCGATCCGGCGCGGGCGCCGTGCGTCGCGGTGGAGCCATGCCTGGCGGGTCCAGCCCTGGACCGCGACCGGTACCAATACGCCCTCTTCCGCCAGCGCGGCGACGGCGGCGCTCGCCTCTTCCGGCTTCTGGCGAAAATAGTCGCGCAGGTCGGTCGTGGTGGCGATGCCGTGCGCGCGGGCGGCAAGCTCGATCAGCGCGCGGTGCGCCTCCGGCTCGGACGGGGTCGGCAGCGACAGGATGCGCGACGGGATGACACGCTCGGTCAGGTCATAGACCCGCTCGAAGCTGCGCCGCCGGGTCGCGGTCGTGATATGGCCTGCCCAGAACAGCCATTCCAGCGCATGCTTGGTCGTGCCCCAGGCCCACCAGCCGGTGCTGCTCCTGCCTTCCTCGAAATCGGACGCGGCAAGCGGCCCTTCGGCGCGGATGCGGGCAAGGATCGCCTCGGCCTCCGGCCTGCGCTCCCCGGCAAAGGCGCGCATGCTTTTCCAGCCCGCGCCGCCGGCATCGGCGCGCGCCATGCGCCAGCGCAGCAAGGGGTGAAGCGACAGGGGAAGCAGCGATGCCTCATGCGCCCAATATTCGAACAGCCGCCGTTCCGACCTGCGCCCCCAGGCGGCGGCGTCGAGCAGGCTGCGATCGTACGTGCCCAGTCGCGAAAAGGCGGGAAGATAATGCGCGCGGGCAAGCACGTTGACGCTGTCGATCTGGTGAAGCGCAAGCCGGTCGATCGTGCGGCGCAGATGCCCCTGATCGACACGTGCGGGATGGGCGAGCCCAAAGCCTTGCGCTGCAAGGGCGATTCGCCGCGCCTGCGCCAGCGACACCGTTTCGATCGGGGTACCGGTCAGGGCTGCTCAGCCCGATAGGCGGCACGGGCATAAGCATGCGCCGCGTCGCGTTCGCGCGGGGTCTTGAACGCCGCCTCGGGATCGGGCGCGTCGCCCAGCGAATGGAGCAGGGCCCAGAGCGCGAAACGACGGCCGGGCTCCTGCTCGGTCCAGAAGGCTGTACCGAGCCTTTCTATGCCGAGTTCGAGCGCGGCATCGTCGAGCGTCTCCAGCGCCGTCGTGCCGAAATAATGGTAAAGCAGCGCGTCGAGATCCAAACCCGTTCCCCTGAGCGCCGTCCGGCGGCGTCCCGCGACCATGCCCTGCCCCGCGGCTGCCGCCAAGAACCCTTAGCGTGGGCGACAAGGCCAGCCCAACGGGCCGGGCGACACCATCACGCGCTTTAGCAGGCTGTTGAAAAAGATGATTCGGACCGACCTCAATCGTCATCCCCGCGCAGGCGGGGATCCATAGCCCATAGCGTTTCAGCGCGATACCAGAGCGCAAAGCTTATGGATTCCCGCCTGCGCGGGAATGACGAAGGTTTTCTCAACAGTCTGCTAGCGCCGAGCCGGCAGGTCGAGCAGGCCGGGCGCCAGCCGCCACGACGGATCGAGCTGGCTTTTCCAGTCACGGAGCCGGGCGAAACACTCCGTGCCGAAATGCGCCGCGACGTCGAAGCCGGGATAGAGAAGCTCGGTCTGGGCGTAGCGGCGGAAATCGGGATGCGTGCGCAGCCACAGGGTGAAATCCGCGTCGAGCGCCCTGATCGCCGCATGATCCCAGCCGCCCTCCGGCGCCGCGCCCCAGATGCCGACCGCCACCAGATCCTCCTGCGCCGGATGGATCAGCGGCGGGGTGAAACGGCCGAAAGGCAGGGAATAGGCATAGGCAGGCCGTGCCTGCCAGATATGGCGGTGCCGCTCCCCGATCGCCGCGAGTTCCCGCCGCGCCTGGCCCCACACGGCGCGCGGCACGAAGGCCGAGAACCAGATCGTCTTCTCCCAATTGTGGCGGCTGGCCGGCACGCGCCCGCGTTTCCCGAGCGGGAAGACGGCCTCGCTTCCGGCCCGTGGCCTGACGATCAGCGTCGCCGACGCGATGATGCAGAGCTGGCCCATCGAGCCGAACAGCCAGGGAAAGAGCGGATCGGTCCGCGCGACGGTGCGCACCGCACCCTCGAGGGTGACGATGTCGAGGCTCTCGACGCTCTCCCAGAACCCGCCATGCCGACGGCTTTCGGCGCCGAAGCCCCCGGCCGAGACATAGCCGCCCACCGTCGAGGCGGGCGCATCGCCGTCATTGAGGACAAGCAGTTCATAGCCGAGCGGTTCGAGCAGGCGCTGCACGTCCCACATCGTCGCCCCGGCGCCGACGGTGATGGTGCCGGAACCGTTGAAGACATAGGAATCGAGGCCCTTGGTCTCGATCAGCACCTCGCCCGAGCGCGGGATCGAGGAGCCGTTCATCGAATGGCCGGCACCACGGATACGCACCGCCATGCCGCGCCCCTTCACCTCGGCAAGGCCGGCCCATAGCGACCCCATATCGGGCGGGGCGAAGCGCCAGTAAATGCCGCTACTCTGATGAAACCCGCCATAATCGGTCATCGGCCGGGAAGTCGGTTCGAACATCGGCATTGTGGGGAAATGTCATATTCTGCCGGACCGCCCAAGTGCAGGTGGCCCCAATGTCGATCCATTTCATCGTATTCGACCTTGCTGTGGATCAACACGAATCCCGGGAACGGGCCGGTTTGCGAAGCGTCTTCCCCCGGCAATGTACTTACCAACCACCCCCCTTCACCCCTGGCAGCACCATGCTCAGGACGAATTGCAGACGATGATGCATGCCATGGTCGACGACGCGGCTTTCCCCTGCGTCGGCGCCAAGGCGGCGCTGGCGCGCGGCACCTTGCAGGTGCTTGCCTGCAACCGGATCGACAGTGCGTGGGACGATCTGCGCATCCATGACGGGTTGATCGCCTTCGCTGCGGCGTATCGGGAGGCGCCCGCCCTGTTCCGCAGCTTTGCAGTGGTGTTCGAAGGGCCCGAGGACCTGTCCGAGAGCCTGTTCGAGGCTGCCTTGTGGGAACGCGTCCAGTCGCTGTCCGACAAGGATGTGTGGCGCGGCCAGGATTATGATCCGGCGGTCAGCCCAGATCCGGAGAATCCGCATTTCTCGCTGAGCTTCGGCGGCGAGGCTTTCTTCATCGTCGGCCTGCACCCGCAGGCCAGCCGCCCGGCGCGGCGCTTCGCGCGGCCGGCGATGATCTTCAACCTGCACGACCAGTTCGAAACGCTGCGTGCGCAGGGCAAATATGAAGGAATGCGCGAGAAGATCCTGATCCGCGACGAAGCGCTTGCCGGATCGCGCAACCCGATGCTGTCGCGGCACGGCGACACGAGCGAGGCGCGGCAATATAGCGGTCGCGCGGTCGGCGCCGACTGGGCCTGCCCGTTCCGTTATGCAGGGGATGCCAAGTGACCGACGTGACCGAGATTCCCGAGCGCAGCGGCACCGCCTTCCGGCTGGCCAGGGGCGACACCCTGGTGGTGATCGATCCGCGCGGCGAGCAGGTGGCCGACCTGCTGGCGTTCAACGCGGCGGATGTGGACGAGGTGATCTCATCGGGCCGCACGCTCGACTATGCCTCGCGCATCTACCTGACGACCGGCGACAAGCTCTATTCGAACCGGTCCAATGTCCTGTTGGAGATCGTGGAAGATACCGTGGGACGGCATGATTTCCTGCTGACGCCCTGCTCGGCGGATACGTTCCGGCTGCTCTATGACGATCTGGCGCCGCATCGCGGCTGTTTCGGCAACCTGGCCGAGGCGCTGGCCCCTTATGGCATCGTGCCCGACCGCATCCCGAGCGCGTTCAACTGCTTCATGAACGTGCCGGTCGACGGCGATACGGGCGAGCTTAAAGTGCTGCCGCCGATCAGCAAGGCCGGCGACCATATCGCCTTCCGCGCCGAGGCCGACCTGATCATCGGCCTGACTGCCTGCTCCGCCCCGGATTCGAACGGCGGCAGCTTCAAGCCGATCCATTACCGGATCGAGCCGGCAGGCTAGCGCGCCTTATTCGGCTCAGCCCTGACGATCACGCGGTTCGCGGTGGCGGACTGCATCCTCGATGCCGAATGCGCTGAGGACCAGCATGAACAGGGTCATGCTGCCAATCACGAGAAGCGGGAAGGAATAGGCAAGCATTTCAAAAGCTCCATCCAGGTGAGGATGGTGGCGTGCGCCCGTTCCGGCGGCGGCGCTTTGACGGCGGTCAAATTCCCGTCTACAAGACAAGACGCGCCGGCGCCCCTATATGCCGGGACATGATCGTGACCGACATCTGCGCCGATTGCGCCGTGCGGGATCAGGCGCTGTGCGGCAGCCTGACCGACCGGGAACTGGGCGCGCTCAACACGCTCGGTCGGCGGCAGAAGGTCGCGCGGGGCGAGACGGTGATCTGGGCCGGCGCCGAGAGCGTGGTTTGCGCCAACCTGCTGTCGGGCGTGCTCAAGCTGACCGCGTCGACGCCGGACGGGCGCGAGCAGACGGTCGGCCTGCTCTACCCCGCCGATTTCGTCGGGCGGCCCTATGCGGGGGAAGCCGATGTCAGCGTCACCGCACTGACCGATGCCGAGCTCTGCGTCTTCCCGCGTGCGCCGTTCGAGAAGGTGCTGGAGGACCATGTCCGCATGGAGCGGCTGCTGCTCCAGCGCACCTTCACCGCGCTGGAGGAGGCACGAGCGCGCATGCTGATGCTGGCGCGCAGCTCGGCCGGCGAGAAGGTCGCGGCGCTGCTGCTCGGCATGGCCGACCGTGCCGCCGGATCGGGCTGCCGCGCGAGCGCCGACGGGCCGGTGACCATCGACCTGCCCTTGTCGCGCGGCCAGATCGCCGATGTGCTCGGCATGAGCATCGAGACCGTCAGCCGGCAGATGACCGCGCTGAAGGAAGCGGGCATCGTCGCCCTGCCCGGCATACGCGCGTTGACGATCCGCGACCGACCCGCGCTCGAGGCGCGGGCGGGCACGGCCTGACGATCAGTCGCGCGTCACGAAGGCGATCAGCCGTGAATCGGGCGACCAGGCTGCCTTGTCGAGCGAGCCTGCCCCGCCCCTGAACTTCGACAGGGTGATGGTCTTGTCCGGCTGGGGCACGCCGTCGGCCACGGGCATGCGGCGGAGCACGACATCGGCGGTGGCGCCGAGGGTGCGGACCGGCGCCGCGGTCGAGAGATAGACCAGCCATTTGCCGTCGGGCGACAGGCGCGGGTCGAAGGCGCTGCCCCTGGTCTCGATCCGGGTGCGGGCGCTGCCATCGGCATGGGCACGCCACAGGCCCATGCCGCTGCCGGCGGGCGCGCTCGAATAGACCCATTGGCTGGCCGGCGTCGGCGCGGCCAGCGTCGGGGTGGCGGCAACCTTCGCCACCTGGTCGCTGTCCCAGGCGACGGCGCGGTACAGCGCGCCGCCGGTGCGATAGACGATGTCCTTGCCGTCGGGCGACCAGCCGGCCACCGCGATCGGGCCGGTGCCGCGGTGGAGCACGGTCTGTTCGAACTCGTTGGCGACCTGGATCGTCTGAAGCACCGTGTCGTTCGATCGGCCCGCGGCACTGGCCGGCAGCGGCGTGATCTTCACGTTGCGGAACGCCATGGTCTCGCGCGTGCTATTGTCATGCGCGCAGACGCCGAGGCCGATATAATAGGTGCCGGTGATCTTCAGCCTGAATGATCCGCCGGCGCGACGAAGCTTGCCGTCCGGGCCGGGCACCGAGAGATAGGCATAGTCGCCGACCTTCTCGAGCTTCACCGTGCCAAGCCGGCTCGTGTTGATCCAGATGAGCCGGGTCGGCCCGCCCTTCATTTCGCGATATTGCAGCGAGAGCTGGTCGTTGCTCATGCGGATCGCATCGACATAGGCTGAATCCGGATCGAGATCCTGGCGCAGCACGATGCCACCCTTGCGGTGGAGAAAACCGCCCGCGGTCGGCGCGGGCTTCGGGCTGGTGAACTCGAGATCGGTCTGCATCGCGACATTGCCCGACATCGGTTTCCACAGGAACTGGAAGTCGTCCTGTGCCGCCCACATGTTCGTCCCGCCACCGACGACCGTGTAGGTGCCGGTCTTCGCATCATGGGTGGAAGAACCCGGGAATTGCGGATTGCCGATGTCGCGGTGATCGACGAACTGGCCCACCGGCTGCTGCGTCGCCGCCCCGGCCGCGGCGGCGGCTACGAGCGCGATCGACATGGCTATCCAGCGCGACACGGTCATTCGACGATCCTCCCCTGCACGGCGGCACTTCCGCTCGCACGGATCATATATCCTATTTCCTGATCGCGGTAACGAGCTTTGCATCCGCGTGGCCGCACGCTATCGACTACAACTGTAATCGAATATCGGAGGCCCGCATGAAAAAGCTGTTTCTGGTTGCCCTGGCCAGCCTGTCCTGTGCTGGCCCCGTATTCGCCCGGGACGGCGAAAGCGACCATTGGCTGGTCGTCACCGACATGTGGGGCACGCCCGCCTATTCGACGATGACGCTCGCCCGCGACGGCGCCCGCCTCTCCGGCGAACTGGACGGCGATCCCCTGGCCGGCGACGCATCGGGCAAGGCAGTCCGCTTCGTCGCGACCGACAGCAAGGGCACCGAATATCGCTATGCCGGCACGCGCGACGGCACGACCATGTCGGGCGAGGCGGACCTCGCCGATTCCAATACGCCCGGCGCCCGCGCCCGTCACCGCTTCACCGCGCGCCGCCTGCCCGAACGGCCCGACGGCCCGCCGCGCACCCATGATTTCAAACCCGGGGACTATTCGAACCTGTTCAGCGCCGATCGGGCGCCGGTGCTGACGATCTGGCCGGGCGACACTGTCCGCACCAGCACCGTGGATTCGGGCGGGGTCGACGCGGCGGGCGTGACGCAGGCGCTGTTCGGCAACCCGCAGACCGGCCCCTTCTATGTCGCCGGCGCGGTGGCCGGCGATACGCTGGCCATCCACATCAAGCGCCTGACGCCCAATCGCGACTATGCCGACAGCCTGGATAGCGTCGTCGGGCGGGCGCTCGGCACCGGGCTCGTCGCCAAAGCCGGCGACCTGGGCAAGCCGGTGCGCTGGAAGCTGGACCGGGCGACCGGACGCGCCAGCCCGGAAGGCGCGAGTGGCGCGATCGGGAACCTCTCCGTTCCGATGCGGCCGATGCTGGGCGGACTGGCGGTCGCGCCGGGCTTCGGATCCGCACCGATGTCGACCGGCGACACCGGCCGGACCGGCGGCAATATGGATTTCAATGAAGTGGTGGCGGGCAATATCGTCTATCTGCCGATCCAGCAGCCCGGCGCGCTGCTCTATCTCGGCGACGCGCATGCGCTTCAGGGAGACGGCGAGACGTCGCAATATGCGCTCGAGACCTCGATGGAGGTCGAGTTCAGCGTCGCGCTGATCAAGGGCCGTTCCTTCGCCAGCCCTCGCGTTGAATCCCCGACCGAGATCATGGTGCTCGGCCAGGCTGGCTCGCTCGACGAGGCGCTCAAGGCGGCTAGCACCGGGCTGATCCAGTGGCTCCAGCAGGATTACGGCCTCAGCCTGTCGCAGAGCGCTCAGCTGATGGGCGCCGCGGTGCGATTCACCGTGGCCAATCTGGCCGGCCGAAGCGTCGGCATGGCCGCCCGGATAGACAAGGCTCTTTTGCCCGAGAAGCGCGTGCTATAAACAAGGGGCAGGCAGAGGAGCGCCGGATGGACGACGAAATCCCCGAAGCGAGCAAGCTCACCCGATCGAAGCAGCGCTGGGCAAGCGAGGGCAAATTCCTGACCGGGCACGGCGCCCGCCCCGATACTGAACGCCTGCCGCCGGGGCAGCATCTGGTACGCGACTGGCCGGTGCTCGACCTGGGCCAGCAACCCGATGTACCGACCGAGCGCTGGATGCTGACGGTCGGGGGGCTGGTCGACCATCCGGTCGCGCTCGACTGGAAAGGATTCATGGCGCTGCCCCAGACCGGTATCCGCACCGACATCCACTGCGTCACCACCTGGTCCCGCTACGACAATGACTGGCAGGGCGTGCTGACCCGCGACCTGCTCGACCTGGTCCAGCCCGGGGAAGACGCGCGTTTCGTGCTGCTGCACGGCTATGACGGCTATACCACCAATATACCGCTGGCCGATTTTGCCGCGCCGAACGCGATCCTCGCCCATGGCTGGCAAGGCAAGCCGCTCGCGCGACAGCATGGCGGGCCGGCCCGGCTGGTGGTGCCGCACCTCTATTTCTGGAAGAGCGCGAAGTGGATCAAGGGCATCGACTTCCTTTCCGCCGACAAGGCCGGCTTCTGGGAGGTCAATGGCTATCACATGCGCGGTGATCCCTGGGCAGAGGAGCGCTATTCCTGAACCGTGCCGTCGGTGCCAGAAGGCGGGTCCGTGACCCGCAAGATCATCCATGTCGATATGGACGCCTTTTATGCGTCGGTGGAGCAGCGCGACGATCCGTCGCTGCGCGGCCGGCCACTCGCTGTCGGGAGCCCCAGCGGGCGCGGCGTGGTCGCGGCGGCGAGTTACGAAGCGCGGCGGTTCGGGGTGCGAAGCGCGATGCCGTCGGTGACCGCGCTTAGGCGCTGTCCGGATCTGGTGTTCGTCCCGCCGCGCTTCGAGGTGTATCGCGCTGTCTCGCAGCAGATCAGGGCTATCTTTCTTGACTATACCCCCTTGGTCGAGCCACTGTCGCTGGACGAGGCCTATCTCGACGTGACGGAGAATCTGCGTGCCCTTCCCTCGGCGACGGAGACCGCCGCCGAGATTCGCGTGCGGATCTTCGAGGCGACCGGGCTGACCGCGTCGGCGGGCATTTCCTATAACAAGTTCCTCGCCAAGCTCGCCTCGGACCAGAACAAGCCCAATGGGCAATGCGTCATCACCCCCGGCGCCGGCGCGGCATTCGTCGAGAAGCTGGAGGTCGGGCGGTTCCACGGGATCGGGCCAAAGACGGCCGAGAAGATGAACCGCCTGGGCATCTTCACCGGCGCCGACCTGCGCGCGCAGGAACTGCCGTTCCTGCAGGCGCATTTCGGCAAGGCCGGGAGCTGGTATCACGCGATCGCACGGGGCGAGGACGAGCGAATCGTGACGCCTGACCGGCCGCGCAAGTCGTCGGGGTCGGAGACGACCTATGGCGACGATCTCGTCACGCCGGAAGCGGTCGAGGCCGGGGTTCGCGCCATGGCCGATGACGTATGGGCGTGGTGCGAGAAATCGGGCGGTCGTGGCCGGACGGTGACGGTCAAATGCCGTTATGCCGATTTCCAGACGGTGACGCGCAGCCGTACCAGGCATGCGCCGGTGAACGATCGCGAGACGTTGCACGAGACGGCCGTCGCGCTGGTGCGAACGCTTTATCCGCTGCGGGCGGGAATCAGGCTGATCGGGGTGACCTTATCGACCTTCGACCGCGGCGAGGAGGAGAGCCAGCTCGATCTTCTGAGGGACGATCAGTCGGCCTGATCTAGAAGATCAGCTTGCCGCCGACGATCGCCAGCGTGCCCGCCAGGATCACGCGCGTTACCCCATCGGGAACGCGGGCTGAAATCAGGCTGCCGGCGATAATGCCGGGTACCGACCCAATCAGCAGCGACGCGAGGAGCGACAGGTCGACCGACCCCATCGCCCAATGTCCCATGCCGGCGATCAGGGTCAGCGGCACGGCATGGGCGATATCGGAACCGACGAGGCGGTTGGTCGGCAGCTTGGGGTACAGGATCAGAAGGGCGGTCATGCCGAGCGCACCCGCGCCGACCGACGACAGCGAAACCAGGACGCCGAGCACGACACCGAGCATGACGGTCAGGCGCATGATCTGCCGATCCGACGTCGTTTCGAGCGCCCCGGCATAATGGACCAGGATCTGCCGACGAAACGCCATCGCAACGGCAGTCGCGATGAGGGCGACGCCCAGCATCACCGTAACGACATGCTCGGTTCCCTCGAACGTCGTGCCGGCATAGGCAAGTGCCGCCAGCGTCACGAGCGTTGCCGGTACGCTGCCCAGTGCGAGCCTGCGGACCACTTTCCAGTCGACCGTTCCGCTGAACCCGTGGACCGCGGCCCCGACGGTTTTGGTGGCGGAGGCGTAGAGCAGATCGGTGCCGACGGCGGTGACCGGGTGGAAGCCGAAGGCGAGGACCAGCAGGGGCGTCATCAGCGACCCGCCCCCGACACCGGTCAAGCCGACCAGAAAGCCAACCGCGACGCCCGCGATCGAATAGAGCGGATTGATCACGACCGTCACCGACGCCCTCTCCGGTCAGCAAGCAGACCTGCCGAGGCTGGGCCCGACCATGGCGAGTGGTGACTGCTGCACATCGCGCTTAAAGTTGACGCTTTCGGCGTCGAGCGCGAGGTAGATTTTCTGTGGTCTACCATCGCGCGGCTGTGCGTCTGGGGGACGTTGCGTGGTGGCCCCAAAGCGGAAAATGGCTCAGAACGCGTAGTGGCCCGCGAAGCGATTGCTTTGCGGGCTGTTTGGTCTGTTGGTTGTTGGAGGTGGGATAAAAAGCCCCGCGAGGCTTTTGGCGTGGGATTTTTGACGTTGGTCGCGGGGACGTGCAACCAGTTTGATTTGTTGGTCAGGGGCCCCCGCTAAAGCGGTTTTTCGATCAGCTGCGTCGTATGCGCGACACGCCTCAAACGGTGATCCTTCGACCCACCTCCAGAACCGCATCGGAATCGCCCATCTCACGGCCATCATGCGAGCGCGCCTCAAGTCGCCTCAACGGCTTGCCGTCTCGCTGATCGGTCAGCAGCGTCATTTCCTCACCATCCTCGAACAGATGGTCTTCACCCCATTGGCGAAGCGCGAGAAGGAGGACCCGCAATCTCCTCCCCTTCTCCGTAAGGTGATATTCCCGGTGGCGTGACCCCGACGGATCGGGGCGCAACTCGAGCACGCCGTCGTCGACCAGCTTCTCGAGGCGAGCGGAGAGAATGTTCTTCGCGATGCCGAGCTGATTCTGAAAGTCGCTGAACCGCCTGGTGCCGGCAAGGGCGTTGCGGATGATCAGGATGGTCCACCGATCCCCGATCTGATCGAGCGACCGGGCCACGGGGCAGGCATCTGCTGCAAAGCGGGCACGTTTCATCGTCATTGGCTCCTTGCATCCTAATGTACGATTCATGGTTGCAATATGCAACCATGCGCCTTAGCTATCCAATGGTTGCAAATTGCAACCATGGAGTGATCGCATGGACATTCGCCTTCAAACACTCAGAACCCGCCGACAGGGAGGCGTGCTCCATGTGGCGATCGACGCCCCCCATATGAACCTTATCGGCCCCGAACTGGTCAGAGACCTCGTGTCGCTCATCGAGCATGCCGAGCAAAGCGACTGTCGCGTGGTGGTGTTCACGAGCGCAGACCCCGATTATTTTATTTCCCATGTCGATGTGACCAAGGTGGCCGAATACCGCCAGGAGGCCGCGCGGCTCGTCGGCGAAGTCTCGATCGGAATGCTGTTCCGTCGATTGAGCGAAGCTGGTTTCGTGTCCATTGCCCAGATTGAAGGGCGCGTTCGCGGGGCCGGCAGTGAGTTCATACTGGCGTGCGACATGCGCTTTGCCGCCCGGGAGACGGCCATCTTCTCCCAGATGGAATCGGCTTTCGGCCTGGTTCCCGGGGCTGGCGCGGTTCAGCACCTGACGCGTCTCATGGGGCGGGGCCGCGCACTCGAAATCATGCTGGGCGCCGACGATCATTCGGCCGAGCTGGCGGAGCGCTATGGCTGGATCAACCGGGCATTGCCGCAGGCTGAACTCGGCCCGTTCGTCACCGCCCTTGCCGAGCGCGTGGCGACCCTGCCGCAAGAAGGCGCCAGGCTCATCCGCCAGCGGGTGAACGAGATCGCATTGGCCGACGCCGACGCCTTTCGAAGGGATTCAGAGCTGTTCGGCGCGGGCGTCGCCCGTCCTGAAACCCAGCGCATCATGAAAGCGGCGATGGCCGCCGGCCTCCAGCAGCGCGAGGGCGAAATGCACCTTGGCGACATGCTCGGCAACCTCGCTCAATTTTAATCAGGGAGTCCCCTCATGTTCACCAAGCACCATGTCAGCTTTCCCGCCGAAGGGGGCATCGACCTATCCGCCTGGTTGTATCTTCCCGACGAGCGGGCGGGGAAACTGCGCGGCATCACCATGGCCCATGGCTATGCCGGAACGAAATATCACGGCATCGAACCAACCGCCGAAAAATTCGCCAAAGCCGGCTTTGCCGTGTTGCTGCACGATCACCGCGGATTCGGGGACAGCGGCGGGCAACCTCGCCAGGACGTAAATCCCTGGCAGCAGATCACGGACTGGCGGCGCGCCATCTCCTATCTTCAGGATCGGCCCGAAATAGACGAGGACCGCATCGGTCTTTGGGGCACGAGCTACGCAGGCGGGCACGCCATCGTGCTCGGCGCGACCGACCGCCGGCTCAAGGCCATCGTCTCACAGGTCCCGACCATCGATGGTCATGCGGCAGGCCTGCGCCGCGTGCCTCCGGAAAAAATAGCGGCGCTGGAGGCGCTGTTCGCCGCCGACGAGCGCGCGCAATTGCGTGGCGAGGCGCCTGCATATCAGACGATCGTCAGCCCGGATGCCGGCGAGAACTCGTCTTATCGGAGCCTCGACTCGGTCAACTTCTTCCTTCAGCCGATCCCGGACGGCATCTGGGAGAACAAGGTGACGATCCGCTCCACCCGCTGGGCGCGCATGTACAATCCGGGGCTCTGGATCGACCGCATATCCCCCACGCCGTTGATGATGATCGTCGCCGAGAAGGACACGACTGCCGCTACCGATCTTGCCCTCAGTGCCTATGAGCAGGCGCTCGAGCCCAAGAAACTCGTGATGATCAAAGGCGGCCACTATGATCCGTACATCGCTCAGCTAAGTGCGGCGACCCGGCCCGCCATCGACTGGTTCCAGGAACATCTCTGAGCCCCGTGATACACCCGGCGCGCCCAAGAATCGCATTATGAGGATATAACCATGGACGTCTCCCCCCTGTTTCGCCCGTTTCGGCTTGGCTCCCTCGACTTGCCGAACCGGATCGTCATGGCCCCGATGACGCGACGGTTCAGCCCGGGCGGCGTCCCAACCCAGGAGGTCGCAGACTATTATCGCCGCCGTGCCGAGGGAGGGGTGGGACTTATCATCACCGAAGGCACGACGATCGGACGCCCTGCAGCCTCGAATGACGCAGCCATCCCCAATTTCCACGAGCCCGATAGCCTCAGGGGCTGGGCGCGGGTCGTGTCCGAAGTGCATACGGCAGGCGGACGGATCGCGCCGCAACTCTGGCATCAGGGCATCGCCCGCAGCCCCGGCACGGGCCCGCATCCCGACGCTCCATCGGAAGGCCCGGCTGATACGCCCCCCGACTTCCGCGGGATGAGTGACGCGGATATTGCGGACACGATCGACGCGTTCGCGCAGGCAGCTGCGGCCGCCCGTGCACTCGGCTTCGATGCGGTCGAACTGCACGGCGCACATGGCTATCTTATCGACCAGTTTCTCTGGGCCGGTTCCAACACGCGAGCAGACCTTTATGGCGGTGACGCGATCGAACGGACGCGCTTCGCGGTCGAGGTCGTACGCGCCGTTCGCGACGCGATCGGCACCGATTTCCCCGTTATCTTCCGCTATTCGCAGTGGAAACAGCAGGATTATGGCGCCCGGCTGGCGGAAACGCCTGAGGCGCTGGAGCGGCTATTGGCACCCATCGCCGACGCTGGTGTCGATATATTCCACGCATCGACACGACGCTTCTGGGAGCCTGAATTTCCGGAATCCGACCTAAACCTGGCCGGATGGACGCGCAAGCTGACGGGCCGCGCAACGATCAGCGTAGGATCGGTCGGTCTTGCCGGCGCCGACTTCATCGAGCAACTCCGAGGCCAGTCGACAGGTGCGCCGGTCGGCACGCTCGATAATCTCCTTGAGCGGCTCAGTGCGGATGAATTCGACCTTATCGCCGTGGGTCGCGCCCTACTGAGCGATCCGGCCTGGCCGAAAAAGATACGCTCGGGCCAAGTCGGCGCGCTCCAGCCGTTCGACAAGGCTCAGTTCGCCTCCCTCGTTTGATCTGCCTCCCCCCGGCGGTGCCGTGCCGCAACCAGAAGGAACTGGAAGAATGAAAACCTATCTTATCAACCACCTGCGCATACCTGGCGACGTTCCGAACAGTGATGGCCTCAGCTACCTGGAGCAGGTTGAGGCGACCGTCGCACCCTATGGCGGCAAGTGGCTTGCCCAAGGACCTGGCGACGTCGTCGAGGGCGCCTGGCCGGGATCTGTCGTGCTCATGGAGTTCCCGAACCGAGAGGCCGCAACGACTTGGTATAACTCCCCCGAGTATACGGCGATCAGGCCGCTTCGCACCAATAATGCGATCTCCGACCTCATCCTGATCGACGAGATGCCCGACGGCTTCACGATCAAGGGCTTCGCCAGCGACATACGACGCTCCATCCAGAACGGATGAGCCGGCTGGCCCCTCCCGCTCGCGATGCCCGACACGGGAGGCGAGCGGGAAGCTCAAGCCGGCAACCCCACCGTCGGCGGACTGGCTCGCCCGGACGGTTCCTCGCACATGGGAATAGCAGGACGGAGGCGACCTGTGTAGGTCGCACCGGCGAAAGGCACATGCTTACACGGGACGTACGGTCGGACAGCAGTCCGTGTGCCCTTCATTCGCCCGCCGATTGATCACTCGCCATGCCATTAGGGTCTGAAGCGCAGATTTCCGTCATGCCGGACTTGTTCCGGCATCCATCGGGCCGCAGGAGCCGAAGCCCGTCGGTGCGCGGCACGATGGCGCCAGGAACAATTCCAGGGTGACGATTCAGGTCAGACGAGTCTGACTCTGGATGTGGCGGAATGGTGCACGCGGTCGGTGTTAGAGTCGGATGACATTAGCTTGATCCGTATCCGGAGTTGAGCAAGTAATTGCGGCATTCATCTGGGCTGAAGGTGTCTAGAGTCATTCTCGATCAGGTTTGCACGTACCCGGCGTGTTTGAGGTAGTTTGCACATTCGGCAGGTCTGACAGTTTCGAGGATGGTCTTGAGGGCGTTGCATATGGCGTCGAAGGATCGAGGTGCCATTCGCCTGAGCAGTTTCTTGATTTTGGCGAAGAGCTGCTCGA